>NZ_JAWOUN010000005.1:23790-348918 GCF_033339395.1 Vibrio sp. 397 | reverse complement strand
CAGTAAAATCATGCGGGTAATCAGGTGATGTGATTTTGCTGGTGGATTTCGGGGTGAGTCGGGGCAGGGTTTCTATGTTGATTGTGCAGTGAGATTGCGTCAGACCTTCGCTCATAATCGATTGGTCCGCAGTTCAAGTCTGCGAGGGGCCACCATATTCCGAAAGGCGTAGCAGGTTAATACCTACTACGCTTTTTTTTGCATCTTATATCTTTGGGTACAGTTTCGGTTGCGGTAACTCGTCACTAACCTCGTAATAGCTTTTCCTCTTCCCCTTTTCTTTAACTATTATCTGGCTTTCTATACGAGCAATAGAAACAAAATGTCTGCTCGTGATTTAAACCATTGACCCTCAGACAACTTCTGATAGTATGGACATATAAACGTATGGACGTCTAAAGCAAAAATGGAGCTACAATGAAAAGTATTGGTCACTTAAAGAAACTAGCTTTGATTCTCACGGCAGTAGTCGGCTTAAGCGCTTGTGGAGAAAAAGATGACTCTGTCATTAAAGTGGGCGCGACAGTTGGACCACATGCACAAGTAGTCGAGGCGGTAGCGAAGGAGGCAGCGAAGCAAGGTTTGAATGTCGAAGTCATTGAGTTTTCTGACTACGTGACACCTAATGCCGCTCTTAGCGATGGTAGCATCGATATTAATAGCTATCAGCACCAGCCATTTTTAGACAACTTCAACAGTAGCCATAACGCCCAATTAGTATCAATTGGTCAGTCCATTCTTATGCGTATGGGGCTTTATTCCAATAAGTATCGCTCACTGCAAGAGCTTCCAAACAATGCACGTATAGCGCTTCCAAATGACCCTACCAACGGTGGTCGTGGTCTGTTGCTACTCGCCGATGCAGGTTTAATTGAGCTGAAACAGGGTGTTGGCCATAAAGCCGCCCTAACTGATATCACAAAAAACGCAAAATCATTTGAATTTGTCGAGGTAGATGCCGCTCAGCTACCAAGAACATTAGATGATGTGGACGCGGCTGCGATTACAATGAACTACGTAATGTCTTCTGGTTTAGATCCGAAGAAACAAAGTATCTATCTTGAAGCAAAAGACGCCCCATTAGCAGTCATGGTCATCGCCACTCGTGACGCAGACAAAAATAATGAAGCGTATAAAAAGTTCGTTTCTATTTATCAATCTCAAGCGATTCGTGATTATCTCGATCGCACTTTCAAAGGCACAATCGAAGCAGCTTTTTAATCAATAAAGCAGCGAATACTTTGCCCCACGAATCAGATAGAAAAGAGGCTAATGTTTTCTCATAGCCTCTTCTTTTCATTACTCACTAAATCGACTCATTGTCGACTTTCAGCCTCTAACTTCATTGCCAAATAAGCTTGATCAGCAGAAACCAATTCAGGGCGGTTAATCAACTTCCAGAGGAAGTATGGTGGGATTAAAAATACGATGAAGTAGAGAGATTCATGGAAAAAAACATCGGCTATCGTTTGCTGATGCTCCCAAAGTGCCGTCAGTGCGAAGAGCTCTAACATCACGCCTAATACGCCAAAGACGACAGAGACAACAATCGCTAAACCCAGTAGTTCTCTAACAAAGTGCTTGTATGCCATGATACTAATTCCTTCTAGCAATAAGTCATACTAACTTACGCTCATAAGAAACAAGTGAGCTTGATTATTATCAAACTCACCTCATCACTGTTAAGAACTTAGTTTTATAAAAAAGTACTTGTATATAGCGTCAGCGAAGACTGATTTCCCTATCACAGAGCATAGATACCTCTACAAATAGAAGGTGATGGAACGACCAACTATTGACTATATGAGCGCAACTTTAATCAGATAAGTAATATTGAACCGTCGATACCACTCGTACTTTCTTAATGTAAGGCGTGTTGCTGTCTCGGTCATAAATCGAGAACTGCCCTTGAGTTGCACGTTTGATCTTACCCAGTGAACTCTGTGAGTCTTTCGCAAATTTCTCAGCCACTTCACGCGCATTCTTAGTCGCTTCTTCGATCATGTCTGGCTTCACATCATTCAGCTTAGTAAAGCTGTACTCAACACGATTTGCATAAGGATCTTGGTTAAGCAAAACGCCTTGCTTTCCTAGCTCACCTATTTCATTGATTGCCGCTCGAACAACATCAACACTCTGGCTATAAACCGTAACGGTTCGCGAGGCCAAATAACGATACTCAATGTCTTGCTCGCTCCCATATTGCTGTGCTTTTCTGTCAATGACCGCTGGGGAAGAAAGGGAAACGCTGGTTTCAGGAAGCCCTTTGGCACTTAGAAAGTCCAAAATCAAACGGGTTTGCTGGTCAATTTCATCAAACATGGCTCCCATATCATTACTCGCTAGAGTAAATTGAATCGGCCAAATCACCGTATCAGCAGGATACTCACGCTCCGACAAACCTTTTACTGTCACGACTCTTTCATAGGCTCGGTATTTCACCGCCGTCTGCTGCATAAAATAGCCAAGTATGCCAAGACCAAGTATCAAACTTAGCCCAATCCAAAGTGCTGCTTTATTGGAAACTCGTTCCATTATTTCCCCCTGATAAATATCAACTTAGCTTAATCTTTGTTCTAGATAAGATAGCCTATCTCTTGTTTTAAGAGGGAGACATAACGCGAGTTTTGATTCATAGCACAGTGATATACCGTTTTCTTTAGTCAATAAAGCTTCATTGGTTTGTCACCAAAGGCTCATGCTTTTGCCTCTGAATTGTCATCTGTAATTTCTACTATCCAATCAGCAACTTGTACGCTGAGGTAAATATGGATAGTTCGACCCCTTTTCGTCTCCCACGTAAAACGCCGTTTGGCATTGGTGAAAACGTTGCTGAATGGGCAACCGGTTTAAACCAACTTGATAAGTTCTACGCCCAACGCCCCGTTAATGCCGATACCAAAACTTTTCTCCGCTTCACGCTGGATGTCTTAGGTATCGACTATCGTATTGCTCATGGTTCACTCGATTCAGTTCCCAAACAAGGTGCTACCGTCATTGTGGCGAACCATCCGCTTGGTTGTGTGGAAGGCGTGATCTTGGCTGAATTACTGTTGATGGTCAGAGACGATATCCAAATCCTAGCCAATCAATACCTGAAAACCGTGCCGGAGTTAGATCAGCTCTTTATTGGTGTCGATGTATTTGAAGGCAAAGACGCCGTCAAATCGAATATGAAAGCCCTGAGAGCGGCCAATAAACACCTCGCAAGTGGCGGCTTATTGCTTGTCTTTCCTGCCGGCGAGGTTTCCCAGTTAGTCGATGCCAAACAGCAACGCTTGGAAGACAAAGCGTGGAGTCGAAGCGTAAGCAGCCTAATCCGAAAAAACAAAGCAACAACAGTTCCAGTGTTCATCAGTGGTCAGAACTCGAAACGCTTCTATATGGCAGGGAAAATCCATCCACTTTTGCGTACCCTACTGCTTGGTCGAGAGTTGCTAAACAAACATGCGCAAACCATTGATTTATCTTTTGGCCAAGTGATCAAATTCAAAGAGATCAACACACTTAACGATGATCAAGTGGTGAACTATTTGCGGCTCAACACTTACTTGCTCAATCGTGAAACCCATTCAGTGAAGCCTTCTTCTTCATCAGAAATGCTCTCTCCAATAGCGGCAGGGTTACCCGTAGGCGAATTGCTTGAAGAGCTGAACAACTTACCAAAAGAGTCCAAGCTGCTAACAAGTGGTGAGTTCGATGTTTACTGCACGGAGTCGCAGAACATCCCTTCCCTACTGCATGAAATTGGTCGCCTACGTGAGCTCAATTTTCGACAGGTTGGCGAAGGGACAGGACTAGCAATAGACATTGACCATTTCGATCATGATTACCTGCATCTGTTTGTGTGGGACAGAGAGAACCAATGCTTGGTGGGCGCGTATCGTTTAGGTCTGGTTGATCAACTGATTGAAAAGCGCGGCGTAGCAGGTCTGTATTCACGAACGTTGTTTAACTATGACCAACGCTTTATCGACCAAATGGGTAAATCCATTGAGATGGGGCGCTCTGTGATTGCACAGCAATATCAAAAGAGCATGAGCGCGCTACTGCTACTGTGGAAAGGCATCGCAACGTTCGTTCATCAAAACCCAGATTACACTCACCTATTTGGTCCGGTAAGCATTAGCAACGATTATAGCGATACTGCACGTCAATTACTGGCTCAATCAATGACACTGCACCACTACGACAACAATTGCGCAGAGTACGTCACACCTTCTAACCCACTTCCTGAGCACCACCGTGACTGGAACACCAGCATGCTCACTGCTCTGGGTGATTTACAGCTATTGTCACGTGTCATTGCCAGAATCGATGAAGGGAAAGGAGTGCCCGTTTTGCTGCGTCAGTACTTAAGCCTCAATGGCAAGCTGGTATGCTTCAACGTCGACCCTGCATTCAATAACGCTCTAGATGGATTGATTATGGTGGATTTGCGCGATGTTCAAGAAAAGACGTTGGCAAGATATATGGGACGCGAGCAAGCTCATGACTACCTCGACTATCATACTAATAGCAACGATGATTAAGAACAGTGATCAAGTAGAGAGTTGGGAATCACAAGAAGAACCGTGTGGCGACTCTCTTTATTTACCCTTTCATCAACTAATTAGGCGTGCTCCGTGAAGTGCGCCGAAAAGAATCTTATAGATACAATCTATCGAAAGATCTAGATAGCATTTATCTCACCAATTCCGTCACAAACTTTCACAAAAAACAAAAGCAGACCCAAGTCACACTTTAAATCCACCACAACTCAACACAAAACGTGATATTGATCATCACAAGTATTTAATTCGAATTTCAAAAAAAATTAAAAGTGATCAAAGTCACAAGGCATTTTAATTTTAAATTTGTCAGAAGATCGGATTGATCACTAAGATTTTTATTGACAGATTTGAAAGTGGTTTTTTGTTATTAAGTTACAAGTTAATAAGTTGAACTTGGTCACTTAAAAACCGTTTCTCAGCCTAAGAAATGCGGGCGTAGATCACAAAAAACCCGTTGTCAGTTCCAATTGGAAAATGTGTGGTAAATTGATTGGGTACTAAGCAATCAAACAAACGGTTTTGGCGAACCGTTTACTACAACAAGATTCATCAGAACATCGAACGGGGAATTGTTATGATATCACCAGATGCCAAGATCAAGATACAAAATTTTGGTCGTTTTCTGTCAAACATGGTAATGCCAAACATCGGCGCGTTTATCGCGTGGGGCTTTATCACTGCTCTATTTATCCCAACTGGATGGCTACCAAACGAAACGTTAGCCTCTATGGTTGGCCCAATGATTACCTACTTGCTGCCACTACTTATCGGTTACACCGGTGGTAAATTAGTTGGCGGCGATCGTGGTGCGGTAGTCGGTGCAATCACAACAATGGGTGTGATTGTCGGCACAGACATCCCAATGTTTATGGGGGCAATGATGGTCGGCCCAATGGGCGGCTGGGCTATCAAGAAATTCGATAACTACATCGATGGTAAAGTAAAAAGTGGCTTCGAGATGTTGGTTAACAACTTCTCTGCGGGCATCATCGGCATGCTATGTGCGATCCTTGCCTTCATCTTTATCGGTCCATTCGTAAAAATTCTTTCTGGTGGCTTGGCGGCTGGCGTTAACTTCCTAGTTTCTGCTCACCTACTACCACTGACTTCAATCTTCGTTGAACCTGCGAAGATCCTGTTCCTAAATAACGCGATCAACCACGGTATCTTCTCTCCACTGGGTATCCAACAAGCGTCTGAGACAGGTCAATCGATCTTCTTCCTAATCGAAGCAAACCCTGGTCCTGGTCTAGGTATCCTGCTAGCTTACATGGTGTTTGGTAAAGGTACGGCTCGTCAAACTGCAGGTGGTGCATCAATCATCCACTTCTTCGGCGGTATCCACGAGATTTACTTCCCATACATCCTAATGAACCCTCGCCTAATCCTTGCGGCTATCGCAGGTGGTATGACTGGCGTATTCGTTCTAACTATCTTTAACGCAGGTATCGTTTCTCCAGCATCACCAGGTTCAATCTTTGCAATCTTGTTGATGACTCAGAAAGGCTCAATCGTTGGTGTTCTAGCGTCTATCGCAGCAGCAACAGGCGTTTCATTCGCCGTAGCAGCACTGCTAATGAAGACTCAAACGTCAACAGAAGAAGACGGTGATGAAGCAGCACTAGAGAAAGCAACATCACAAATGAAAGACATGAAATCTGCATCTAAAAACGATGCGGTGGTAAACAGCCAAAGCAAAGGTGACGTAGACCTAGCGACAGTACAAAGCATCATTGTCGCTTGTGATGCGGGCATGGGCTCGAGTGCAATGGGCGCGAGCATGCTACGCAAAAAGGTTCAAGACGCAGGTCTGAACATCCACGTAACCAACCTTGCCATTAACAGCTTACCAGAGAGTGCAGATATCGTGATTACTCATAAAGACTTAACGGATCGTGCACGTAAGCATGCTCCAAACGCACACCACATTTCATTGACTAACTTCCTAGACAGCGAAATGTACAACCAGCTAGTCACCAAACTACTAGCCGCACAAAACCAATCCGCAGCCAATGACGACCAAATGGTAAAAGTGTCGCTCGTGGCAGCAAACGACGACAACTTCGAGCCACAGCAAACGTCGGTGTTCCAAATCCAGCGTGAGAACATTCACCTAGGTTTGAAAGCTGCCAACAAAGAAGAAGCGATTCGCTTCG
Source organism: Vibrio sp. 397 (assembly GCF_033339395.1). Taxonomy (NCBI): domain Bacteria; kingdom Pseudomonadati; phylum Pseudomonadota; class Gammaproteobacteria; order Vibrionales; family Vibrionaceae; genus Vibrio; species Vibrio sp. 397. Next base: position 342,209 of record NZ_JAWOUN010000005.1, on the reverse strand, counting down.
CGGGCAACAAGTTGGTCGAACTTGGCTACGCAGAACCAGAATACGTAGACGCGATGTTTGAGCGTGAAGCATTGGTTCCAACTTACCTAGGCGAATCTATCGCAGTGCCTCACGGCACGGTAGAAGCGAAAGACCGCGTGAAGAAAACCGGCATTGTAATCTGCCAATACCCATCGGGTATCCAATTTACTGAAGACGACGATGATGTAGCGAAACTGGTTATCGGCATTGCCGCTAAGAACGATGAGCACATCCAGGTGATTACCACCATTACGAACGCGCTCGATGAGCCGGAGGCAATTGAGAAGCTAACCAGCACCAACGATGTGGAAGAGATTCTGAACATCCTTGGCGGTCAACAAGCGGCTTAATTACCCCTTTAATTTGCTCCTGAGGCAAATGAGGTCAGCTGTCACCCCCTATGCGGTTGGCCTCCCCCTAGTTTCGTAAGTCAACATTTTAGACATTGGTAGGTAAGAATTATGAAAAACGCAGTTCATTTTGGCGCAGGTAACATTGGTCGTGGCTTCATCGGAAAACTCTTAGCAGATGCAGAAGTCGAGGTCACATTTGCAGACGTTGACGCTCCACTCGTCGACCAACTGAGTCACAAGCAAGAATACAAAGTAAAAGTGGTCGGTACTGAGTGCCAAATCGACACAGTAACTCACGTCACCGCGGTAAACTCAGCCAGTGAAGATGTCATCGACCGCATTGTAAAAACCGACTTGGTAACAACAGCGGTTGGCCCTAACGTACTGGACATCATTGCAAAAACCATCGCTACCGGCATTGCTAAACGCTTTGCAGCAGGTAACGATAAACCATTGAACATCATCGCGTGCGAAAACATGGTTCGTGGCACGACTCACCTAAAAGGTGAAGTGTACAAACATTTGGATGAATCATTACACACGAAAGCAGACGAGCTAGTTGGCTTCGTCGACTCCGCAGTGGACCGCATCGTTCCACCAGCAGAAGCCGCCAACGATGACCCATTGGAAGTGACGGTTGAAAGCTTCAGCGAATGGATTGTCGATGAGCAACAGTTCAAGGGCGACATCCCAAACATTGCTGGCATGGAAAAAACCAACAACCTAATGGCCTTTGTCGAACGTAAGCTGTTCACCCTAAACACAGGTCACTGTATTACCGCTTATTTAGGCTGTTTGAAAGGCCATCGCACCATTCGCGAAGCGATTGAAGACCCAAACATTTATGCCGAAGTAAAACAAGCAATGCAGGAAAGTGGCGAAGTGTTGATTCGTCGTTACGGCTTCGACCGCGACATGCACAATGCCTACATCGAAAAGATTTTAGGTCGCTTCGCCAACCCATATTTAGTGGATGAAGTGGATCGCGTTGGACGACAACCAATTCGTAAATTGGGTGTAAATGATAGATTAGTGAAGCCATTACTCGGTACAATCGAGTATGGCACTGAAAATCAAACACTTTTGAAAGGGATCGCGGCGGCGTTGAAATACACCAACGACACCGATCCGCAAGCGGTTGAGCTACAGACCTCATTAAAAGAGGTTGGCGTGACAAAAACGTTAGCGAAATACACCGGTCTGGCTGAAGACAGTGTTGAAGTGGCTCAAATCGAGTCGCTTTACAACCAGCTTTGATTGACTCAGGGGGAGCTCTGCTCCCCTTAATATAATAATGAAACAACTGATCAGTATATGGCAGATAACATCAACGAAACCGAGATCATTGAACGACTCAACAGCGCACCATCGGTACGTGGCTTCTTTATTGCGACCGTCGATGTTTTTAACGAATCCATCGACGGACTCATCCAAAGAATCTTTCGTAAAGATAACTTTGCTGTGCAATCGGTCGTCGGCCCATTACTGCAAGATTCAGGACCGCTTGGCGACTTATCGGTTCGTTTGAAGTTATTGTTTGGTCTAGGTGTATTGCCCGACGACATCTACCACGATATCGAAGACATCATTAAGCTGAAAAACCAACTGAACAGCGATGCATCGGACTACGAGTTCACTGACCCGAATATCCTAGAACCGATCAAAAAACTGCATCTGGTGAAGAAAATGGGCATGGTGCAATTGGAAGTCAACGAACCCGATGACGACATCGATCTTGAGTTTTACCAACTCCAGCTTCAGCGCCAACAACAAATCATTAAGTCCGGCCTGTCACTCGCGATTGTCGAAATTTGCAATGAACTGGGCAAGGACAGCCCCTTTTAACCCAACCTCCGGCAAGGAATGCCTTCTCAACTAGCCTCTTTTCTTTGCATATTCTTTCTGTATAACGTGCGTGAAAGCCATCACAGTCCATATTCGTATGTCTCTGTAATATCGGACCAATCTATCGCTGGCGTTGAAACGGTATGGCATGCTTTCAATCGAAGACACTAAAACCAAATGGGAGTTTTTCCAGAAACACCATTGGGTATCTCCAGAATTTTCCCGCACTCCCGTACTTGAGTCGTGGGAGCGTTGCATAAAGCAATGCAGCCCTTATACCTGGTCAAAACCACATATTGCCTCTGGCTTTACCTTCTCATCTCTGATGAAACGCAACGAGCACCTCATCGAATGCGCCACTACCGTACTTGAAGACACTTACGACATGCTAGGAGACGAAGACCTGCTATTGATGATAACTGACGGCAACGGCTGCGTTCTTTCCGTTGTGGGACATCACTCAATGCAACAAGAGATGCAGGTGCTCGGCATTAAACAAGGCTGTTTTCTATCTGAAGGAAAAATTGGCACAAATGCGGTCAATCTTTGTATTAGTACTCATATCCCGTGTGAAGTATTCGCAGCAGAACATTTCAATCGCCACTTACATTCTTATGCCTCTGTAGCAGCACCTGTTTTCGACCAATTTGGCAAGTTACGCGGCACAACATGCCTTCTCAAAAAAGCAGAGAGCTATAAGAAAGAAAACTTGGTCATCATCGCGTCGAGCGCGAAAGAAGTCAGTGTGCAAATCCATATTCAGTCGGAACAAGAAAACATTAACCGCCTCACTTGTGCGCACAACGCAACGTTAGAATGCATGGATGATGGCCTTCTGGCCTGGGATGAAGAAAGCCGTATCACGATGGTAAATCATCAATCAGAGCGCTTGTTAAACATTGAAGCCAGTCAGGTCTTGGATAAAGAAGTCTTTTCTGTTTTACGCTTCCCGCCAAATGTCCTCAATAGTATTGAGTCGGGTGCAAGCATCAACCGAAAACTCACAACGGTAGAGGTTCGTGGAGAGTTTGTTGAGGCAATCATTACCTTGCGTCCACTCAACGACGGCACACACTTATTGTTTTTGCACCCTATCGATAAAATTCGCGAACTTGCTCAACAACAAATAGGTGGCAGTGCGCGCTATACGTTCAGTACTTTGCCTGTTATTTCACGAAAAATGAAGCATGTCATTACCGTGGCAAAACGGGCCATAAAGTCCAAATCACCGATTCTAATTACAGGTGAAGAAGGTGTAGGAAAAGCCACTCTCGCCATGGCGATTCATAACGAAAGCACCTACAAAGAAGGGCCGTTCATTACGCTCAACTGCCGCTCCATCAATACAGAGCAACTGGTCAAAGAAACCCTGGGATACGACGAGGGGCAAGGCATGCCCTCTAAGTTTGAACTCGCCCATGGCGGCACGCTCTTTTTGGAAAAGGTGGAATATCTGTCACCCGATTTACAAGCCGTGTTACTTAAGTTGTTAAAAACTGGGCTCGTCAGCCGCAGCGACAGTTTGCGATTGATCCCCGTAGACTTTCAACTTATTACGAGCACCGCTTCAGAGATCAGCGAGTATGTCACTCAGCGCTCATTTGGTCGGCAACTTTATTATGAAATCTCCTCGAACGAGCTGCATATTCCGCCACTAAGAAAGCGCAAAGAAGATATTGAATTTCTCGTCCAGCAGCTTATCAGCCATTATGAACGCCGCCACAATGTGACGATCTCGATAGAGCCAGTCGCACTGGAAGCGTTGATGAATTTTCGTTGGTCAGGCAACAACTCTGAATTAAGAAATCGAACTGAGCGAATTTTGCTTAACCGCAGTTCCAACTTAATCAAGCTGAACGATATTCCTGAAGACATTAAACTGAATTCTCGCCATACCGCAGAAAATACGCCAGTAATCACGTTAGAAGAAGCCGAGAGAAGAGCTATCGTTCAGGCTTGGAATCAGTGTGATGGCAAAATGCATGATATGGCGAAAGCATTGCAAATTGGCCGCACGACCTTATGGAGAAAAATTAATAAGTTTGGGCTGCAGGAGCAAATGAAGCTGTATTAAGCCAAGAAGTGGCGTTCCTACAAAAGTAAAACCGGCGTAAGCACGCCGGTATACGTGTACTAAAGATAAAGGTATCGATTAAACATCGACAGACAACTGACGAATCTGCGCTTTTAGTCCCGGCAACAAACTCGCACTGGCGCTGAATTTTCGTAACCCAACACGAAGTAATGTTTCTGTGGCATTTGGATCGCCTGCCATCTCACCGCACATACTGACCGGTATGCCCGCACGATCGCCTGCTGCACAAGTGAGTTCAATGGCTTTTAGTACCGATGGTTCAAAGTAGTTCACCAATTCAGCAACGGCGGCGTTGCCTCGATCGGCAGCCATAACATATTGAGTCAAATCATTGGTGCCAATAGAGAAAAAGTCGACTTCTTGTGCTAACGCATCAGCATTCAACACCGCGGCTGGTACCTCAATCATAATACCGACAGGCAAATGAGTCGCATCCAAGCCGAGTTGGGTTGCTTGATGTGCCAACAGCGCTTTTACTTTTCTCACTTCTTTAACCTGAGCCACCATCGGTATCATCAATTGAATATTCGGTTGCTCGTGAAAGGCTCTCAGAATGGCTCGAAGTTGGGCGGTAAACAATGATTCATGTTGAAGGCACAACCGCACCCCTCTCAGACCTAAAAATGGATTATCTTCCGCTGGCATAGGATAAGCGGCTAAAGGCTTATCACCGCCAACATCTAGACTACGAATCGTAAGTGGCTTATCGCCAAGTGCGGCGGCAATATCACGATACACTTGGTATTGCGCTTCCTCAGTCGGCAACTCATCACTGTTTTGAAATAGAAACTCAGTCCGGAATAGACCAACGCCCTCTGCTCCTGATGTTAGTGCATCATCAATATCTTTCGGTCCACCAATATTGGCGAATACTGGAATATGGACACCATCACAGGTGACTGCGGCTTGCTGAGCACTCGCTAGTGCACTTTGTCGGGTGCTTTGCCACTCTATTTGTTGCGCTTCTAATTCCTGCTGTACGGAATCTGAAGGAGAGAACCATAAATGCCCTCGGAAGCCATCAATAGTCACCACTTGACCAGCACGCACAGCATCAAGGCAGCCCTGAGCTTTAACGATGGCAGGAATCCCCATCGCACGAGCAAGAATCGCACTGTGAGAGGTTTTCCCTCCTTCACTCAAACAGATACCAAGCACTTTCGATTTATCAAGCCCGGCCACATCAGAAGGCATCAGGTCGCGGGCCAACAAAACACTGGGTTCCTGAATGTCGATGGCATTAGGCGTTAAGCCTGTCATTTCGACCATAACTTGGCGTGCGATATCATGCACATCAGCTTCGCGTTCCCGCATGTACTGACTTTCAGCCTGGCGAAACTCGTCGGCTAGCGTTTGCAGTGATTCTATCCAAGCTTGCTCGGCTATCATGCCCGTTTGAATTCGCGCCTCAACCGATGCCCATAACTCTGGGTCACTGAGCATCATGCTATGAGCAGAAAATATTTCCCCTTTCGGCTGCTTCGCTTGCTCCTGCAAATGTTGAACAACCACGCCTATCGCATGCTTAACCCGTTCAATTTCATCTTGTTCACTTTGGAAATCACGTTCAGGCACTGCTGGCATTTCATGAGTAAAAAGGACAACTGGAGCAGTAGCGATACCGTCATTGACTCGAATACCAACAACAGCACCTTCAATCTGATTTGAGGCCATATCATCGAGCAGAGTATCCGTGCTCTCTTCAGGCTCGATAATGCCTTGCTCAACCGCCTCTTTTTCTCCGAAGTGCTCATGAGCTAAGGCTTCAAATGCCTGAATTGCTTCACTAGATTGAGGTCCGAGTGCGCACAGCGTGATCGTCTCTTGGCTACGAACGCCAAGTTTCGCAATGCTGTTTAAGCTCTTCGCGTTCACACGGCGCTCACCTTTTTTCAACCATAATTGGCAGTCAAAAGGCGCGAGTGCACCAACAATGGCCGCAGCGGGACGAGCATGTAATCCATGCGGATTTTGCACTACCCAATCAAATGTTTGTTCTTGCTCAACACTTTTTGATACTGGCGCTATCTCAGCGGATGTTAGTGGCTGATCACCAAGATGCTCTTGTTTTACGCTTAACGCATTCTGTGCCTCTTCGACTACCGCCGATAAAGGTAGTCCGGCGGCAGCAGCCACCGACGCCGCCATGGTTCCTTCAACAATAGGGGCCGAGATAAGGGTGACATTTTCCCTCACATGATCCTCAATCAGATCCAGAGCCATTTCCGTGCTAAGCAATGCGCTGCCAAGATCCATCAATACAACAACCCCTTGTTGATCATGTACCTGCTCAATCGCTTCCATCACGGCAATGGCATCAGTTCCGATCGGATTCTCTGGATCATCAATCCCAGCCGCAATCGCAAGCTTGGCTTTGCCTTGCGTCATTTGGGTGGCAAGTTCGGCCACCCCTTCAGCAAGGCGACGACTATGAGATACAACTACAATTCCCACCATCTTAATTACCTGCTATTGCCTGCTGTAGTGCTTTAATCATTAACAAAGAAGAGGTTGCGCCGGGGTCTTGGTGACCAATACTACGTTCACCTAAATAGCTTGCTCGCCCTTTTTTCGCCAACATTTCAATCGTGGCAACCGCATTTGTTTCTGCTAGCTCAACCATTTCATTCAATAAATGATCGGCGCTCATGCCATTTTCTAACGACGCCTTCACGCTAACTAAAACGGGTAACCAAACATCACACATGGTTTTATCACCCAGTTCTGCTTTACCACGAGACACCACGCCATCCACACCGCTTTTTAGTGCATCCACTAACTCTTCAAACGTTAATTGCTCTCGAGTTCCGACAGCGGCAGCCGTGCGAATAAACAGCGTGCCATACAGCGGGCCACTTGCCCCACCGACACTAGAAAGCAAAGTCATGCCCGTATTCTTGAGAATGCTGCCGATATTTTGGTCCGCAAATTGCGGCAGTTTTTCAGCAACTTTTTTAAAGCCTCGGTTCATATTGAGACCATGGTCTGCGTCACCAATATCACGATCAAGGTCGGTCAGAAAATCTTGATTCTCTTGATACGTTTTTGCACATAACTCTAACCAGTGAACGATATGTTGTTTTTCAATTTGCATGTTTGCTCCCCCCTGTTACCACTTGATCGCGGCTGTATCGACAGGAGCATCAAACAGCTCCAACATCTCTTTATCTGCTTTCAGCAACGTAATTGAAACGCCTTCCATATCGAGTGACGTACAGAAGTTACCAACCATATTACGCACGATACGGAACCCCGCTTGCTCGCAGTTATGAGCAAGACGGCGGTACACCCCGTAAAGCTCTGAAGTTGGCGTACCACCCATACCATTCACCATCACAATGTAGTCGTGTTCAGAGGCGAAAGGCTCAATGCTGGATTCCACTTCATCCCATTCACCTTCGTCACGATTCCAAATACGCAAAGTGCGCTGATAAGGTGTGTTTTCAGCAACTTCAGCAAACATTTCATCCACTAACGTATCGACGTCGGTGTACTTCACTCGCTTGATACCTGGTTCACCATGGATACCAACACCAAACTCCACTTCATCATCTTCCAGAACAAAAGATGGTTTACCCGCCGCTGGCACAACACAAGCATTAAGCGCCACGCCAAATGAGCGACAGTGATTATTAACGCGACGAGCCAGAGCTTCACATTGCTCCAACGAATAACCTTTGTTCGCGGCAGCCCCAACTAACTTCTCAACCAATACCGTTCCAGCGACGCCACGGCGACCAGCGGTATACAGGCTGTCTTTGACTGCAACATCGTCATCCACCAACACCGACCCAACTTTAATGCCATCGGTATGAAGGAGCTCCACGGCCGTTTCAAAGTTCAACACGTCGCCGGTGTAGTTTTTAATGATAAACAGCACGCCCTCACCAGTATTCACTTGGTTACCACATTCGTACATTTGATCAGGCGTAGGTGAAGTAAATACCTCACCAGGGCAGGCACCTGTCAGCATGCCTTTACCAATAAAACCTGCGTGCAAAGGTTCATGACCACAGCCACCACCAGAAACCAATGCCACTTGCCCCGGCGTTTCCTCGTGCCACATGTAACGAGGCTCGTAGTTGGCTTTTAGCTCAGGGCGGGACAATGCCAGGCCCTCCATTTGCTGCAATACAACATCATCGACTTGGTTAATTAACTTTTTCATCGTTCTATCTCATTCCATTTATATTTTTATGTAGGGTATGAATTCATCTTAAACAGAGAAAAAACGTGCTCAACAAAAATCAATCCGTTTCATATTGAAACAACGACTTCGGTATTTTTGTTTCAATATGAAACGAAAAACGATTAATTCGCTTGAATAGTGATCGGCGCCATAAAGCATGCTGATGCTTATTACTTCTGACAGTCGGTTTGACACAGAGGTCATAAAAGCATGGAACAAAACCAGAGATATCCTTCACCACTTACCTCACCAAACCTAATATAAACCTTATCGCTACAATGGATTTTCATTGCAGTCCAAAACACACATAAAAAAGGTTAAAGGTTTGAATTATGGACAAAATTATTATCAGCCCAAGCAAATACGTCCAAGGTGAACAAGTACTTACATCTATCGCTCACTATGTGAAAACATTAGGTGAACGTCCGTTAGTCATTGCCGATGAGTTCGTGACTAATCTGGTTGGTGATGACGTCAAACAAAGCTTTGCTGACGAAAAGCTTCCACTCACTATGAACATTTTTGGTGGCGAATGTTCGCGCGTTGAGATTGAACGCATCACGGACATTTGTGCCACTCAAAAACACGATGTCATTGTCGGTATTGGTGGCGGTAAAACGTTAGATACAGCAAAGGCCGTTGCGTTTTACACCAAAATTCCTGTCGTGGTGGTTCCTACGATTGCCTCGACTGATGCGCCAACCTCTGCTCTTGCGGTGATATACACACCAGAAGGTGAATTTGCGGAATACTTGATGATCCCTAAAAACCCAGACATGGTCATCATGGATACATCAGTCATCGCAAAAGCCCCAGTTCGCCTACTGGTATCGGGGATGGGCGATGCACTCTCCACCTACTTTGAAGCTCGTGCCAACATGACCTCTGGTAAGGCAACAATGGCCGGTGGTTTAGCGACGCGTTCAGCGCAAGCTCTTGCGAAACTTTGCTATGAAACCTTGCTTGAAGATGGTGTAAAAGCAAAAGCTGCGGTAGAAAATGGTGTGAGCACCAAAGCGGTAGAAAACATTATTGAAGCCAATACATACCTAAGCGGTATCGGTTTTGAAAGCAGTGGCCTAGCAGGCGCTCACGCTATTCATAACGGCCTAACTAAGCTCGAAGAGTGTCACCATCTCTATCATGGTGAGAAAGTCGCGTTCGGCACGCTTGTTCAATTGGTGTTAGAAAACGCAGCGATGGAAGAGATTAATGCGGTTCTCGCCTTCTGTCGATCTGTAGGTCTACCAACCAACTTATTTGATATGGGCGTTAAAGAGCTTAATCACGCTAAGTTGCGCGAGGTCGCCGAAGCTTCAACGGCCGAGGGAGAAACCATCCACAATATGCCATTCCCAGTGACGGCAGAAAATGTCTACTCTGCAATTCTAACCGCTCATCAACTGGGCCAATAACCCAAATAACTTCAAACGAGTTTGAGTCTCAAAAGGCAAGCCAAGGTTTGCCTTTTATGCTTCAACTGACTTATCACTTCCATTGACACCTGCCGATGGCAACATCATAACAAACCGCGTCTTGTCTTTATCTGATGTTACTTTTATCTGTCCTTCATACGCTTGCACGATAGATTGGGTAATCGACAAACCTAGCCCTGCACCTACGCTACCTACATGTTGGCGAGATTTATCTGCGCGATAAAACCGGTCGAAAAGGTACGGTAAGTTTTGCTCGGCAATGGTGTCACCTTGGTTGCTGACCGATATCGTAACCTGTTCATCAACCTCTTGAACGTCAATCACAATGGTTGAATCAGCATACGCATGACGAATCGCGTTGGAGAGCAAATTGCCCACTGCACGCTCAAACATGTTTTTGTCCATATAGAGCTGACCGTCGCCTGAGCTCACGATTCGAACCTCGGCATCTTCGGCCAATATTTCAAAATACGCGACCAAGCGGTCGATTTCCTCCCGCACCGCAAACACTTCGTCATGGCGATGAATGAGCTTGTTTTCAGCCTTGGCAATGTAGAGCAAATCGTTGATGGTTTTCGTGATGCGGTTGAGTTCTTCTAACGTTGAGGCAATCGCATCCTGATATTCCTCAGGCGTTCGACATGCACCTAAAATGACCTGATTTTGCGTAGTAATGTTGGTGAGTGGCGTTTTTAACTCATGTGCTATATCAGAAGAAAACTCGCTCAAGCGGCGAAAACCAGTTTGCAACCTATCGAGCATCGCGTTGTGTTTGTTGGCTAACTCGCGCAGTTCTATTGGCAACGAATCGGGGTCGAGACGAATGCCCATTTGCTCTGGGGATATCTGTTGAATGTGCTGATTCAACCCCACAATCGGCTTCAACCCACGTTTTACAATCCAACCGCTCAACGCGGAAGAAATCACAAACGCCAAACCGAGCGCCCAAAACAAAATCCAGTCGAGTTTATCCAAAAACAAAATATGGTGGTTGATACTCATGCCGAGCACCACCTGATACTCCCCAGCTTGAAACGCAAACGCGCGGATATTCAGCGAGTCCTCACTCCATTCGATGGCGCGCTCGTGATTTAAAACCTGAGGTGAGCTAATGCTATAGGCTCGGTTCTGAGGAATCGTCAGGCTCGAATTCTGATACACGTTCTGCTTGCCTTCAAACACCCACATGTAGAGCGTGCTGTTATTCGCTTGCTTGAACACATCCTCTGGCGAGCGTTTTAACTCGTTCTCAATGGCATTGAACTTACTGGAAATATAGCTGAAATCTTGCGAATAAAAGTGGCGCTCAATGGCGTACTGTAGGATGAAAGCCAAAGAAAAATAGGTAACAAACGTCATGCTAACAAACATCAGCACGAGCTTGTTTTTCATGGAAAAAGGCAGCGAAAACTTAGGCATCACGACTCTCTTCGAGTTTGTAGCCCATCCCTCTGACAGTGTGAATCAGTGGTTTATCGAACGGTTTGTCCACTTTGCTACGCAGACGTTTGACCGCCACATCAATCACATTGGTATCGCTGTCAAAATTCATATCCCACACTAACGACGCAATGGTGGTACGTGAAAGCACTTGGCCAGTTTTGCGCATCAACAACTCAAGCAGGGCATATTCTTTGGCGGTAAGCGACATCGACTGCCCCGCGCGCGTGGCAACGCGTTTGATCATATCAAGTTCTAAATCTGCCACACGTAATGTTTGCGGCGATGCGACCACTTGCGCGGTAATATGATGACGAAATACGTTTTGAACACGCGCCAGTAGCTCCGCAAACGCGTAAGGTTTTACCACATAGTCATTGGCACCCAGCTCAAAACCGCGCACGCGATCTTCCACTTGCTCCTTCGCTGTCAGCATGATCACTGGGGTGTGAATCCCACTACTGCGCAATGTATTAAGCACCTGCCAACCATCGAGTTTAGGCAACATAATGTCGAGGAGGATTAAGTCATATTCTTCACTGGTAGCGTGATAAAGCCCATCGACCCCATCATGCACTAAATCCACCACATACCCAGATTCAATCAAACCTTTTTGCAGATATTCTCCGGCTTTGTGCTCATCTTCGACGATCAATATTTTCAACTTTACTTACCTAGTGTGTTAGCGGGAGGATGAGAACCCAGTATAAAGCTCGAAAAAGAGCATGATGTGAACCACACCATACTCTTCCCCATTGGCAAACCATTATCGATTGTTATCGCGTTCGGCATAATGCACTTTGACATTCACTTTGCCCAAATATTCCAACTGACCATCTTCATTCATGCGTTCTTGCACGGTCACGAAGCCACCATCTTTTAAATGCGTACTGCGAGACTTCACATTAAACGTCAGGATATTGAGCTCTTTATTCAGTTCACGAGCCGTCATGGTTTTAAGTGAATTGAGTTCAGACAGTGCCTGTTGATAAGCCTCATCTAACGTTGCTGTCGGCGTAACTGAGATGGTTTTCATCTCTTCGTGGCTCACGTAGTTGCCACCAGTGAAAAGTGGTTGAGCGAATGCAGATGCGCTAGTCATTGCCATTACCGTTACAAAAAGAGCAGTTTTGATTACGTTCATGTTGTTAACCTTTGAGTGCTTGTTTTCAATGAGGTCATTATTGAACACCGCCTCTGACACCACCCTTTCAACAAAATGACATTTTTGTCATGAAAGCAACCTACTGGCGAAGGCTCTTGAGCGTTCCATCACGCTTAGAATAAGACAAAAAAAAGCGGCACATACTCTCGCATGTGCCGCTTGGGATTTTTGCTGTTAAGCGTAATTACTCAACCGTTACCGCTTTCGCTAGGTTACGTGGTTGGTCTACGTCCGTACCTTTGATCAGCGCTACGTAGTATGACAGCAACTGCATTGGGATGGTGTAGTAGATCGCCGCCGTGATTTCACTAACGTGAGGCATCGTGATGATCTTCATTGTTTCATCGCCTTCGAAGCCTGCGTCTGCATCTGCGAATACGTATAGAAGGCCGCCACGTGCACGTACTTCTTCAACGTTTGATTTTAGCTTTTCAAGTAGGTCGTTACTTGGTGCAACCACAACAACAGGCATGTCAGCATCAATCAGCGCTAGAGGACCATGTTTCAGTTCACCCGCCGCGTAAGCTTCTGCGTGGATGTAAGAGATCTCTTTCAATTTTAGAGACGCTTCCATCGCGATTGGATAGAATTCACCACGACCTAGGAACAGTGTGTGGTGCTTGTCTGCGAAATCTGTCGCTAGTGCTTCAATGTCTTTCTCGAAAGAAAGTGCCGCGTTGATTTGCTTAGGAAGTGCGTGTAGCGCTTCAACAATCTCTTTTTCTTTCTCTTTGCTAACGCGACCTTGCTCTTTACCTAACGCCGTAACCAGCATCAATAGTGCAGAAAGCTGAGTCGTGAACGCTTTGGTTGAAGCGACACCGATTTCAACACCAGCGCGAGTCATGAACGCAAAATCTGATTCACGAACCAAAGAAGAACCTGCTACGTTACAAATGGTCATCGCCGCCATGTAACCTTTTTCTTTCGCAAGACGAAGTGCTGCTAGCGTATCGGCGGTTTCACCAGACTGAGACAACGTGATCAATAGGCTGTTTGGACGAGTCACAAACTTGCGGTAACGGAATTCAGACGCAATTTCTACATCACAGCTCACGCCAGCAATGTCTTCAAACCAGTAACGCGCTGTCATACCTGCGTTGTAAGACGTACCACACGCAACGATTTGTACGTGCTCTACTTTACTTAGAATGTCTGCCGCATGAACACCGATCGCATCAGTTACAACGGAGTCTGCCGTGATACGGCCTTCCATTGTGTTGATCAACGCTTTAGGTTGCTCATAGATTTCTTTTTGCATGAAGTGGCGGTATTGGCCTTTATCGCCAGCATCATGTTCTGCGTTAGATTCTACGATTTCACGCTCAACCAGCTCGCCCGTTGCGTCAAAGACAGTAACTTCACGGCGAGTGATTTCTGCCACATCACCTTCTTCTAGGTACATGAAACGGCGCGTTACATTCAGTAACGCAAGTTGGTCAGAAGCCAGGAAGTTTTCACCCACACCAAAACCAATTACGATCGGGCTGCCTGAACGTGCAACTACGATGCGTGAAGGATCTTTGCGATCCAACGCTACCGTGCCGTATGCGCCTTCAAGTTGTTTTGCTGTTTTTTGTACTGCTTCTAGTAGCGTTTCTGAAGTGCGAAGTTCCCACTCAACCATGTGTGCGATAACTTCTGTATCCGTTTGAGATTCAAACACGTAACCACGAGATTGAAGCAATTCACGAAGCTCTTCGTGGTTTTCGATAATACCGTTATGTACAACAGCAATATCGCCGGACATATGTGGGTGTGCATTAACTTCAGATGGTTCACCGTGCGTCGCCCAGCGAGTGTGTGCAATACCCGTTCCGCCGATCACTTTTGCTTCTTCTACTGCATCAGCCAATTCTTGCACTTTACCCAAGCGACGAACGCGCGTTAGGTTTGACTCGCCATCAACAACAGCAACGCCAGCTGAGTCGTAACCGCGGTACTCTAAGCGGCGTAGACCTTCAACCAAAATTTCTGCAACATCTCGTTGTGCTACTGCACCTACGATACCACACATGTGTTTATCTCCGTTTGTAGTTTTGTTCTTCCCTAGCCATGTTTCAGATAGAGGCAGCAAGCAAAGGCCTGTATTCAGAGGGAAGTGAAATATGAAACTGATTACATTATTAGATTAGGCGCAAATGACTTTCACGCCATGTTGTTCAATCTGTATTTTGTGTTCTTGCTGAATATCAGCATCCGTCACTAGCACATCAATTTGATGCCAAGCGAGCTCTAAATTCGGGATCTTACGGCCGATTTTTTCCGATTCGATCATGACGATCACTTCGCGCGACACTTCCGCCATCACCTTACTCAAACCAACCAATTCATTAAATGTTGTGGTGCCGCGTTCGAGATCGATGCCATCCGCACCGATAAATAGCTGGTCAAAATCGTAAGCTCGCAATACAGATTCGGCTACTTTGCCTTGAAAAGATTCTGAGTGCGTATCCCAAGTCCCACCAGTCATCAGCAGTGTTGGTTCGCTCTCTAATTCATTAAGGGCGTTAGCAACATGCAACGAGTTGGTCATGACAACTAAGCCACGTTTGTCATTCAACTGTTGAATCAACGCAGCCGTAGTACTGCCACTGTCGATCACGATGCGATTATGGTCTCGAATCAGTGATGCCGCGGCTTTTGCCAAGTTTAGCTTTCGAGTCGAAACATTAGCGCTCAATTCTTCGTGAATGACTTCTGTTGGGATAGCAATCGCACCGCCGTAGCGGCGTAGAAGTTGGCCATTTTTCTCTAAAGAAGCTAAATCCTTTCTAATCGTGACCTCTGAGGTTTCGAATTTCTGAGCGAGTTCGTCAACGCTGACTTCTCCTAGCTCAGAAACCAAGTTAGAAATGGCGTGTCTTCTTAGTTGAGTGTTTCGTTTCGACATTTACGTTTTGAATTTAAGTTTCGATGTGAAACTTATTATAGTCAAACCGAAACTTTTAAGTCCATTTATTTCGATCCAAAAAATTAATATTTCTCGATAAAACCTTGTCCTAAGACAATTCTTAAACAGTGATATTGGATTCATTCAGTGGTAGAATTCGCCACCGAAAAGAAAAAAAATTACAGAATTGAAGGCTATTTTTTTGCAACTTTCTGCATATAAAGTGGGATTAGTCACAAAAAGGTAACCAAAATCGCCGATCTTTTAGTCATAAAATGACTAAACTTGGTGAAAGACTTTCAGAATCTGAAGTACTGATAATGAGGCGAAAAATCGGTGGGTGACAGGCACTAAATGTCATCAATAACGCCCTAACTTCAGAGTAAACAACCGACTTTCAAATTGTAACTATACTTACCGGAGAGTATCTTCCATGAAAAAGACCAAAATCGTATGTACGATTGGCCCTAAAACTGAATCTGTAGAGAAGCTAACTGAGCTAGTGAACGCAGGCATGAACGTAATGCGTCTTAACTTCTCTCACGGTGACTACGAAGAACACGGCACTCGTATCGCGAACTTCCGTAAAGTAATGGAAGCTACTGGCAAACCACTAGCAATTCTTCTAGATACTAAAGGTCCAGAAATCCGCACTATTAAGCTAGAAGGCGGTAACGACGTTGATCTAGTAGCTGGTCAAGAATTCACTTTCACAACTGACACTTCAGTTGTAGGTAACAAAGATAAAGTTGCAGTAACTTACGCAGGTTTCGCAGCAGACCTAAACGTAGGTAACACTATCCTAGTCGACGACGGTCTAATCGAGATGGAAGTTATCTCTAAGACTGAAACAGAAGTTAAATGTAAAGTACTTAACAATGGTGCACTAGGCGAGAACAAAGGTGTGAACCTTCCTGGCGTTTCTGTAAACCTACCTGCTCTATCTGAAAAAGATAAGAACGACCTTAAATTCGGTTGTGAGCAAGGCGTTGACTTCGTAGCTGCTTCTTTCATCCGTAAAGCTTCTGACGTTCAAGAAATCCGTGAAGTTCTAGCGGCAAACGGCGGCGAGAACATCCACATCATCTCTAAGATCGAAAACCAAGAAGGTGTTGATAACTTCGACGAGATCCTAGAGCTTTCTGACGGCATCATGGTTGCTCGTGGTGACCTAGGTGTTGAAATCCCAGCTGAAGAAGTAATCTTCGCTCAGAAAATGATGATCGAGAAGTGTAACCGTGCACGTAAGATGGTTATCACTGCAACTCAAATGCTTGATTCTATGATCAACAACCCACGTCCTACTCGTGCGGAAGCAGGCGACGTTGCTAACGCGGTAATGGACGGTACTGACGCAGTAATGCTTTCTGGTGAAACTGCTAAAGGTAAGTACCCAGTTGAAGCGGTAACTATCATGGCTCAAATCGCGAACCGTACTGATTCAGCTCTAAAAGCTGAGCTAGGTTCTCGTCTAGACAGCCCACGTCTACGTATCACTGAAGCAGTATGTAAAGGCGCAGTAGACACAGCTGAGAAACTAGCTGCTCCACTTATCGTTGTTGCAACTGAAGGTGGTAAATCTGCACGTTCAGTACGTAAATACTTCCCAACTGCAAACATCCTAGCACTAACAACAAACAAGAAAACAGCAGCACAACTTGTTCTAACTAAAGGTGTGACGCCAGTTGTTGTTGATTCTATCGAAAGCACTGACGCATTCTACGTAGCAGGTAAAGAGCTTGCTCTAGAGTCTGGTCTAGGTAACAAAGGCGACATCGTAGTGATGGTTTCTGGTGCTCTAGTCGCTTCAGGTACTACGAACACAGCTTCTGTACACGTACTATAAGACTGAACTTTTCATACTTCAGTTGATTGATAAAGGGGGCTTATGCCCTCTTTTTTTATATGGCTTTCTTGCTCTAATAATAGCCTAACTGTATCATTCACCATATGCAGAATTGCGTACTGTTTAATTTTGTCGTCACGATTAAAATTTCTATGAGGTGTATGTGTCCAGTCCCACTCTTACCGACAAAGTATCAAAAATGATCCGTCAGGATATTCTCGATGGCGTGCTTAAACCGGGTCAAAAACTCGTGGTTGCGGAACTCAAAGAGAAGTACAACGTAGGAGCGTCACCCATTCGCGAAGCTTTGGTGCAGTTATCGTGGAGCAAATACGTCAAACTCGAGCCGCAAAAAGGCTGCTGGGTTGCACCTGTATGTAAAGATGAGTTGAATGACTTGTACGAGAGCCTACAAATGGTCTCTGCATGCCTACTAAATAAAGCAATTGTGATTGGCGATGAAAATTGGGAACTGGACGTCCTAACCGCTTATCACAAGTTGTCCCGCTCTAAATCTGGCGAAAGCTTTTGCTGGAAGGAATGGGAAGAACGCCATAATCAGTTTCTTACTGCGCTGTTTGAAGGCGCTGGCTCTGCCAATATGTTTGGTTTTTTCCGTGATCTACTCACGCAAATTAAGCGTTACCAATATTTTGCTATGCAAATGTTAGGTACTGGAAACCCAGGGCACTGTAATATCGATGAGCAAGAAATGCTGATGAAGACATCGTTAGATAAAAAGAGCCAGGATGCTTTAGGTTATCTAGAGCGCTATTTGAGACAGTCAATGCAGTGTATCGAAGCGGCCATCGACAACCAATATCGCATACTGGCTAGCGAATAACGCTGAGGCTAAAATAAGCATAAAAATCGGGGTCTATCCCCGATTTTTTGTTTTTGAAAAAGAGCTAAGCAATATCATCGAAACTATGGCATAGCGATACGCAGTTACGCCCTGCACTCTTGGATTCATACAAGGCAATATCAGCACATTTATAAGTGCGCGTGCGATCAGAAGTTAAATCACTATACCCGGCGCTAACGGTAATAGCTCTATCACTGCGCAGTTGAACCGCCACACGTAACCGGTTCAATACAACTTCTTCTTCTTCGAGTGTGGTATGCGGCATGATCACCGCAAACTCCTCACCACCGACGCGAGACACAAAGTCAGTACTGCGCACCTCTTTAAGAAGAGTCTCAGCGACACTGCAAATCACTTTGTCCCCTTCATCGTGCCCAAGTTCATCGTTAATGCGCTTAAAGTGGTCAATATCAAACAACGCCAAACATGCAGGGGGACTGTCAGGATAACGCTCAATAATCCCAGCATATTGCGCTAATTGCTCTTCAAATTTTCGACGGTTCCACAAGCCCGTCAAACCATCTTTTTCACTGAGGTTGCGTAGCTTTTCTTCCAGCTCTTTTTGCTCGGAAATATCCACCAGCGACGTGATGTAATAGCTTACTTTACCTGACTTGGTTAAGTTTGCCTGAATGCGCATAATGGCGGTAAATACGTGATTAAACTTGGTTCGACAACGAACCTCACCTTCCCAAACGTGCTCGTTCGCAAGCTTATTCCAAATATTGAGGGTCGACTCGAGATCTTCCGGTAAGAAAATTAGATTATGCGCATTCCAGCCTTGAGTATGCTTGGTGGAATAGCCCATCATGTTTTCAAATTCTTGGTTCACCATAATGATTCGATGCGAGGCATCTGAGATCATCACCGCAGTCATGCCATCAAGTGCAGCCCGAGCTAACTTCGATTCCATACTATGACGTCGATAGTGCAGGGCTAGCGCGGTCGTTGGTAAAGTAAAACCAAACACCAAACTTAATACAAAAAACGCTTCTTGGATTAAGTCATCAATATCTCGCTGAGATCGAGATAGTAATTGCTCATTCGTGAGATCAATCACCAGATGAAGTGGTTCACTAGAAACAAATTGGATCGTGCTATACGCTATCAAATTCGAGCCGTTGTACTCATAGCCCGAAACTTCTGAGATCATCGTGCGCCAAATGTTGGGGTACATCCGGCCAAAATTAAATTGAGAACGAGCTGGAATAATGTTGCCGTACAAGCGTGATGACTTAGGACTCGCGATATAAAAGCCATCACTTTTAATTAACTCAATATGAAAATCCCGCACCGGTGAGTAGTTGAGTCGAGAAGATAAATACTCAATATCAACATTAAGAACAAGATACCCTTCGCGTTTCCCATTGAGAGAAATCGGCATCAGAATACGCAGTGAAGGGCTATAAGGGTAAACAAGCTCACCATTTTCCCGCTCCAGCTCAATCCCCCACGACGCAATTTCATCATTACCTAAACCTTGCGCGTAATGAAAATAATCCCGCTCTGACTTGTCATGTAATTTGAGGGCGGGTGCAGCGATACCCGTTTTGAAATCGTAATTAATCCGTGCTTTTTCCTGACCGGTAATATCAAGAAAACGAATTTGTTTATATAGCTTTTGGTTGATCGCAACCGAGATCCACATATCTTCTAAGATAGAAAGGTTGACTCGGTTCGGCTGACGTAGATAGTCGTAAAGACTTTGGCTGTGACCGAGAAGATCGCTGATCGTCTCAATTTGATCCTGAATATTGTTGTATTCGCGACCAGTATAAGCCAGTTGGTGTAATGCTTCTTGAGCGGTATTCTCAACGTTACTCTCTAATAACGTCAGATATTTCTGATAATAGTAAACTGCAGTGAGCGCACTAAAAAATAGTGCTGTCGCCAACAATGTGCCGACTCGCTTAGGTATTTTCACGCGTCTACTGCCTATAATGCTTACTAAAACGACAATTATATCATTAATTGTTATTTTCTAAACAAAAAGCCACTTAGATTAAGTGGCTTTTCTATATGCAATTAGACAATTACGGTTTGAGTGCGCGCTCACCTCGGGCAATGCCCACTACCCCACTACGAGCAACTTCGACGACTTCAGTTACTTCAGATATCGCTTGAATGAAAGCATCCAACTTTTCACTCGTGCCCGCGAGTTGTACCGTGTATTGAGCAGCAGTGACATCCACGATCTGGCCACGGAAGATGTCTGCCGTCCGTTTAACTTCTGCTCGCGCAAAACCGCTGGCTTTCACTTTCACCATCATCAGTTCACGTTCGATGTGCTCGTACTCGGTGACTTCTTGTACTTTCAGCACATCGATCAATTTGTGTAACTGCTTCTGAATTTGCTCCAACTGCATCTCATCAGACGTCGTGGTAATGTTCATTCGCGACAGCGTTTCATCATCTGTCGGTGATACCGTCAAAGATTCAATGTTGTAACCACGTTGAGAGAACAAACCAACAACACGAGACAACGCACCCGGTTGGTTTTCCAATAGCAGTGAAATAATGTGTCTCATATTAAGTTCTCTCCGTTTTGCTTAGCCACATTTTATCCATACCCTCACCTTTGATTTGCATCGGGTATACGTGTTCGGTTTCGTCTACGTTGATGTCCACAAACACCAGACGATCTTTCATATCCAACGCTTTTTGTAGCCCTTCTTCGAGCTGATCAGGCGTTTCGATACGAATACCGACGTGACCATAAGCTTCTGCAATCGCTGCAAAATCAGGAACAGAACTCATGTAAGAATTAGAGTGACGACCTTGATAAATAATGTCTTGCCACTGTTTTACCATGCCTAGGAATCGGTTGTTCAGGTTGATGATCTTCACTGGAATGTCGTATTGCATGGCTGTCGAAAGCTCTTGGATATTCATTTGAATACTGCCATCGCCCGTAACAACCACGACTTCTTCTTGTGGCATGGCAAACTTAACACCCATACCAGCCGGAAGGCCAAATCCCATAGTGCCCAATCCACCCGAGTTGATCCAACGGCGTGGTTTGTTAAATGGGTAGTAAAGTGCTGCAAACATCTGGTGCTGACCCACATCAGAAGCAACATACGCATCACCATTGGTCAGCTTGTGCAAGGTTTCAATCACTTGCTGTGGTTTAATTCGCTCTGGTGACTTCTCATAAGCCAAACAATTTCGGTCACGCCACACCTGAATGTCATCCCACCATGCGGTGATGGCATCTTGATCATTCCCACCTTCTTGCTCTGCCAGCAGGCCAAGCATGGTTGTGAGCACTTTTTCCGCAGAGCCTACGATAGGTAAATCTACTTTCACGTTTTTCGATATCGATGATGGATCGATATCAATATGCATGACTTTTGCGTTTGGGCAGTATTTTTCAAGGTTGTTCGTCGTGCGGTCATCAAAACGCACACCGATACCAAAAATGAGATCCGCTTCATGCATCGCCATATTGGCTTCGTAAGTACCGTGCATACCCAGCATGCCCAGTGAGTTTTTGTGCGTTCCAGGGAATGCGCCTAGTCCCATCAACGTACTGACTACTGGAAGGTTCAGCTTGTCGGAGAGCTCTAAAATATGTTCATGAGCGCCAGAAATCACAGCGCCACCACCGATATAAAGCACTGGTTTTTTCGCTTCTAATAGCGATTTAAGCGCTTTTTTAATCTGGCCTTTATGACCCGACGTCGTCGGCTTGTAAGAACGCATTGAAAGCGTTTCTGGGTATTGGTAAGGCAGTTTGATTTGCGGATTCATTACATCTTTCGGCAAGTCAATCACTACTGGACCAGGTCGACCTGTGGTCGCGATATAAAACGCTTTCTTGATCGTTTCAGGAATATCTTCCGCTTTTTTCACTAAAAAGCTGTGTTTGACCACTGGGCGAGAGACACCAACGATGTCACATTCTTGGAAAGCATCATTACCAATTAGGCTATTAGGTACGTTACCCGAGATAACGATCATTGGGATGGAGTCCATATAAGCCGTGGCAATACCAGTAATGGTATTGGTCGCGCCCGGACCTGAACATACCAGTACGACACCCGGTTTACCGGTAGCGCGAGCGTAACCATCTGCCATATGAGTGGCGGCTTGCTCATGCCTTACAAGTACGTGTTTGATTTGATCGGTTTTGGCATGCAGTGCATCGTAGATATCCAAAACGGAGCCACCTGGGTAGCCAAAGATCTGCTCTACGTGCTCTTCTATCAGAGATTGAACCACCATCTCTGCGCCTGACAACATTGCTGTCATAATTGCTCTCCTTAGCCAGTTTCCTCACCGTAAGGTCAACGGATTGGTCTGGTTTTACATAGTCTAGGTCTTATTCGTAGCCTAATCGAAATACTTCCACGTTTTCGGCTATGTCTTGCGTTCGTCATAACATCCCGCAAGGTTACCCAACAAATGTAACGTTTTATTATCAACGGGTCTAATGAGAGATTGGTCTACTTTTTGAACAAGATGCTAGTAATTAGAATGTTAGTAGGAATAGCAGCCACACATACCTTATTTCACAGTACAACCTAAAAATTTAACGTTCAAAAAAAGAACATTATTTCAGAAACTTTTAAGTATAGGGTGCTAAATAGCTGTATTTGGTGAGCAAAATAGAAAGAATCAACACAAACAAAAATCCCCAGCAATGCGCAATAACATCACTGGGGATTTTTTCATCAATATAAAATCTAAGTCAGCTTAAGTTACTTTTTCTCTGACTTTTCCTTATACATTTCTTCAATTTCATCTTGGTATTTGTCATTGATGACTTTACGACGCAGTTTTTGAGTTGGCGTTAACTCACCATCATCCATAGAGAAAGCTCTTGGTAACAGTTTAAACTTCTTCACCTGTTCAAACTTTGCCAACTCTTTTTGGAGATCGTTAATACGCTTCTCAAGCATTTCGACCACTTGGTGATGCTTAATCAATTCAACGCGATCGTGATACTTGATATTCAACTCTTTCGCATACTCTTCAAGAGAATCAAAACACGGCACAATCAGCGCCGAGACAAACTTACGCGTGTCCGCGATAACCGCGATTTGCTCGATGAAGTGGTCTTTACCAATCGCCCCTTCAATCATTTGTGGAGCGATGTATTTACCGCCAGAGGTTTTCATCAACTCTTTGATACGATCAGTGATGAACAGGTTGCCATTTTCATCAATGTAACCCGCATCGCCAGTTTTTAGGAAACCGTGCTCATCAAAGGTCTTTTCGGTCTCTTCTGGCATTTTGTAATAGCCACGCATCACCATTGGACCACGCACCAGAATCTCGTTGTTCTCACCGATCTTCACTTGCGCGCCAGGCATAGACATACCAATAGAGTCTGGGTTAAAGCACTTATCATCCCAACACGATACTGTCGCCGTGGTTTCAGTCATGCCGTAACCTAACTTCACATTGATACCAATCGCGTGGAAGAATCGGCCTATGGTTTCATCTAGCTTTGCACCGCCACACGGCATAAAGTTGATTTGTCCACCAAGTAACGCTCGCAGCTTGCTCAGAACCAATTTATCCGCCAGGGCATATGACTTGCGCAGCATGAGCGATGGCTGACGTTTTTCTTGATGACAAGCGGCCATTTTTGCGCCCATGTTCACAGCCCAAGTAAACATGATCTTGCGATGAATTGGCGCGCGAGACACTTTCTCGTGAATCGCAGAGAAGATCTTCTCATAGAAACGCGGCACGGCACACATCACGGTAGGTTGCACTTGGCTCAGTGCATCACGTACCTGCATGGTGTCTTGCAAATAGCAGTTGGTCGCCCCTTTGTACAACACATAAAAGGTCCAAGCGCGTTCAAATACGTGTGACAGCGGAAGGAAACACAATGACACATCACTTTGAGAAAGGCTCAAACGTTGATCGTGCCCTTCCAATTGCGCCGCAATGTTTGCGTAGTCCAACATGACACCCTTTGGTTGGCCTGTTGTGCCCGAGGTGTAGATCAGCGTAAGTAGATCATCTTCCTTTGCTTGCTCTAAACGTGCGTCTAATTCAACTTGGTATGTTGTATCGCCTTTGGCGACAAATGCTTGCCAAGAGATAACGAAATCATGCTCGCCAAGTTCGATATCATCAGACATGGCAACAATGAGCTCTAACTGCTCGCACTGGTCGAAAATGCTCACTGCTGCGTCAAATTGTGGCTGCTCACCAACAAACAGCACTTTGACGTCTGCGTTGTCAATGATGTACGCCGACTGAGCGGCGGTATTGGTTGGGTAAATAGGTACTGTTACGCCGCGTAGTTGTAGCGCTGCAATATCAGCAATCGTCCATTGCGGCATGTTGTTCGAGAAAATGCCGATTTTATCTTGGACTCCTAATCCCTGAGCCAAAAGTGCAAGTGATAAAGCATCAACTTGCTGACCAAATTGCGTCCACGTAATACCTTGCCATTCCTCACCCACTTTATGCTTGAGCGCAACGCGTGTACCACCGTTCGCAATTTGTTCACGAATACGTTTAACGATATGAAAATCTAACTTGGCCATTCTTTTACTTACCTTTTGGCTTACAGGCGTAAGCTAATTGAGCGAACAAGTGTACTCACGGCTTGCTAAAACGCAACTGACCAGTATCAAACTTATCACTAATAAGAGACAACTATCACTTATACGTCGCGAACATACCCAAAACTGCTGAATGATTACTCTATTTAACTTACTGTTTCGATTGTTGATTGCTAAAACAAAAAGCCCCGAGAGACAAAAATCTCTCGGGGACCAATGAATTGTAAAAATTGATGATTACCAATATGGTCTTAACCGATAAGACCAAACGTCATCTTATTTTGCGGCAACCACTTCACCACAAGTGATCATCAGTTGATCGCGCAGCCAAATGTGGCCTTTATCTTTTTCACTTGATTCATGCCAGCTTAAGAAGCCGCTGATTTCCTTGTTTGCAAATGGGAAGTCTAGAATTTGCAGCTGATCGCTGTTTACCGCATTTTCTGCCATCCAACGTGGCGCGATAGTCACAAGCTCAGATTGACCTACCACATATAGTAGGTTGCTTAGACTAGAGCCTTCGTACGCGGCTTGGCAATCCAGTTCACGATATGCTTGTTCTGAGAAGCTACGTTGACCGTGCACTTTCGATAACTTCGCATGTTTTTCGTTAAGCAGTTGCTCGGCCGTTACACCACCTTGAATGCGTGGGTGTGTTTTTGACGCGATAACCACTAATTCATCTTTGAAAATTTCAGTACTTGAGAAACCTTGCTCATCAAAGCGAGCATAATCGATCACGAAATCAATTTCTTGATAGCGCATACGCTCAGACAACAGACGGTCAAATTCTGCATCTAGGTGAAGCTGAACATTTGGTGCTTGTTGATTCACTTTTGCCATGATCTTCGGAGCAAAACGCATGTCACAAGGGCTGCAAATCGCCAGCTTAAATAAGCGAGTCGAAGATTCTGGTTGGAATACGGAGCTAGGAAGTTCATTACGAATCAGCTGTAATGCTTGGCGAATTGGGCCAAACAATTGACGAGCACGTTGCGTTGGCTGAATTCCACGGCCCTGACGCATAAACAGCTCGTCGTTAAACATCACTTTTAGGCGTGCCACGGCATTACTTACTGCCGGCTGAGACATGCCTAAGTTATGTGCTGCACGAGTAATATTTTGCTCTTGCATCACAGCATCAAATACAGTCAGTAGGTTTAAATCTACACCACGCAAAGTGCTTTCCATACGGTAGCTAGCAATTGCGCTCATCGCATCTTTCTTCTCTAACATTGAGTGCGCCTCTTTTGTAATCGTCAACTTTGTTCATTAAATTCATAACGAATAGAATCCCATCTCGCACAAAAGACGGCGGCTGGATTCGAATCATTTTACGAATAGATAACCTAACTTTTTATTATATTTGCTGTCCGGATACTTCCGGCTCGAACTGTACTATCAACTAATCGATTGCGGTTTCGCAACTAGATTGATATTTAATCAGTAAATTTTAGCCGATTAGGTATTTACCCTTTAAATAACAATAGCTTGATAAAAACATAAAAAACTATAAAACACGTAAAAACGCATTCTTTGAGGAAGTATTTAGCAAATTGATGAGACGGATGGTCACCACACGCATGCATTTACCCTAGTTATTAGTCGAGGACAAACCAACAGATGACGACTATATCTCTGAGTAAAGTTTGCACTTATCAGTCAAATTATCAGCAAATACACATTGAATAGAAATGAAAGAGAAAGAATAAAAATGCAGCCTTCTAGATTGAAAGGCTGCAACAAAATCGTGTCAAAAATAGGAAGGAACAATGTACTTAGAACAACGTACTTAAATGTTCGACACGTAACTTGGGAAATCAACTTGCTCCCACAACTGTTTGGATAACTCCGCTTGTGAATCCCACGCGCCTTGTAATACCCAATGAACAATGGCCTGAGCAACGTCTGGATATTTCACACTTTCGGCTTGCTGCTCCTTTAGCCACTGGCGTACTGCGGAAATGTCTAAGCTCTCCATCGACATCGCAAGTCCTAAGTCTTCTAAGGTCGCGACATTGCTTTGTTGCTCAAACTGACCTGCGAGTGGCTTAAGCAATAATTTTTTCCCTAGAGACAGAGCTTCCGAAGGGAGCTCAAATCCACCATTGGCAATGACACCACTACACCGATGCAAATGATGCTGAAAGTTGCTGTGGCATAAAGGGCGTAATTCTATGTTTTCCACTTGCTCACATTCGATCACATCGGGGTGATAACAGATGAACGCTTGCTGGTTAAAATGGAACAGTAAATCCGAGATGTCTTCAATGGATTCGAACGGTAGATACACCAAAACAAAATCATCATTTTCTGCTTGGCTATCGACGGTATGCACTATCGGTGGTAGCAAAGGTTGATCAAAATGATGCCAATGCAAACCAAGGTGGTGTTGAGAAGGCGCAAAGTATTCAATGACGGATTTGTCTAACCAACTCGCTCCCTTTAACGGCACTGGATAACGGAAAGCATTTTGATGACTGATACCAATCGACGGCTTATTTTGTTGTTTTGCCGCCCATGCCGTAACAGGCTCGAAATCATTGAGCACGAGATCATAGGACGACAAATCAAGCTGTTTAACTTCTTTGCAAAATTGCACTAAATTGTTACTCAATGCTGTTTTCGCATAGTTCACTGAACCTTTTTCAGTGATAAAGGTGAAGCCTCGGCGAGTCTGATAATCGCCAAACGCTTCCATTGAAAAGTACTTTTCAGGCGCTCGTCCAGAAAACAAAAAATCGACCTCAACATCGTGCTCTTTAAACGCATGACTCATCGCCCTCGCACGCGCAATATGTCCGTTTCCTGTCCCTTGAACACCGTATAAGATTTTCATCAATTAGCCTCCCAGCATCGCAATCGCTAACCCACCACAAAGGCTACCTAGCAGTGCACCAATGATGACATCGGTAAAAAAGTGCACCCCCAATAAGATTCGCGCGGTTCCGATTAAACTTGCCCAAAAGAATGCAGCAACGCCTAGGCTCGGATAGAAATGATCAATCAGCGTCGCCATGACAAACGCAGCGGCAGTGTGTCCTGAAGGAAGACTGTAGCGATCAGATGGGGTAATAAAAGCAGGAAGGAGTGCACTGAGTTCTTCAGGGCGACGACGCTTAAAACTGTTTTTCAGCGTCCAATAAATTGGCAACTCGATGGCAAAAGCAAGTAAACCCGCCAGTAAAAACCAAACTCCCTGCTCTTTATCTAAATACCAAGCTAATAAACCTAGCACCAAGTACAGATGTCCGTCACCACTGTGGGAGACTCCTTTACTGATGTTGGCAACTTGCTGATTAAAACGGTGCTTAAGACAAACACTAGAGAGCGCTAAATCAAACTTAGCAATGGTTGCAATTGGCTGTGTAATTGTCTCTATGGTTCGCATGTGGCCTTTCCTTACTTTGACAACGCCGTTGTGTGAAAAGTAGGAGGTTTAGGTGACAACTGCATGACGGGAGTTTGGACAATTAATGACAAATGCCAAATTAGGGTGTGCCCAATAATCTATTGAGCACAATCATAGGAGAGAACGCTTAAGAAGGGTTTGCTTGCTGCGGTTGAGGCGTATCGATATACCAGACTTTTCTCTTCTTACGACAGGCGCGCAAAGAGCCCATCGTCATGTCGCCATCTTTTGTCAGCTCGTAGCTAAGGGAGCGGCAAGTGTAATTTCCTGACAGTTCATGCTCTATGCCCGTTTGCTCAGTTGTGCTCGAAGCAGACTCTAAAAGAGGATTAGGCTGTGTAGAAAGAATGTCACGATTTACCACATTGCTGCGCGCATAATCCCTATGGACGTAACCTTTTATCACGCCTTTCTGTTCAACGAGAAACCAAGGTTGATCCACCACTTTTGCCAACACATTAAAAACTTCCCCTTTCGATAACACGCCAAGCTTTTCTCCTTCTAGGCTCGGCTTGGATCGCAGGTTTAATGTGGTCTTAGAGCGATAGGAGACATCCATAAACTCAAATGGGTTTGAGGTATCCACACCGTCAGCTGTTGGTCGGAATACTTCCGCTTGTTGTTTCTCACTAGGTTGCACTCGGATCTTCCACCACGAATAGGTTTCCGGATCTTTGCCTTTAAATTTATCTCGACTGTCCGACTCAAGAGCAACGAGCATTTGATTCAAAAACGACTCACGTCCCTCGTAGCTCAAGAATCGATCCATTTGATCATTAATCACCATGACACTCTGAGAGTGATCATTAATAGCAACAGGGGAAATCTCTGCCATATAGGTTTGAGATTGAAACAGCTGACAACCCGATAAGCTGACCAGAGTAAATACTGCGGCTGAACGTCCAAATTGTTTTGCTAACCTCATTATTCCTTAACCCTTCTTTTTACCTAGTGCAACTGCACTACTATAAATGGTCATTCAAAACTTTTGCCAAACAATTCGGGCCTTTGTGTGACAAGTCGCAATCCCAATGTTTGTTTTGGTAATGAAACGTCGCAAACTTGATGAGAACTTGCCTCTTCTAGCACGTTTCTATCGCACCATGCAGTTTCACTTAGCGCATCATTTCTCTCGAGTAAATGAAAAGACTCATCCGATATGAATAAAAAATCGACTTTAGGGTTGACGCGCTCCATGGAGTGCGGTACTAATTTGTTAACTTAATTATGTGGAAAGCTTAACAACTATGTCAGCTCATTTTTCTATTCTGCTTAGCCTCCTCCTGATCGTGACCAGTTCGCGCGGGTAGGCTGTGGAAGAAAAATAACCACACCAATTTCTAAGAACCCGCATGAGAATGCGGGTTTTTTTATATCTAAATACTGGAAGTAAACGATTAACTTGCACGTAAAGTGCAGAAATCAGGAAGGAAGCAAACATGAACGATCAGGTCATTATATTCGACACCACATTGCGTGATGGCGAGCAAGCGTTGTCAGCAAGCTTGACGGTTAAAGAAAAACTGCAAATTGCCTATGCGCTGGAAAGACTCGGCGTTGATGTTATCGAAGCTGGCTTCCCAATCTCTTCACCTGGTGATTTCGAGTCGGTACAAACCATTGCAAAAAACATCAAAAACAGTCGAGTTTGTGCCCTTTCGCGTGCCGTTGCGAAAGATATTGATGCCGCCGCTGAAGCATTAAAAGTGGCCGACCAATTCCGTATTCACACGTTTTTAGCTACTTCCACCATTCACGTAGAAGACAAACTACGCCGCAGCTACGACGATGTACTTGAAATGGCGGTCAACGCCGTTAAACATGCGCGTAACTACACCGATGATGTCGAGTTTTCTTGTGAAGATGCAGGTCGTACTCCTATCGACAACCTATGTCGCATGGTAGAAGCTGCCATCAATGCAGGTGCGAGCACAATCAACATTCCAGATACCGTTGGCTACACAGTACCAAGCGAGTTTGGTGGCATTATTCAAACCCTTTTCAACCGCGTTCCAAACATTGATAAAGCGATCATCTCCGTTCACTGTCACGACGACTTGGGGATGTCAGTTGCCAACTCTATTGCCGCCGTTCAAGCCGGCGCGCGTCAGATAGAAGGCACCATCAATGGCATTGGTGAGCGAGCAGGTAACTGTTCTCTTGAAGAGATCGCAATGATCATCAAGACGCGTCAAGAGTTCTTGGGCGTTCACACTGGCATTAAACATGATGAAATTCACCGCACCAGTAAATTGGTGAGCCAGTTATGCAACATGCCAATTCAGAGCAACAAAGCGATTGTGGGCGCGAATGCCTTTAGTCACTCTTCAGGTATCCACCAGGATGGCATGTTAAAGAATAAGAATACCTACGAAATCATGACCCCTGAGTCGATTGGCCTTAAAAACCAAGCACTAAACCTAACCAGCCGTAGTGGTCGTGCAGCCGTGAAGAGCCACATGGACACCATGGGATACAACGAGGACGAGTACAACCTAGACGCTCTATACGCGGACTTCTTGAAACTTGCCGACCGCAAAGGCCAAGTGTTCGATTACGATCTAGAGGCCCTAATGCACTTCTCGAACCTGCGTGAAGAAGATGACTTCTACAAACTGAACTACCTAAGCGTGCAATCGGGCAGCGTAATGGCCACCACCAGCATCAAAATGCAATGTGGCGATGAAGAAATGTGTGAAGCGGCAGTCGGTAATGGCCCAGTTGATGCGCTATACCAATGTATCTACCGCGTGACAGGCTACGACATCGTACTGGATAAATTCGACCTAACCGCGAAAGGTGAAGGTGAAGATGGTTTGGGTCAAGCAGACATCATTGCCAACTACAAAGGTCGTAAATACCACGGTACGGGCGTTTCTACCGATATCGTTGAGGCTTCCGGCCAAGCATTATTGCACGTTATTAACAGCATTCATCGTGCAGATAAAATCGAAGAAATGAAGCAGAAAAAGATTGCGACTGTGTAATAACAACCGGGCTACACGGCTCAGGAAAGAACACGCTCGTTGAAATAATTAAGCTCAAAATTAGAAAACTTAAAGGATTAACATGACAGACAAATCGTACAAAATTGCCGTCCTACCCGGTGACGGCATTGGCCCGGAAGTAATGGCGCAGGCACATAAAGTATTGGATGCAATCGAAAAGAAACATGGTATTGCGTTTGAGCGTGACGAGCATGATGTCGGTGGTATCGCGATCGACAACCACAGTTGCCCACTTCCAGAGAGCACAATAAGAGCATGTGAAGAGTCTGATGCAGTCCTATTCGGCTCGGTTGGCGGCCCTAAGTGGGAGCACTTACCACCAAACGACCAACCTGAACGCGGTGCCCTACTTCCACTACGCAAACACTTCCAACTGTTCTGTAACTTACGTCCAGCGCAAATTCACTCAGGTCTTGAAGCTTTCTCACCGTTACGTGCAGACATCTCGGGTCGCGGCTTTGACTTCGTGGTAGTCCGTGAACTGACGGGTGGTATCTACTTCGGCCAACCGAAAGGTCGTGAAGGTGAAGGCGCAACAGAAAAAGCATTTGATACTGAGGTGTACCACCGCTTTGAGATCGAACGTATTGCAAAAATCGCTTTTGACTCTGCTCGTCTACGTCGCAAGAAAGTGTGCTCTATCGACAAAGCGAACGTTCTACAAAGCTCTATCTTATGGCGTGAAGTAGTCGAAGAAATCGCAAAAGACTACCCAGATGTCGAGTTGTCACACATGTACATTGATAACGCGACTATGCAGCTTATCAAAGACCCTGCTCAGTTCGACGTAATGCTGTGTTCAAACATCTTCGGCGACATCATTTCTGATGAATGTGCGATGATCACAGGCTCTATGGGTATGTTGCCATCAGCAAGTCTAAACGAAAGCAAATTCGGTCTGTACGAGCCAGCAGGTGGCAGTGCACCCGATATCGCAGGTAAGAATATTGCTAACCCTGTGGCGCAAATCCTATCAGCAGCACTGATGCTGCGTTACAGCCTAGGTGAAGAAACTGCGGCGCAAGACATTGAAGCCGCAGTATCAAAAGCACTTTCAGCTGGGGAGCTAACGGGCGATCTTGCTGGTGACAACCCAGCACTTTCGACGTCTGAGATGGGCGATAAGATCGCTGAGTACATCTTAAACTCTTAATACAAAACAGATTAATAATAAATACTAAATCCTCGGTCAACCAATGGCTTTCCTCTAAGTCATTGGTGCAATAGCAAGGCAGCAAGCCCATTTATATTAAGGCGTTTAGTTCGCTAAATAACTGGATAAATGGGTGTCGCTAACGCAGTTATTGCGGCAAAGGCGACGAGGAAAGGAAGCAAACAATGGGCAAAACATTATACGAAAAAGTCTACGACGCACACGTTGCCGTCGCAGCAGAAGGGGAAAACCCAATCTTGTACATCGACCGTCACTTGGTACATGAAGTGACGTCTCCGCAAGCATTTGACGGCTTGCGTGAAAAAGGTCGTAAGGTGCGTCAGGTCAGCAAAACTTTTGCCACCATGGACCACAACGTTTCAACAACCACCAAAGACATCAACGCATCCGGTGAGATGGCTCGTATCCAGATGGAAACGCTATCGAAAAACTGTGAAGAGTTTGGCGTTACGCTTTACGACATCAACCATAAATACCAAGGTATTGTGCATGTTATGGGCCCAGAGCTTGGTATTACCCTACCGGGCATGACCATTGTTTGTGGTGACTCGCACACGGCTACACACGGTGCATTCGGCTCTCTCGCTTTTGGTATTGGTACATCAGAAGTTGAGCACGTATTAGCAACTCAAACGCTAAAACAAGCGCGCGCCAAAACGATGAAGATCGAAGTAAAAGGCAAAGTGGCTCCGGGTATCACGGCGAAAGATATCGTGCTAGCAATCATCGGTGAAACTACAGCAGCTGGCGGTACAGGCTACGTGGTTGAATTCTGTGGTGAAGCGATCACTGACCTTTCAATGGAAGGCCGCATGACCGTATGTAACATGGCGATAGAGCTAGGTGCGAAAGCCGGTTTGATTGCGCCAGATGAAACCACGTTCGAATACATCAAAGGCCGTAAATTCTCACCTCAAGGTGCCGACTTTGATGCAGCAGTAGAATACTGGAAGACATTAAAAACTGACGATGATGCTCAGTTTGATGCAGTCGTGACGCTAAACGCAGCAGACATTAAACCACAAGTCACTTGGGGTACTAACCCAGGCCAAGTGATCGCGGTAGATCAACCTATCCCAGCACCAGAAAGCTTTGCCGACCCAGTAGAAAAGGCATCGGCAGAAAAAGCATTGGCTTACATGGGCCTAGAGGCAGGCAAGTCATTGTCTGATTACAACGTCGATAAAGTCTTCGTTGGTTCTTGTACTAACTCACGTATCGAAGACATGCGCGCAGCCGCTGAAGTAGCGAAAGGTCGCAAAGTCGCGCCTCACGTTCAAGCGCTGATCGTTCCTGGCTCTGAGCAAGTAAAAGCGCAAGCAGAAGCGGAAGGCTTGGACGTTATCTTTAAAGAAGCGGGCTTTGAGTGGCGCCTACCAGGTTGCTCGATGTGTCTAGCAATGAACAATGACCGTTTGGGCCCACATGAACGTTGTGCGTCTACTTCAAACCGTAACTTTGAAGGCCGCCAAGGTCGTGATGGCCGTACCCACCTAGTGAGCCCTGCGATGGCAGCGGCAGCAGCAATTGCTGGTCACTTTGTAGATATTCGTGAACTAGACTAAGGAGCAAACCAATGTCAGGCTTTAAACAACACACAGGCTTAGTTGTTCCTCTAGATGCAGCGAACGTTGATACTGATGCCATCATTCCAAAGCAGTTCCTACAAAAGGTCTCCCGCCTAGGGTTTGGTAAGCACCTATTCCATGACTGGCGCTTCCTAGACGATGCTGGCGAACAGCCAAATCCAGAGTTCGTGATGAACGCACCTCGCTACCAAGGCGCGTCTATCTTGCTGGCTCGTGAAAACTTCGGCTGTGGCTCATCTCGTGAGCACGCACCGTGGGCACTAGCGGATTACGGCATCAAAGCGATGATCGCACCAAGCTTTGCCGATATTTTTTACGGCAACTCGATCAACAACCAAATGGTGCCAGTTCGTTTGACTGAACAAGAAGTGGATGAAATCTTCCAGTTTGTTGAGGCAAATGAAGGTGCAGAAGTCGAGGTCGACCTAGAAGCGAATGTCGTTCGTGCCAACGGCAAAGAATATGGTTTTGAAATCGATTCGTTCCGTCGTCATTGCTTGCTAAACGGTTTGGACAACATTGGCCTAACCCTTCAACACGAAGATAAGATTGCTGAGTACGAAGCGAATATTCCAAGCTTCTTGCGTTAAGACGCGTTAGTAAATACACAAATCAAGGGCTGGCAATTGTCGGCCCTTGATTTGTTTTGGGTGACTGATCTCATATCGCTTTGCTTACAGAATACCGAACGCCTCTGTTGAAATTCGTCATCCTGAACAGCGACGAAGGAACGTGATTCAGGATCGACTACCAGAGCGCACTGTACAGATTCATACTGTCTTTACTCAAGAGTTTGTGGGTATTAGATTCCTGATATCGCTTATGCTCCTCGGAATGACAGCGAATAAAGGCCACTGATTACTGAAAGAAAACAAGCACTAAACTGGTCTACACTATCAACAATATCTCATTCAAAGGTATCTCTATGAAGCGTCTGTTATTGCTGTTGTGTGCTCTGGTTTCTTTCTCGACATTGTCCGCGCCTAAATCCGACTTATGGCCATATTGGAAACAATCGAATCAAGCCAACCAAACCCAAATTTCTCATCAAGAATGGCAACAACTGCTCGATACTTATTTAGTTGAACAAGGCGAGAATACCTTGTTTCGTTATAGCCAAGTCTCCTCTGTCGATAAAACTAAGCTGAAACAATACATCCAGCGTTTGGCAAAACTAGACCCTCTACAATACAACCAAGCAGAGCAATATGCCTATTGGGTAAACCTTTACAACGCCATCACGGTAGATCTTATTTTGGATAACTATCCAGTCGAATCAATCACCAAGCTAGGTGGTTTATTTAGCTTTGGTCCTTGGGGAGACGATGTGGTCGTGGTCAATGGGAAGGATCTAACTTTAAACGATATTGAACATCGAATTTTGCGTCCAATTTGGAATGACCCAAGAACGCATTACGCGGTTAACTGTGCCAGCCTAGGATGCCCTAATCTGCAATCTCAAGCATTCACTGCTGACAACACGCAAGCTCTACTGGATAGTGCCGCCAAAACATTTATCAACAGCAGCAAAGGCGTATCTATCCAAGGTAACACGGCACAGCTGTCTTCTATTTATGATTGGTTTGCAACGGACTTTGGTGGAGAAAAACAAATCTTCAAACACATCGCAAAGTATGCTCCGCAATACAAAAACTTCTCTGACAAAGTGAAATACGAATACGATTGGGACTTGAATCAAGCCAACTAAACTGGGGGGATGTGAGGTCAATTAGCATTAGGGACATAATAGGCCAAAAGCTAAAGACACCGGCAACTCAAAGACTAAGACATGAAAAAAAGGGCACTGAGTGCCCTTTTTTACATCCAAATGTTTGATAGAAAACGTCCGACTACTTAAAGCCTTTAACCTTCTTAATAAGATCGTAAGCGTTTTGAATCTCTTGAGATTTCTCTTTCGCGACGTTCATCATCTCTGGTGGTAAACCTTTAGCCATCAATTTGTCCGGGTGATGCTCGTTCATCAGTTTACGATAAGCACGCTTAACGGTTTTACTGTCTGCATCTGAAGACACATCCAGAATTTTGTACGCGTCGGCCAACTGATCCGCTTGTGAAGCTTGTTGCCAGCTACCACCTGAAGATTGGCGTTGATGCTGACCATGAAAACCGCCCTGGCTTTGGAAACGAAATGCGGCTTCTTGCATTTGCAAACGACGCTCTAATTGCTCAGAAGAGAAACCCAAACCACGTGCAATCTTGTGTAGTACATTTCGTTCACTCGGGTGGATCGAGCCATCTGCAAAGGCCGCCGAGATTTGCAGCTCTAAGAAAAATTGCAACAAGTCAAAGCGACCAGCTGTCGAAATTTTCACACGAACAAGAACATCTTCTAACGGAAAGTCGCTGTCTTTACCTTCACGAAACGCGTCTTGCGCTGCGCGACGCTGTTCGCCATGCAAATTCATGCGGTCCATCATGGCTGAAGCCAGTTGGATTTCCTCTTTGGTGACTTGGCCTTTCGCTTTTGCCACATGTCCCATTACCGCAAACGCCGCTTTAAAAAACTCTTCTTGGCGCTGAGCTTGACTTGGCCCTTTTCCAAAGCCGCCAGTAGAGAACCCGGCTTGACTCAAGCGACGTGCTTTATCGAATTGATGGCCAATAAATAAGCCAAAGAGTAAACCTAGCGGCCCGCCAAGTAACAAGCCAAAAAAGGCACCCAGAATTTTGCCAAAAATATGCATTATGTGTTCTCTATCAATGAATTTTTATCGACGACGGCGGTCTTATAGTGCCGGATGCAACGATTTCCTTTATGATAATGGAATTAGTTTTATTTCGGCTAGGCCATTTCGCCTGCTTATCTTTGCAGCTATTTTGTCGTCATTATGCCACAGTGAATCAATACGCTGGGATAAATGCGACTATAGTTGATTCATTTGGCTATTACGCTAGGGTACAACAAGCCCTATAGCCATCGAGTAGTAGTGACACAGGAAAGTTCAATTCAATGCAACATTTCTCCCGCACATTTTTAGCGGCCTCTATCAGCACCGCCTTGTTTGTACCCACCACTCAAGCTGAAGCGAATATCCATGATAGTGTGCAGGAAATGCCCGCCACAGATCAATGTTTGGTCGATACAAGTGGCGAGGAGGACGCTCTTAATACCCCAGTAGTGGTAGAAGCTGACACCCTGCAAGCCATCAATGGTGACAAAGCTCAGTACTCAGGTAATGTACAAGTCACCCAAGGCCAGAAGAAAATTACCGCAGATAGCGTAACGCTGCACCAACAAGACAACGTCGTGGTTGCCGAAGGCAACGTGACTTTCAATGACGGCCAAGTCAAAGCTCGATCTGATCGTGTTACTAACGACATTAATCAAGATACGTTTTCACTTGAGAACACCGATTATCAGTTCCTTTGCCAACAAGGCCGAGGCACTGCAGCCTATATCGCTCGCACAGGTCAGTCGGTTTATGAACTCGAAGACGGCTCTATCACATCGTGCCCTCAAGGCGATAATTCATGGCGATTGGTTGCGTCAGGCATCGATGTTGACCAAGATGAAGAGACAGCAACGCTGCACCACCCTCGATTTGAAGTGTTAGATGTGCCTGTTTTCTATGTGCCGTATCTAACCATGCCAATTGGAGATACGCGTAAAACGGGTTTCCTCTTCCCTTCTTTATCGTACGGTTCTAGTGATGGTATGGAAGTCGAGGTGCCATTCTATTGGAACATCGCGCCTCAATATGACATGACACTCACCACGCTCTATATGCAGCAACGTGGTACAAAACTCGATACTGACTTCCGCTACCTAACAGATGGTTGGGGAAATGGAGAAATCAAAGGCGAATACCTCAATAGTGATCGCAAATATCAGGACGAGTCTCGTTGGGGCTACCAAGTTAAACACGACGGTATCATCAATAAACAGTGGATAGTCAAAGTCGATTACTCAAAAGTGAGTGATATTGATTACTTCCTCGATCTCGACTCCGACATTGGTAACCGTGAAGATGGTCAACTGGTTCAAGAAGGACAAGTACAATATCGTTCTGACTTCTGGGATGCCTCGTTAACCGTTCGTGACTTCCAAATCTTATTGAAAGAAGAGAACCGCCCTTATCGCCTGCTTCCTCAGTTAGACTTGAACTACTACACGCCGTTGTGGGGAGATTACCTTAACTTTGACGTGAAGAGCCAAGTGAGCCGCTTCGATACCAGCGATGCTGCGCGACCAAATGCGACCCGTGTTCACATTGAACCAGGGCTTACATTACCACTCTCAAACTCATGGGCAACGTGGACAACAGAAGCGCGTGTGCTCTCTACGTATTACTCTCAAGACTTAACGGGTTTGACAGATGTAAACTTGCAAAACCAGTTGGATGATGAAGTTTCTCGTGTTATTCCTGAGTTCCGTACGCATGCGCAACTTTACTTAGAGCGAGATACAAGCTGGATCAAGGGCTACACACAAACACTGGAGCCTCAGCTACAGTACTTGTACGTACCTGAAGAAGATCAAACCAACATCTACAACTACGATACCACCTTGCTACAAACCGACTACTACGGGCTATTCCGCAGTCGTAAGTACAGTGGCATTGATAAAATCGCCTCGGCGAACCAGTTAAGCTACGGTGCGAGTACTCGCTTCTTTGATGATGACTATAAAGAGCGTCTTAACGTTTCATTTGGTCAGATTTACTACTTCGATAAAAAGACCAAACTGAGCAACAGCCCAAACCTTCCGGATGAGACCACCAATTACTCATCATGGGCGATTGAAGCTGATTTCAACTACAACGATTACTTGTTCTATCACGGTGGAATTCAATACGATATTGATTTGAGCTCCATGCAGTTGGCAAACAGTACCTTGGAATACCAATTCAACGGCGGCTTTATTCAGGGTAACTATCGCTACGTTACGCGTGAATACATCGAAGATACGATCATTCTCGAAAACCTAGACACAATTACTCGTAAAGGTATTTCTCAAGCAGGTATTGTAGCGGCCTACGAGTTCAACCCGAACTGGTCTGCGAGTGGTCAATACTACTACGACCTCAATGAAAATGCGGACCTAGAATGGTTAGCGAGCCTACGTTACCAATCTGACTGTTGGTACATTGGCGTCACTTACTCAAACCAATTGCTTGGTTGGGAAGACCAAGCTATCGGCAGCACCGGGGCATCACCTGAATACGAAAATAACTTCAGCGTTAACTTCGGTATTCAAGGCTTTGCGACCAACCAGCGTGAAGACACTGCTGTCAAAGAACTGGATGGTTCTGACAACGCGATTAAGTACGGCCGCCCATTCTATCTGAACAATTAATCAAAATAGGCGTCTTAAATGAATAAGACGCCTATTCAAAAATACTGACGGAATTTTAAATGAAAATTTGGAAATCAATCTTATTCACGACCCTACTCTCTTGCGGAGCGGTTGCAGCACCAGTAGAGATCGATAAGGTTGCGGTCATCGTGAATGACGGTGTAGTTCTACAAAGCGACATCGAAACAGCGATGAAAACGCTGCAAGCCAACGCTCGTCAAAGTGGAAAGAGCTTACCTTCTACCAGCGTGTTAAAAGAACAAGTCGTTGAAAAACTTATCATTGATACGTTGCAAGGCCAAGAAGCAGACCGTATTGGTGTGCGTATTGACGACAACCGTTTAAACCAAGCGATTGCAGAGATCGCACGTAATAATGAGCAATCGGTAGAACAACTCACTGCTTCTGTAGAAAGTGAAGGTTTAAGTTACCCAGAATTCCGCGAACAAATTCGTAAGGAAATCGCCGCATCAGAAGCTCGCAATGCACTGGTTCGTCGCCGTATTAATATCCTTCCAGCAGAGGTCGATAGCCTTGCTGAGCAACTATCACAAGAAACCAATGCGACTGTTCAATACAAAATTGGACACATTCAACTGCGCTTCTCTGACGATAAAGAAAAGTCAGCTGTAGAAGCAGAAGCTAAAGCGCTCGCGAAAAAGCTAAACGAAGGTGCAGACTTTACGGAGATGGCCTACACCTACTCAAAAGGTCCTAAAGCTTTACAAGGTGGTGACTGGGGCTGGATGCGTAAAGAAGAGATGCCAACCATCTTTGCTGATCAGATCAAGATGCAAAACAAAGGCAGCATTATTGGTCCTTTCCGTAGTGGCGTTGGTTTCCACATCCTAAAAATAGAGGATGTAAAAGGCCTAGAAACGGTTGCGGTAACGGAAGTAAATGCGCGTCATATTTTGATTAAACCAACCGTGATTCTGAGCGACGAAGGGGCGAAGAAGCAACTGAATGAATTTGTACGCCACATCAAAGCCGGTGAAGCAACGTTCGCTCAATTGGCAACACAATACAGTCAAGATCCTGGCTCGGCAGCACAAGACGGTGAACTAGGTTATCAAACACCAGATCTTTACGTGCCAGAATTCAAGCACCAAGTAGAAACTCTGCCAGTTGGCTCAATCAGCGAACCGTTCAAAACCGTTCACGGCTGGCATATCGTTGAAGTGTTGGATCGTCGCCAAGTTGACCGCACTGACTCAGCGATGAAGAACAAAGCTTACCGTATTCTATTTAATCGTAAATTTAATGAAGAAGCGGGCGCATGGATGCAAGAGCTACGCGCAAGTGCGTTTGTTGAAATCGTGGATGACAACAATGACAACTAATACAATTCGTAGAATTGTCGTAACCGCAGGGGAACCTGCGGGTATCGGCCCAGACTTAGTGCTTGCCCTATCGAAAGAAGATTGGGCGCACCAAATTGTCGTCTGTGCCGATAAGAATATGCTGACGGAGCGAGCCAAGCAGCTTGGCATCGAAGTCCAACTGTCTGATTACAATCCAGAAGAAGCACCTAAAGCACAAAAAGCGGGCACGCTTATCGTTGACCATATCCAAATATCGGAACCTGCGGTCGCAGGCGAGCTCAATGAAGCGAATGGCCACTATGTACTAAAAACGCTAGAAAGAGCGGCTTTAGGCTGTATGAATGATGAATTTGATGCTATTGTCACCGGCCCTGTTCATAAGGGGGTGATTAATCGCGCAGGTGTTGCATTCAGTGGTCATACTGAATTTTTCGCCGAGAAGTCACAAACGCCGCTAGTCGTAATGATGCTAGCAACGGAAGGACTACGCGTGGCGCTGGTTACAACACATATTCCTTTAGCTTATGTGTCCAAAGCTGTCACCGAAGAGCGATTAGAAAAAATCATCGATATTCTTCATAAAGACCTTGTAGAAAAGTTTGCTATCGCACAACCAAACATCTACGTTTGCGGGCTTAACCCTCATGCTGGCGAAGATGGCTGCTTAGGTCGTGAAGAGATCGAAACCATCACTCCAACACTGGAAAAAATTCGACAAGAAAAAGGTATCAACCTGATCGGCCCTCTGCCGGCTGATACCATTTTCAATGAAAAATATTTAAATGATGCTGATGCTGTTTTAGGCATGTACCATGATCAAGTGTTGCCAGTATTAAAATACAAAGGCTTTGGTCGTTCAGTAAACATTACTCTTGGTCTACCTTTTATTAGAACATCGGTGGACCACGGTACTGCATTAGATCTGGCAGGGACAGGTCAAGCGGATACAGGGAGTTTCCGAACAGCGCTCACGCATGCGATAGATTTGGTAGAGAAGAAACAATGAGAAATGATGTCCATTTAGGACACAAAGCGCGTAAACGTTTTGGTCAAAACTTCCTGAACGATCCATACATTATTGATGGAATCGTATCAGCGATTAACCCAAAACCAGGTCAAAACCTGGTTGAAATCGGTCCTGGTCTTGGAGCAATTACTGAGCCAGTAGGTCGTGAAGTAGATAAGTTCACAGTTATCGAATTAGACCGCGATCTGGCGGAACGCCTACGTACTCACCCTGAACTGGCAGATAAGTTGACCATCCATGAGGGTGACGCTATGCGTTTTGACTTCACTCAACTAGTGAAGCCAAACAACAAGCTGCGCATTTTTGGTAACTTGCCGTACAACATCTCTACACCATTGATGTTCCACCTTTTTGAGTTCCATAAAGACATTCAAGACATGCACTTTATGTTGCAAAAAGAAGTGGTAAACCGCTTAGCCGCCGGCCCTGGCAGCAAAGCTTACGGCCGTTTAACGGTAATGGCTCAGTACTACTGTAAAGTGGTACCGGTACTGGAAGTACCGCCAACGGCATTCGTTCCACCACCGAAAGTGGATTCTGCCGTTGTTCGTTTAGTACCTTACGAAGAGCTGCCATGCCCGGCGAAAGATCTGCGTTTGCTCGATCGCGTTTGTCGTGAAGGCTTTAACCAACGTCGTAAAACAGTTCGTAACTGCTACAAATCGTTGTTAAGCACAGAAGTACTAGAAGAACTAGGTGTTAATCCAAGCATGCGTCCAGAGAACCTGACGCTAGAACAATTCGTCGCAATGGCGAACTGGCTTGCGGATAACCCGCAGCACTAAGAACTCAAACAATGAGCCAAACCCTTGTAGGTTTGGCTTATTATTATTGGGATATTACGTTTCTGAGGAGTGCACATGGACGTCATTCAACCTTGCATCAAAATTCAAGTTCACACCAAATACATCGAAGAACAGTCCAACCCAGAGCTACAACGCTACGTTTTCGCTTATATCATCACCATCAAAAACCTTAGCCAGCAAACCGTACAGTTAGTGAGCCGCCGCTGGCTAATCACAGACTCGAATGGCAAGCAAATGACGGTTGAAGGTGACGGAGTGGTAGGCCAGCAGCCCTTTATTCCAAGCAATGATGAATACACGTACAGTAGCGGAACCGCGTTAGAAACCCCTGTCGGCGTTATGCAAGGACACTACAAAATGCTGGATGAGAAAGGGCAAGAGTTCATCACCGAAATCGAACCATTTCGCTTGGCTGTTCCAAATGTTTTAAATTAGTAAATTGGAGATTCAGTGGCTACCTATATTGTTGGTGACATCCAAGGCTGTTTTGATGAATTGCAGCGACTACTAGAAAAAGTATCTTTCTCTGCGAAAAAAGACCAACTTTGGCTTGCTGGTGATTTGGTCGCCAGAGGGCCTAAATCACTAGAAAC
The DNA here is from genome assembly GCF_033339395.1 of Vibrio sp. 397. Classification (NCBI taxonomy): domain Bacteria; kingdom Pseudomonadati; phylum Pseudomonadota; class Gammaproteobacteria; order Vibrionales; family Vibrionaceae; genus Vibrio; species Vibrio sp. 397. The sequence goes on along the minus strand of NZ_JAWOUN010000005.1, from coordinate 299,280 downwards.
GTTACGCTTTGTGAAGTCACTTGGCGCAAGCGCAAGCGCAATCGTGGTGCTTGGTAATCACGACCTTCACCTTCTCGCAGTGGCTCACGGGATAAAAAAGGTCAAAGACAAAGATAGAACCGCACCTATTTTCACGGCCCCTGACAAAGAGGAATTACTGACATGGCTAGCTCAGCAACCTCTATTGGCCGAGCATGACGAGTTCGTGATGTGTCATGCTGGCATATCACCGCAGTGGAATCTAAAAACAGCGAGAAAGTGTGCCCGTGAAGTTGAGCGCATCATCCAAAGTGGAAAGCTCCCTTGGCTATTAAAAAACATGTACAGCAATCAACCTGATTCTTGGGATGACTCTCTACAGGGTTTGGAGCGATACCGTTATATTATCAATGCTTTTACGCGGATGCGCTTTTGTTTCCCTGATGGTCGTTTGGATATGGATTGTAAATTGCCACCGCAACAAGTTTCCGGTAACAAACTTATTCCATGGTTTGATGTGCCCAAACGTATTCACTTAAATAAAGCGGTGCTCTTTGGGCACTGGGCAGCACTACAAGGCTATATGAACAACGAAGTCATCGGGCTAGATACTGGCTGCGTTTGGGGCGGAAGCCTGACCATGATCCGTTGGGAAGATAAGAAAATTTTTACTCAGGATGCGTTAAGTTAAACACTGAATAACAGTCGATAATCCATAGTAGGAAGAATACTTGTCACTTAACACCTCCTGTAGGGTCATTCCAACGAGCCTTAACGAGACGAGGAATCTAATATCCTCGCGCTGCGAATAGATAGAAATACCTTTGACAACAAAGTACTCGTATAGAGGATCCTGAACCTCGCTCGTTCGTCGCTTTTCAGGATGACGGTAGGTTGGGATGACCGCTCGCTGCTATACGAACGGCATTACCGTATTAACTACGCGGTGTTAATCTCGAATTACTTTTCTAACACAGTAAAGCGCATGTTGTAGGCGTTCTTCTCATCGGCTTGATACATTTCTGAGTAAGTTTCCTTAAATTGATCTCCCCAGTCTGGGAACTGAGTATCACCATCAATCGCGGCTTCAATGTGTGTTACATACAGTTTATTGGCCATCGGCAGACAAGATGCGTAAATCGCACCACCACCAATGATCATCACTTCTTCCACGTCACCAGCCACGTCCAAAGCTTGCTCAATCGATGTTACGGTAGTGACGCCTTCGATCTTTAGTGTCTCATCACGGCTGATAACAATATTCAAGCGACCAGGTAAAGGGCGACCAATAGACTCATAGGTTTTGCGTCCCATCAAAACCGGTTTTCCCATGGTACAACGCTTAAACCAAGCGAAATCGGCGGGAAGGTGCCAAGGCATTTGATTGTCTTTGCCAATGATGCGATTGTCGGCCATCGCGGCAATCATACTAATGATCATGTTAGGTCCTTATACAATAGGTCTGCGGCGATAGAATAACAGCCCTGGAACCGCAAGACCAACTGCTAAACCTGCAATAATAAACATGGCCTTAAGAAAGTTTTCCATACAGGTTGCGACAAGCTCGGGTGAGTAGCCAACATGATTGATTTCTACCATAGCGATCATTGCTTTGTACGCAAACACACCCGGCACCATCGGGATCAAAGCAGCCACAGTAAACACTTTTGGATGCGCGAGAAAACGGTGAGACCAGTACACACCAATCATCCCAACTAACGTCGCGGCAAAAAAGGTTGCCCACTCAATAGGAATGCCAAACTGCATCATCAAGTAGCGGCTACCATGACCAATCGCACCACCAACAGCGCAATACACTAAAGCTCTTTGTGGCACGTTAAAAACCAATGCAAATCCTACGGCGGGAATCGCCGCAAAAAACATGTCATTCAACAGGCCAAACATCAAATCAAATAAACTCATTAGATAGCCCACCCCCAAATTCCAGTTACACTCATCGCAGCAACGATCCCCAAACATGTCGCCAACGTTAGTAAACTAGCCATCACAAATCGAGCAATCCCCATATTAATGTGGCCTTTCAACATATCTGCGACAGAGTTAATGAGTGGGAAACCAGGTACAAGCATTAATACCGACGATGCCATTGCTACGGTAGGTAGATTACCGATTTGGTAAATTTCCGCCTGTGCTGAAATTAAGGTAGTCACAAAAGCGGTCGCAGCAAAGTTCAATAGAGGGTTGAAATGACGATGACCAATTTCTTGGCGAACGATCATGCCACCAGCTGAAGCTAAAAAGGTCATTATGAAGACTCCCCAATCACCACCAGCTAGATGACTGAATGCCGCACAAGACAAGCCAATCATAAACACCACCAACCAGCGGTTATAACGCTCTGGACTGATAGCGTTCAGCTTTTTCTGCGCCATGGTTGAATCGAGCAAACCACGTTCCATCATGATACAGATTCGTTGAATTTGCGTAATAACGCGCATATTGATGCCACGATCAGCGCAGCTTCGGGTGGTGGTGATGCAATGCCCATCCATTACCGTCGTCACAACCAATGCATTAGCTGATAGTGCTACCGCAACTTCATTCACCCCACAAGCAAGGCCAATACGACGCATAATATCGCTCACAAGAGTACTTTCAGCACCATGAGCAAGTAGCATTTGTCCGGCTTGGGCGACAAGACGAGAAATCGATCGTTGAGTAGATACCGCCAACTCTCTAGGCGGTATGGTTTCTAGAGTCATAAATAAGTCTAATTCCTTTTAGGGTGTTACTCATTCATACGCGCGAGGGCCAAACTAACCCTCAAAAAAACACGACGTATCAGTTATTGTGCCGTAAATCACATCACCTAAATATGATTTAGATACAAAAAAAGCCGCAATAAATAATTGCGGCTTAATGAATTATAGGCAAACAGGCATTGTTTGACCGTTCTGATTAGTCACGAACGTAGACAACGTGACCGTCATCTTCTTCATCGTCCCAGTCATCCCAATCGTCGTCGTCATCTTCAGTGATAACGTCTTTACCCGCCATCGCATCTTTATGGTAATCATCCCACATGAAGTTAACTTTATCTTCTTCAGCCACTTCTTCCTCTTCGCGAGGTAGGTTATCCATAAAGTCAGCCAGTTTGTAACAAAGCTCTTTAGTACCGTTACGATTGATCGCCGAGATCTTAAAGTACTCGTCTTCCCAGCCTAGTGCGTCTAAGATTTCTTGGATCTTCTCATTCGCTTCTTCTTCAGGCATTAGATCAACTTTGTTGAACACTAACCAGCGCGGCTTACTTGCCAGTTTTTCGCTGTATTGTTCTAGTTCATCAATGATCGTCAATGCATTTTGCACCGGATCGGACTGATCAATTGGCATAATATCGATCATGTGCAGCAACACTCGACAACGCTCTAAGTGCTTCAAGAATCGAATACCAAGGCCAGCGCCATCTGCTGCACCCTCGATCAAACCAGGGATGTCTGCAACAACAAAACTTTTCTCTGGTACGACACTTACGACACCCAAGCTTGGGATCAACGTCGTGAATGGGTAATCAGCGACTTTCGGTTTTGCTGCTGATACTGCGCGGATAAAGGTTGATTTACCAGCATTAGGTAGACCAAGCATACCCACATCAGCAAGAAGCAATAGCTCAAGGCGAATTTCGCGTACTTCACCCTTTGTACCCAATGTTCTCTGACGAGGCGCGCGGTTTACTGAAGATTTGAAACGCGTGTTACCTAGACCGTGCCAACCGCCTTTTGCGATCATCACTTTCTTACCGTGTTCAGCAACTTCCGCCACGATTTCATTTGTGTGGATATCCACAGCGCGCGTACCCACAGGTACACGAAGAACAATGTCTTTACCACGCTTACCTGTACAGTTACCACCGCGACCGTTTTCACCACGCTCAGCTTCGTAGAAGCGCTGGAAACGGTAATCAATCAGGGTATTTAGGTTTTCATCGGCTTGGATATAAACATCACCACCGTCACCGCCATCACCGCCATCAGGGCCACCTTTAGTGATGAATTTTTCACGCCAGAAACTGACAACGCCACTACCGCCATCACCAGCCTGAACTTTTACTACCGCTTCATCTACGAACTTCATCTTTTACTCCGACTACTTCGTGCGTGGATTAAATCTTACTATGTCATCCGACAATTTTAGCAGATGACAGATCTAAGCTCCCAGATTCAAATCGCTTAGGATCTTAGCGAGAAACTTCGATATGTCGACTGCCACAAATAAAAAACCCCGCCGATTCGGCAGGGCTTTTGAATTCAGCTTAAAGCTATTAAGTAATTTAGTTAAAAACCTAATTACTCAGCTTCGATGCTTACAAACTTACGGTTCTTAGGACCTTTCACTTCGAACTTCACTTTACCTTCAGTAAGAGCGAATAGAGTGTGGTCTTTACCGATACCTACGTTGTTACCAGCGTGGAACTTAGTACCACGTTGACGAACGATGATGTTACCTGCAAGTACAGATTCACCACCGAAACGCTTAACACCTAGACGTTTGCTTTCTGAATCGCGGCCGTTACGAGTAGAACCACCAGCTTTTTTGTGTGCCATTGTTAAACTCTCCTAATAGATTAAGCGTTGATACCAGTGATCTTCACTTCAGTGAACCACTGACGGTGACCCTGTTGCTTACGAGAGTGCTTACGACGACGGAACTTAACGATTTTAACTTTATCGCCACGACCGTGTTGTACAACTTCAGCAACAATTTTGCCGCCCTCTACAAGAGGAGCACCAACTTTGATGTCTTCGCCGTTAGCAACAAGAAGAACTTTATCAAATTCTACAGTTGCACCAGTTTCAACGTCTAATTTCTCTAAACGAAGAGTTTGACCTTCGCTTACACGGTGTTGTTTACCACCAGATTGGAAAACAGCGTACATATTTTACTCCGCTTTTTCCGCACAGCCTTTCTTGAGGGTGTGCGCTAAACTAATCATCAATAGGGCGCAGATTCTACAGAATAGATGCTCCTATGACAAGCCATATTTTGAAAAAATTGGCGAAAAGCTAATCGCCAAAGAAAAGTGCGGCAATCATGCCCTTTAGTAATGTATTAATCAACGTTTTTTAGTGTATTATTCGACAATTATATAAATCGAATAAGCCTTGCAGGGTCTAACTTCAGCCGGATATACGATGGATTTTAAAACTATCCAAGCGCTTACTGCCGATGACATGGCAAAAGTGAATGAAACAATTCAAGCCCAACTTAATTCTGATGTCTCTTTAATCAACCAGCTCGGTTTTTATATCGTGAGTGGTGGAGGCAAACGTCTAAGACCGCTTTTAGCGATACTGTCAGCCCGTGCACTTGGTTACCAAGGCAATGGTCATACAATGGCAGCTGCGTTTATTGAGTTCATCCATACAGCGACTTTGCTGCATGATGACGTGGTAGATGAATCAGACATGCGCCGTGGTAAAGCCACTGCGAATGCAGCATTTGGCAATGCGGCTAGCGTATTAGTTGGGGACTTTATCTATACACGCTCATTTCAGATGATGACGGAACTAGGATCCATGAAGATCCTTAAACTAATGAGCAATGCCGTAAACGTGATCGCCGAAGGTGAAGTACAGCAGTTGATGAACTGTAACGACCCTGACACGACAGAAGAAAGCTACATGCAAGTCATCTACTCTAAGACTGCGCGCTTATTTGAATCCGCAACTCAAATCGGTGCGATCTTAAATGACGCTCCTGAGCATGTGGAAATTGCAATGCAAAATTACGGTAAGTATCTAGGCACTGCGTTTCAGCTCATTGATGACGTCATGGATTACACTTCTGATGGCGAAGACATGGGTAAAAATGTGGGTGATGACTTGGCCGAAGGCAAGCCAACTTTACCTCTACTCCATGCTATGCGTAATACCACACCAGAAAACGCCATCATGATTCGTGAAGCAATTGAGAAAGCGAATGGCATGGATCGCTTAGAAGAAATTCTTGCGGTCATGAAAAAAGCAGGCTCTCTGGAGTACACAACGCAAAAAGCTCTAGAAGAAGCAGACAAAGCAATCGCTGAACTATCAGTGTTGCCAGAGTCTGAATACAAACAAGCGCTTGTTACTCTGGCTCATGTCGCAGTACAACGCACGAAGTAATCAATAGCTACCCATAACGCAAGACTTATAGCAAAAAGGAAGAGCATGCTCTTCCTTTTTTACGTTTGATACCTAATGACGACGCCCCGAGGCGCTAGTAATATCTGTCACTACCGCCATGCAGTTGTGGATCATCTTCTATTTCATCAAAGCTAACGGCGAGTTGCTGTTCAGTCCCTTGTTTGGACAACAATACCGTCTCTGCTTCATGGTCGACCACTAATATCGTACCGACGCCTTGTTGGCACTCAACAACCATGCCTTTACGGATTCGACTCGCTTCCATCATCTTCTCCTTCACTACGTGGTTTTATTCGACCATTTTTACGAAGTTGAGAAATCAAGGATCAAAAAAGCCGATCAAAATGATCGGCTTTCTTCTTATATAGGCTTTCTAGATTACTTTGCGAATTCAACACCAATGTTGATGTCGCCATTTAGTGTTTCTAGCATACCGTCTAATGCAGACTTTTCGTAATCGCTGAGTTTGCCGTAGCTTAGTACTTCTTCAACGCCTTCTTTACCCAGTTTCACAGGTTGCGCAAAGTAAGTCGCGTGTTCGCCGTCGCCTTCAACGTAAGCGCACTCAACTACGCCTTCTTCACCTTGAAGAGCACGAACCAGAGACAGACCAAAGCGACATGCAGCTTGGCCCATTGATAGTGTTGCACTACCACCACCCGCTTTCGCTTCTACAACTTCAGTACCTGCATTTTGAATACGTTTCGTTAATGCTTCTACTTCTTCAGCTGTAAACTCAACACCTTCCACTTGAGACAGTAGAGGTAAGATCGTTACGCCAGAGTGACCACCAATTACTGGCACGCGAACGTCACCTGGATCTTTGTCTTTTAGCTCAGCAACAAACGTTTCTGAACGGATAACATCCAACGTTGTTACACCAAATAGACGACGCTTATCATAAACACCCGCTTTTTTAAGAACTTCAGCAGCAATTGGCACTGTTGTATTTACAGGGTTTGTGATGATACCAACACAAGCTTTCGGACAAACAACCGCAATCTTCTCCGCTAGCGATTTAACGATACCAGCGTTTACATTAAATAGATCCGCACGATCCATACCTGGCTTACGCGCAACACCAGCAGAAATTAGCACAACATCCGCGCCTTCTAGTGCTGGAGTAGGATCTTCACCAGCGTAACCTTTGATAGAAACTGGCGTAGGGATGTGGCTAAGATCAGCGGCCACACCAGGAGTTACTGGAGCAATATCATATAGGGCTAGATCAGAACCAGCAGGAAGACGGTTCTTAAGTAGAAGGGCCAGGGCTTGACCGATGCCACCAGCGGCACCAATAACGGCTACTTTCATGTAGTTCTCCTTGAGAGTATTTCTCTTATAAACGTATTCGTAGGGTAGTTTGTAACCAACTTAAATAAAGCTATCGGAATCACAACTTGATTACAATCAATTAACGCTAGCTTTGCGACCTCGCGCAACTCGCTGTTACCGTGCTACAAATGGGGCTTGGATTATTCTTTTATTCTGTTGAAATGACAAGGAATTCAAGAAAACAGATACAGCCCTACTTCAGCGCGCTAAAGAATTCTATGTGGTATATAGTTTACAGTGACGCATCTAACATAATCCTGGGACTCTTTGGCACCGCCTGAATATATATGCGAGAATATGCAAAATTGCTGACCCGTAATAAGAGATTTGTAATGACTATGCGCAATTCAGAAAAACAAGACAACTTAGTTCGCGCCTTTAAAGCCCTGTTAAAAGAAGAAAGCTTTGGCTCACAGGGCGAGATTGTTGACGCACTCAAACAGCAAGGGTTTGAGAGTATCAACCAATCTAAAGTCTCACGTATGCTGACTAAATTTGGCGCCGTCCGCACGCGCAATGCAAAAATGGAAATGGTTTACTGTCTTCCTGCTGAGCTAGGTGTCCCAACAGTCAGCAGCTCTCTGCGTGAACTGGTACTAGACATCGATCGTAATGCAGCGTTAGTGGTAATTCACACCGGCCCAGGTGCAGCACAGTTGATTGCTCGCTTGCTTGATTCACTCGGTAAATCCGAAGGTATTCTTGGCGTTGTCGCGGGTGACGATACCATTTTCATTACGCCAACCATGGCAATTACGACTGAGCAACTCTTCAAATCAGTGTGCGAGCTGTTCGAATATACTGGTTAAGTTCTATAAAGCTTCAATCAGCTAACTCATTGTGGGTTATAAAAGAAGTCTCATTTTGTAGCCCATAATTTATGTAAATTTTTTGCTTACTCCGCTCATTCTTTAACCACCTATTTTGTGATTAACATCACGCAATTGATCTTTTTCATTTCAGTCACTAAACGTTAATTAAGTAATTGTTATAAAAAGAATTAAATCACAAATTGAATCCTATCCCCTGATACAAAATTCAGACTTATCAACTATAACATTTAACAATTGGATAATTTTCTGCCAATTTTTTGTTATGATTCGCTCGCTTTTTCAAACGATTGGATTGAAAAAGGTGCCGTTTCCAAATAGGAAACTCCAGAAGTGATTTATGGTTATTTCCGGGTAAATAATGAATATAAGGAAGGGAAATTCATGGCATTTAACAAACTTCTCAAAGTAGGCGCTATCGCTGCAGCCGTAATGGGCGCAGGCGCAGTTAACGCTCAAGAGTTTATTACCATCGGTACTGGCTCTGTGACAGGTGTTTACTACCCAACTGGTGGTGCTATCTGTAAGTTGGTAAATAAAGGTCGTAAAGACCACAACATCCGTTGTTCAGTAGAATCGACTGGTGGCTCAATTTACAACGTTAACACTATCCGTGCAGGCGAATTAGATTTTGGTATCGTGCAATCGGATTGGCAGTACCACGGCTACAACGGTACGAGCAAGTTTGAAGAACAAGGCCCGTACAAGAAGCTACGCGCAATGTTCTCTCTTCATACAGAACCTTTTAACATCATTGCGCGTGCAGATTCAGGTATTGAAAACGTTGAAGACCTGAAAGGTAAGCGCGTAAACATCGGTAACCCAGGCTCTGGTGACCGTGCAACGATGGGCGTTGTCATGGAAGCGATGGGTTGGACAAACGACAGCTTCAAATTGGCGTCTGAGCTAAAAGGCTCTGAACGCTCTCAGGCACTTTGTGATAACAAAATTGACGCCTTCATTTACATGGTCGGCCACCCGAACGGTTCAATCAAAGAAGCAACCACATCATGTGATGCGAAGCTAGTTTCAGCAACAGGCCCTAAAATCGATAAAATTGTTGCCGACAACCCATACTACGCCTTTAGCTCAGTACCGGCTGGTATGTACCGCGGTACAGACAAAGACGTAAACAGCTTTGGTGTTGCAGCAACAATGGTAACGACCTCTGATGTTTCAGACGATGTCGCTTACAACGTGGCAAAAGCTGTGTTTGAAAACTTTGATACCTTCAAACGTCTACACCCTGCATTCGCAAACTTGAAGAAAGAAGACATGGTGAAAGCTGGTCTTTCTATTCCTCTTCACCCAGGTGCAGAAAAATACTACAAAGAAATGGGTCTAATTAAGTAATTTCCTCAGACTCTACATACAGGCAGGAAAGAATATTTTCTGCCTGTTTGAGCATACAGGTTGTAGCACGTTCTAACTGTATGCTTCATTCGCCAGTTTTCTTCTGATAACTGCGAGCTCATACCCAAGAAAACTTAAACGCCGCCTAACAGAGTATCCAACAATCAACACTTTGAGTTCAGGCAGCAAAATACTCGAAAGCAAACTTCGCTCCATTCACTACACTGATAGAGGCGAAGTGTGGTTCTCGATAAAAATCAGACAGGACCATCAATAATAAGGAAAAAGTACATGGCGACGAATCAAGCTCCGTCACAAGATGTGCAAGAAATGGTGGCTCAGGCAGACACAGGTGCACGTAGCCCTTCGGGAATGCAAGGACGAATCCTTTGGTTTGTTCCTCTGTGTTGGTCACTATTTCAATTATGGTACGCATCCCCGTTACCATTTTTTTTCAATTTTGGCGTACTGAACGACACGGAAGCGCGATCTATCCACCTTACTTTCGCGATCTTTTTGGCTTTCACTGCTTATCCAGCGATGAAGAATTCTCCTCGCGATCATATCCCTCTTGTTGATTGGATACTCGCGTTGGCTGGCAGCTTTTCAGCAGCCTATATATACCTTTTTTATACCGAGCTAGCAGGACGCTCAGGCGCACCGACAACGGTTGATATCGTTGTTGCTGTTATCGGTATGCTCCTCCTTTTAGAAGCAACACGCCGAGCACTTGGTCCACCATTAATGGTCGTGGCTGCTGTTTTCCTTACTTACACTTTTGCAGGCCCTTACATGCCTGACGTTATCGCGCACAAAGGGGCAAGCTTGAACAAGGCCATGTCTCACTTGTGGCTAACAACAGAAGGCGTATTTGGGGTTGCGCTAGGTGTTTCTACCTCTTTTGTCTTCTTGTTTGTATTGTTTGGAGCAATGCTGGAACGCGCTGGTGCTGGTGCTTACTTCATTAAAGTTGCCTTCTCGTTACTTGGCCATATGAAAGGTGGTCCAGCTAAAGCGGCCGTTGTTGCATCAGGTTTATCTGGTCTGGTTTCTGGTTCTTCAATCGCAAACGTAGTAACAACTGGCACCTTTACGATTCCACTGATGAAGCGTGTTGGCTTTCCCGGCACAAAAGCGGGTGCGGTAGAGGTAGCGGCTTCAACCAATGGTCAGTTAACACCGCCAATCATGGGTGCAGCAGCATTTTTGATGGTGGAATACGTCGGTATCTCCTACGTTGAGGTGATTAAAGCCGCCCTACTTCCAGCGCTAATCTCTTATATTGCTTTAATTTACATTGTTCACCTTGAAGCGTGTAAAGCAGGCATGACAGGGCTTCCTCGTCGCCACAACCCAACACTAGTACAAAGTCTGCTGTCCTTTACTGGCACAATCTTAGGATTGTGTGTGATCAGCGCATTGGTTTACTACGGAGTGGGTTGGACAAAGGACGTCTTTGGTGATGCCGCGACACCAATTGTTACCGTCGCACTATTAATCGCGTACGTTGGGTTGGTGAAAGTCTCAGCAAATCACGTGCAAGATGGCGCAATTGAGATTGATGCAGAATTAACAGAAGTACCTGATCCTGGCCCAACCGTTAAGTCAGGCTTGCACTACCTACTCCCTATCGTCGTATTGGTTTGGTGTTTGACTGTCGAACGTTTCTCACCTGGCCTTTCGGCATTCTGGGCAACGGTATTCATGATTTTCATTTTGCTTACTCAACGTCCGTTGATTGCACTGCTGTCAAAGCAAGGTGACATGCTTCAGCAAACCAAAGATGGCTTTGTCGATCTTGCCGAGAGCTTAGTTTCTGGTGCGCGCAATATGATTGGTATCGGCGTTGCAACCGCGGCAGCGGGCACCGTTGTTGGTGTTGTTACACTAACGGGTATCGGCCTAGTGATGACCGACTTCGTCGAGTTTATCTCTGGTGGCAGCATCATTCTTATGCTGCTGTTTACCGCCATCATTAGCTTGGTTCTGGGGATGGGTCTGCCAACAACGGCGAACTACATCGTGGTCTCTACGCTAATGGCGCCGGTTATTGTTACGCTCGGCGCAGCGCATGGCTTAATTATTCCGTTGATAGCGGTGCACTTGTTCGTTTTCTACTTTGGTATTTTGGCCGACGATACCCCACCTGTAGGCCTTGCGGCTTTTGCAGCAGCAGCAATTGCGAAATCAGATCCAATTCGTACTGGTATCCAAGGTTTTACTTACGATATTCGAACCGCTATTTTACCGTTCATGTTTGTGTTCAATACCCAGCTATTGTTAATGGGGATCGACTCTTGGTGGCATTTGGCACTCACAGTCATCTCATCGATCATTGCAATGCTGATATTCTCTGCGGCAACTCAAGGGTGGTGGTTCACGCGTAACAAGTGGTGGGAAACAGTCCTATTATTAGTACTGACATTTTCGTTTTTCCGTCCAGGTTTTTGGTGGGACATGCTGTACCCAGCGAAAGTTCTTTCTCCTGGCGTTGAGGTAGCTCAAATCACGGAAACACTAAATGTAGGAGAATCATTGGAGTTACGTGTTGCCGGTGAAAACCTTGAGGGCGACTACATTGAGAAAACGGTTCGTCTTCCATTCGAAGACAGTGCGACAACAGCAGACGCACGTATTTCATCTATGGGTCTGATGCTGACCGAAAGTGACAACAAAATGATTGTCGATATGGTTGAATTTGGTAGTCCAGCAGAGTCCGCAGGTATCGACTTTGATTGGGAAATCAAGTGGGTTATCCAGGATGCAGACCGTCCGATGAAAGAGTGGGTGTTTGTACCATGCTTAATGATTTTGCTGGTGCTTGCAATGAACCAAAAACGTCGTGCTCGTAAGGAACAATTGAGCGCATAACCGATTTGGCCCCGAGGATAAAGGGGCCTTAATGAGAGACATTGAATGTACAAACAAATTCTTGTTCCGGTTGATCTAAATGACCAAGGCTTTTCAGACCGAGCGGTTGAACTAGCGGTTTGGCAGGCAAAGCAAGCAAATGCTCAAATCCATCTTCTGACGGTACTACCTGGTATTCACATGTCGATGGTTGCCACATACTTTCCGAAAGATGCTGCAGCCAAAATGAAGCAAGACGTGAAGCAGCAACTAAAAACTTTCGCTAATGAGCATATTGCTGAAGATGTGGTTTACCAAGTGCATGTTGCTGAAGGCAAGGCCTACGCGACCATTCTTGATTATGCAGAACGTTTAGGCGCTGACCTCATCATTATGCCAAGTCACAAGCGCTCTAAAATCAATAAAGTAATGCTTGGCTCTGTCGCGAGTAAGGTTGTGGAATATTCTCCAATCAATGTGATGGTCGTAAAACCGCAAGGCTAAGTAAATACAGAAACGAAAAAGGACGCTAACATTAGCGTCCTTTTTATATTAAACAAGTAAGGGTTATGCCATCACTGGGTAATCGGTATAACCTTCTGCTCCACCCAAATAAAAGTGTTCTGGTTTCGCCTCATTAAGAGGTGTATTTTTCTTAAATCGCTCAACTAAATCTGGGTTTGCGATAAAGGGAACGCCAAATGCGACCACATCAACTTTGTTTTCTGCAATTGCTGTTGCCGCTTCTTGTGCACTGTAGCCCACGTTCGCCATTAAGTGACCTTGATAGTTTTCGCGTGCTGGCTTGAGAACATCTGCTTTTTGTACGCCTTTCAGATCCGCACGCATCACGTGCCAATAAGCAAGATCGAAAGAATTAAGTTGCTCTGCTAAGTAACGCACCAAACCAACTGGATCACTGTCTTTCATGTCATTAAATCCATTTAGCGGAGATGTACGCAGACCGACTCTTCCAGGTCCCCACACCTCAACGACTTCTTTCACTATTTCAAGTAAAAATCGAGCACGATTTTCAACCGAGCCACCGTATTCATCGGTACGTAAATTTGAACCGTCACGAAGGAAGTTATCAATAAGATAACCATTGGCACCATGTATCTCGACCCCATCAAAGCCTGCTTTCTTGGCGTTTTCTGCACCTTGTTTAAACGCCGCAACAATGGAAGCTATCTCATCCACTTCGAGTGCTCGTGGTACCGTATATTCTTGCTTACCCGAAGGGGTATGGACTAATTCATCACGAATGGCCAATGCGCTCGCCGCTACAGGTGTTTTTCCTTCATTCAGATCAGGATGACAAGCTCGTCCCGCATGCCAAATTTGCAGTACAATCTTACCGCCTCTCTCATGAACCGCATCCGTTACCTTTTTCCAAGCTACGATTTGCTCTTCGTTGTAAATGCCCGGCTCTGCCATGAAAGCAGACGTACCTTCCATCACCATGGTGCATTCAGCAATGATAAGTCCGGCACTCGCACGTTGAGCGTAGTATTCAACCATAAGGTCATTAGGAATATGGTCTGCGCCAGCACGAGCTCGCGTTAAAGGCGCCATAATGGCACGGTTATCTAATGCTAATTGACCGAGTTCGATAGGAGAAAATAAGTCTACAGAGTTGGACATGTTGTTTACCTCAAATGACAATAACTTGATGGCTAAGGATGAGGTGCCAGACTATAATCAGATTAATATTGAAACAATATGGATAATTGAAAGTGATTGTTCGCAATTTAGAAACAATTGACTTTAGAACGCTTTCTATCTTTGTCACAAGCTGTCGACTACTGAGCTTAACCAAGTGCGCGCTGGAGTTAAACCTACCAAAATCTACTGTTAGTAAAGCCATAACCAAACTCGAACAACACTTTGAAGCCAAACTCCTAGAGCGCACAACCCGAAAGTTAGTGATCACCGAAGCTGGCCAAATGGTTTTAGAGCGTGCTGCAAGCTTAGTTGAGGAATTCCACTCAATTGGCCATGACGTACAGGAGATGGAACAACAGATCCAAGGCCGGCTGCGTATTTCCGCGCCACCAGCGTTGGATGCGTATATGGCGGAACACATCTTTTTGCCATTTTTAAAACAATGGCCAAAAGTACAAATTGCGTTAGAAGCATCGAACGATTTTGTTGATCTGTTTTCACACGGCTTTGATATGGCAATTCGAGTCGGTCAGATAGTTGATGATCGATTGATCGCAAAAAAATTAGGCTATACGACTCGAGTCCTGGCTGCTAGCCCTGAGTATTTAGCTGAGTTCGGCGTACCTGAAACGCCAGAAGACCTGACAAAATACAACTGTTTGAGGTATCAATATGTTTCAGAAATAGGGCCTTGGACGCTGATCTCACACGATAATACCGTCAATGTTTCAATAACCAGTAACTTCTCAAGTACAACTGTAGAAGCAATATTGAAAGGCGCACTTAAAGGACTAGGCATCGCTAACTTACCTGTGCAAAACATGACGCAAGAGCTAGAAAGTGGCACCTTAGTCAGAGTGTTGCCGCAATGGCACACGGTACCAATGCCTATTTATCTAGTCTATCGTCCTGGAGCAAACCGCCCACGGCGCGTACAAGCAATGATTGACCATATCATGAGCTTAAGATCTCAATTTGAATTTGGCCCTAGGCATGGTTTGTGTTGCGGAGAAGCATGACCTAGCAACTATCAGGCACTAGCATGCGGCTCGGATAAATGCCGCAAGCTTCTCACTAGCATGCTGTTCACTCAATGCAGACATATCACCCGCGGCTTCCACTTTACCATCCGCCACAAACACAAAGTGGCTGGCAATCGCTTTGGCATCGCTTAAATGGTGCGTGACCATCAATACGGTTATTCCCCGCTCTGCTGCCAGTTTTTTTACCAAGCTCAGCATCTCTTCACGCAACACCGGATCAAGCGCCGAGAACGGCTCATCCAACAGCCACATGGGATGAGGCTGAACAAAACAACGCGCTAAGGCAACACGTTGACGCTGGCCACCAGAAAGATGCTCTGGCAAACGGTCGAGGTACTCTGCAACACCAACTTGCTGCGCGGCTTGTTCAATCTGACGATTTTGGTCCACCGTGAGCTTTAGCCCCGGGTGTAAGCCCAAACCGATGTTGTCACGCACCGATAAGTGAGCAAACAAATTGTGCTCTTGGAACAACATAGAGAACGGACGCAGATAAGGCTCTTTACGCACAATGGACTCACCATCAACACAAATATCACCACGGTCAGGATGGATGAACCCTGCCACCAACGCCAGCAAGGTTGACTTCCCTGCCCCACTTGGTCCCATCAGCGATACAATCTGTCCTTGCTCAATCGTTAAGTCAAAACGAAACAGTTCACGTTGGTAGGTGTACTGCACATCATCCAACACTAACATTACGCTCTCTCCTTCGTTTTCAATACTTTCTCAATCAAGGCAAAACAGCCCACACTCAACAACAATAGGGTCACCGATACCACCGCAGCTGCGTCCATCTGATAACTGCCAAGCAACTGGAACAAATACAGAGGTAAGGTACGAAACTCTTGTCCACCAAACAGTGCTATGGCACTTAAATCCCCTATTGCAAACATAAAGCTGATCGCAAACGCATGTGCAAACGGCTTGCGTAGCGCCTGCCACTCCACCACTTTAAACCGTTGCCAGCCACGCATGCCTAAGCTGGCACATACATACTGATACTGTTGTTCAATGTGCAGCATTGGCTGCGCTAGCGTTTTGATCACGTAAGGCAAAGCCATCAAACCGTTCACCAAAATCACGACAAAAAATGCCAAGCTAAAAACATCGGTAAATGCGCGCAGTAGTAAGAATAAACCGGTGCTAATCACCAGACCTGGAGTCACCAAAATAACGGTGCCGATTAACTCAATCTGATCGGCTCGCGTGTTTTTGTACTGCAACCGCCAACGGCGACTGGTCAATAGTATGGACACCCCTGCAGCGACCGCAAGCGCGCTAGCGACACAGGCGACTTTGAGGGAGTTCAATAGCGCAGACCAAAAACGCTCATCGGTTAATACTGTCCAAACTTGTTGGTTGATGCCACTCAGTAACACCATCAATAACGGCGGTATTACCAGTAAAAAGGCACCTATGATCCAAAAGCTATCCCAAGCTTTTGACCACCCATGATCCTTCGTTAAATATTGCTGTACCGATGTGCTTCCAGCACTGATAGAAACAGGCCTTGTTAACTTCTGCACTCCAATAGCAAGCAGTCCACATAACAGCATCTGCCACAGCGCCAATAACGCCCCAGCTTGTAAATCAAAATCAAACTTAATCGCTTGGTAAATGGCCAATTCAATGGTGGTGGATTTTGGCCCGCCCCCCAACGCCATTACAGTGGCAAAACTGGTAAAGCACAACATAAACACCAACCCACAAACGTGGGGAAGCTGCTGCCTTAAACGCGGCCATTCTACCCAGCGAAACTTATCCCAATGGCTCATCCCAAGATGCGCGCAAAGCTTATGCTGCTCGGCAGGAATAGACTCCAAGGCTTGCAGAAGCAATCGTGCCGCGTAAGGTAAATTAAAGAACACATGGGCGAGTAAAATGCCGTTCAAACCGTAAATAGAGAATGGCAGTTTAGTGTCGAAACTTTGCAACCACTGCGCCAACAAACCACTGTTGCCATAAATCGCTAACAGCCCAAAAACACCAACCAAAACCGGCAAAACCAGTGTCGATGCAAACAGCTTAAGCAGTAATGATTTACCAATAAATTGGCGACGCGAAAGTGCGTGCGCTACTGGAATGGCAAAGCCAACACTGAGCAATGTGGAAAGAAACGCTTGGTAGAAACTGAACTTGGTGACATGTTGATAGTACGGGTCGCCCCATACCACAGACACATCAAGTGAAGGGGCTTGAACAATCAAAGCACCTAGGGCAGAAATAACAAAGGTCGCGATGATCATCGCGACCCCTAAACCTATTTTTGGAACAGAATTCAAAGGTAAAACCTATCTCATTCAGATGAGGATGGAAACGTCAGCTAAAACGTCAATGCGCTTTGCCATTCGCGAATCCAAGACTTACGCATTTTTGCCACTTCATCAGCACTAAAGCTCAACGACTTGCTTGGAACACTCAAAGTTTCAAAACCTTTAGGTAACTCAACGTCAGTGACTGGGTACATCCAGTTACCCGTTGGCATCGCCGATTGGAACTCATCACTTAAAATGAAACTCATAAATTGATCAGCAAGTTCTGAATTTTTTGCCCCTTTCACTTTGGCGGCTACTTCAACTTGCATGTAGTGGCCTTCAGCAAAATTCGCCGTAGCAAACTTCGAATCGTTTTCCGCAATTAAGTGGTACGCAGGTGAAGTGGTGTAAGAAAGCACTAAATCGGACTCACCATTGAGGAACATAGAATACGCCTCAGACCAACCTTTCGTGACCGTTACGGTTTTGCTCGCTAGCTTCTGCCACGCTTGCGTCACATCGTCGCCATAAATAGATTTCATCCATAGCATTAAGCCTTGGCCCGGCGTTGAAGTCCGCGGATCTTGGTAAATCACTTTCAGATCGTTGCGCGTTTCCACCAGCTCTTTCATGCTTTTCGGCGGATTAGCCAGTTTCTCTTTGTTGTACACAAACGCGAAGTAGCCGTAATCGTACGGTACAAACGTCGTGTCACTCCAACCGTTTGGTAACACTGTGTTAGCCGTATCCACATTGTGCTCGGCAAGCAGATCGGTTTTCTTCGCTTCTGCCATCAGATTGTTATCCAAACCTAATACGATGTCCGCTTTGCTATTACCGCCTTCAAGACGAAGACGATTCAGAATCGACACACCATCGTCCAACGCTACGAAGTTAACGTCACAGCCACATTTTGCTTCAAAAGCTTGCTCGATTTTAGGACCCGGCCCCCAATCTGCGGCAAAAGAGTCGTAGGTATAGATGGTTAATGTGTTTTCAGCGGCAAACGCTGAAGTAGAGGTGATTGCAGCTAGGGCAATCAGATTTAGAGTGGGTTTCACTGCTCGCTCTCCATGAGTATTTCAGAGAAATAAGTTGAGCGGCACAGGGTTTGAGGCGGCTATTAAGGACTTCCAATATCCAGACTCAATTCCTACGCCAGCATTATCTGGTTCAGGTAATACGGGTCCCTAGTTAAACACTTAGGTCTCAGCGCCCCAATGCATTGATTGACTCAATGCTAAATGGGTTTGCTCCCCGATGAGTTGGATGGATTGTAAAGGTATTTGAGTGGTTACACAATCAGCTCACGAGCGCTGGTCATAACCCCAACGAGGCACCAAACCTTGCTCAATACCTAAGTGGTCAAGAATTCTCGCCACCATAAAATCCACTAAGTCTTCAATACTCTTTGGCTGATGATAGAAGCCTGGAGCTGCTGGCATGATGGTGACGCCCATTTGCGACAGTTTGTGCATGTTCTCCAGATGTAGCGTTGAAAATGGTGTTTCGCGAACCACGAGCAACAACTGCCCGCGCTCTTTCATTACTACATCAGCGGCCCGTTCGATCAAGTTGTCCGACATACCGTGTGCTATGGCTGCAACGCTTCCCGCAGAGCATGGGCAAACCACCATTTGCTTGGGTGCAGCAGAACCAGAGGCAACCGGCGAGAACCAATCGTCTTTACCGCAAACGGTGATGTTATTTCGATTGCAGTTCAGGTGCTCTACCAATGCTTGCTGCGCCGCTTCTGGGCCACTTGGTAGCTTAAGATTATGCTCGGTTGCCATCACAACACGAGCTGCCGAAGAAATCAGAACGTAGACATGATAATCCGCCGCAACCAAGCATTCTAAAAGACGAAGGCCGTAGGGAGCACCAGAAGCACCCGTTAATGCCAACGTGATGGCTTTTTTATGAGAGGGTTGTGTTTTGTTTTGCATATCAATCAGGCTTTTTGTTTTAACTGCTCAAGAAGTTTTCCGTGAATACCACCAAAGCCACCGTTGCTCATGACTAGAATTTGGTCACCTGGTCGCGCACGTTCGACGATCTTGGCTACAAAGTTATCTATATCCGCATCGACAAACGCTGGCTGTGTGCATTGGTCGGCAATGTCTTGCACAGACCACTCGATATTATCTGGCTGGAACAAGAAGACTTCATCTGCACTGTGTAGTGACTCTGCAAGTGTGTTTTTGTGTACGCCACGCTTCATGGTGGCAGAACGCGGCTCTAACACAGCTAGGATGCGTTTTTCACCTACCTTGTTACGCAAACCACCGACAGTAAGTTCAATTGCCGTTGGGTGATGCGCAAAATCATCGTAAACCGTCACACCTTGTTCTTCACCTTTCAGCTCTAAACGGCGCTTGGTATTGATGAAACGCCCTAATGCCTGGCAAGCAAGATCCGGAGTGACTCCAACATGTCGTGCAGCAGCGATTGCCATCAGCGCATTATCCACATTGTGGTCACCCACCAAATTCCATTCGACGGTACCAACCTTCTCGCCTTTCAACGCAACGTCAAATTTTGAGCCATCAAGCACTAATTTGTGCGCTTGCCAGTCACCATTCTCACCAGAGAACTGTTTTTCTGTCCAGCAACCACGCTCTAATACATCCGCCAAAGCTTGGTCTTGCTTCGGAGCTAAGATTAAGCCATTGCCGGGAACCGTTCGCACTAAATGATGGAATTGGCGCTTGATCGCCTCTAGATCATCGAAGATATCAGCATGATCGAACTCAAGGTTATTCATGATTAAAGTGCGAGGATGGTAATGCACAAACTTAGAACGCTTATCGAAAAAAGCACTGTCATATTCGTCCGCTTCAACGACAAAAAACATGCTTTCACCCAAACGAGCAGACACTCCGAAGTTACCGAGTACCCCACCGACTAAGAAACCCGGTTGATAACCACAATCTTCAAGTATCCAGGCAAGCATGCTCGACGTGGTCGTTTTCCCATGTGTACCCGATACCGCCAATACCCACCGATCATGCAGCAAAAACTCGTTGAGCCACTGCGGACCAGAGGTGTAGCGCATGTTAGTGTTGAGCACATGCTCGACACAAGGGTTGCCACGGCTCATCGCATTACCAATCACCACAAGATCTGGTTGAGGGTCGAGTTGAGACGGGTCAAAGCCTTCAATAATTTCAATACCTTGAGACTCAAGCAGTGTGCTCATTGGCGGATAAACGTTGGCATCAGAACCAGTGACTTTATGTCCTAATTGGCGCGCTAGAATCGCTGCGCCGCCCATAAATGTGCCACAGATACCCAAGATATGAATGTGCATAAACTAAACCTTGTAATGCGTTTTTTAATGCTTTCATTATCGCGATTACCGCCTGAAAAGCGAGTGACTTTAGCCTTCTTCTTGCAGTCCCTTTCACAAATATGACAAGGTTGAACACAGACTGTACAACCTCTTGCTTACTGATGAATCCCTCAAACAAGTCTACAAATAAATTGAGATCTCAAACAGTTACTTCATTACCA
Source organism: Vibrio sp. 397 (assembly GCF_033339395.1). NCBI lineage: Bacteria > Pseudomonadati > Pseudomonadota > Gammaproteobacteria > Vibrionales > Vibrionaceae > Vibrio > Vibrio sp. 397. The sequence continues at coordinate 278,308 of NZ_JAWOUN010000005.1, read as the reverse complement.
TTAAAAAGATCTGCGACTTAAACTTACATCCAGCGCAATCGTTTAACATCCATAAAGAGATGCTCACTTGCGCACTACCCCCAATGAAATGAAAATGTAAGGATTAACCATGTCAGGACTGCGCACCCTAGGCGAGTTCATTGTCGAAAAACAAGCGGATTTCCCCCACGCTAGCGGTGATCTATCATCCCTTTTAGCCTCCATTCGTTTAGCTGCAAAAATCGTTAACCGCGAAATCAACGCAGCGGGTCTCGGTGATATCACTGGTGCTGTAGGTACGGAAAATGTCCAAGGTGAAGATCAGCAAAAGCTCGATGTTTACGCGAACGATAAGTTCAAAGCCGCGCTCGAAGCTCGTGATCAAGTGTGTGGCGTTGCCAGTGAAGAAGAAGACGAAGCAGTTGCGTTCAATAAAGAACTCAACCAAAACGCCAAATATGTAGTACTGATGGACCCACTTGATGGCTCTTCTAACATCGATGTGAACGTCTCTGTTGGTACTATCTTCTCGATTTACCGTCGTGTTTCTCCAATCGGTACTCCACCAACTGAAGAAGACTTCCTACAACCTGGTCACAAACAAGTGGCTGCGGGCTACGTAATTTACGGCTCCTCCACCATGTTGGTATACACAACTGGTAACGGCGTAAACGGCTTTACTTACGACCCATCTATCGGCAGCTTCTGTCTTTCTCATGAAAACATGATGATTCCTGATGATGGTAAGATCTACTCCATCAACGAAGGTAATTACATTCGTTTCCCTCAAGGGGTGAAGAAGTACATCAAGTACTGCCAAGAAAACGTGCCAGAAGACGGTCGCCCATACACTTCTCGCTACATTGGCTCGCTGGTTGCTGATTTCCACCGCAACCTACTGAAAGGTGGTATCTACCTTTACCCAAGCACACAAAGCCACCCACAAGGCAAGCTACGCCTGCTTTACGAATGTAACCCTATGGCATTCCTCATTGAGCAAGCTGGGGGCATTGCATCGGACGGCGTGAATCGCATTATGGACATCAAGCCTACTGAGTTGCACCAGCGTGTACCTTTCTTTGTGGGTTCGAAGAACATGGTTCGCAAAGTTGAAGAGTTCCTTGAACTGCACCGCGACGAAGAATAATTTCAGACCTTTGTCCAACGCGGCAGGTGTTTACCTGCCGCGTTTTTGTCGCTAAAGTGAAACGCGAATTTATCATCAGATGAAGCCGCTTTTGTGTGACTCATCGTTAATGAAAAGGAATATTCTAATGAGCTTAAACCATGTACCAGCAGGCAAGTCTCTGCCTGAAGATATCTATGTCGTTATCGAAATTCCTGCAAATGCAGATCCAATCAAGTACGAAGTAGATAAAGACTCTGGTGCTGTATTTGTCGACCGTTTCATGTCTGCACCAATGTTCTACCCATGCAACTATGGCTACGTGAACAATACCCTGTCTCTTGATGGCGACCCAGTCGACGTATTGGTACCAACACCATACCCACTCATGCCAGGTTCAGTCATTCGCTGCCGTCCTGTTGGCGTTTTGAAGATGACAGATGAATCGGGTGAAGATGCAAAAGTGTTTGCGGTTCCCCACTCAAAAATCTCGAAAGAGTACGAGCACATCCAAGATGTGGGCGATATCCCAGAACTACTGAAAGCGCAGATCACGCAATTCTTTGAGCGTTACAAAGAGCTTGAAGCAGGCAAATGGGTGAAAGTGGATGGTTGGGCAGATGTTGCTGCCGCCAAAGCTGAAATCCTAGAATCTTACGAGCGAGCTCAGAAAAAATAAGTATCACTGCTGATACAAAATTAAAAAGAGCTGCTCTAGGGCAGCTCTTTTGCTTTCATCTTACCTGTGTCAACTAGATAGGTGCGCCTGCTGAAGACATTCGTCCAGCGTCGTAGTCATGTTGAAAGAAGGGGTCAACATCATCACAAATGCCAAAATACGGCCGCCCGATAACACCGAGCATATAAGCACTTTGCTCACAATACTCTTGTTTGCCTTGCTGGTAACCCGCTTGATAAGCCATTATCAGTTCTGGCGTCGCATGGTTAACATCATCCAGCTTCGCAATTCGCTCCTCAGATAACTCCCGTAATCCATCTAAAGCTGACTGCTTACCAAACACTTGCCAATCGGTCACATTATTCGAAGTCGGTAGTGTTGTTTGTGCGCATGCAGCAAGAAGCAACGCCATTACTCCAATTACGAATGCTTTCATCGCGACTCCTTAGTGTTTAGCTCGTTGCTATTGATAATGTCAGTATAGCTCACACCTTTTGACACCAATCTCCGGAAGCGATTTCTTCGGTTAATTGCTCAGTATCTTGATATAAGTAGATCCAAGCTTGGCCAAAAGGCGTAGCGATGCTCTCTCGGCGATATTCCACTGGCACATCTTCTAACCTATCTAGCTCAGATAAGGTTTCATCATCAATCAGATACACTTCACCTTGAATCGAGCGTTGCCCAACAGACAACGCTGGATAAGGGCCTAAGTCATACATTGCAAATTGAGCATCCGTTTCATGTAAACCAAGAAACTGCGCCGAGCGCAAATACTGATGGTTGTACTCTCCCTTGCGTAACGTGCCGTAGACAAAAATCAAATGCTGCATAACCACTCCTTAGTCATGACTGTGTATGCTTAGGTTAAAGCACTTTAATCGAACTCAAACTGATAGAGTAGGTCAACGGCGCTATCTACACCAGATACCGCTTCTAAATACAAGTCTTGCATCAATCGGTAACGCACAGTGAACTCACCTAGGGAGTTAAAGATGCCGACACCATATTTCACCTGCAAACCAGGCAGAATATAACCACTCACCGTCACTTGCGAATCATCGCCCGACCCAGCAGTGTCCAGCTGTAAATCCTGTACGCCAAAGGCTTCACCGATTTCACCAACCACACGCCCACTCTTCGCCAAGCTTAAACCAATTAAGGTAGTAGTCATTGCATTACCACCGGCTTCACCATCAATATCTTGACCACGAAGTAGATAAGAAAGTGCATTGGCTTGGTTCATCGCGGGCTCTGAGAAAATTTCTATACTCGGATCAGATGCTGGGCCCGACACTTGTACCCCTGCAATGACATCATCTTGGGTATTGTCTGGATTACGAATCGCTTTGATAGACAAGTAAGGTTGATCTGGTGGACCATTCATCAGAATCTTACCTTCTTTAATCAATAAGTCCTGACCAAACGAACGATAAGAACCATCGACAACATTCACTTCACCAACGATGAACGGACCTTTGTCTTTTTGTGTCACGTTTAGGCTCCCTTTCAACCCACCTTTTAAGCCAAAAGCGGCAAGTTGGAAGTCATCACCAATTTTAATGTTGATGTTCGTTTCCACATCAAACGGCATCGCAGCCACATCGTCCACTGGCTGCAAGTTTTTATCGAGAATAACGGTATCACTCGATACGCCTACTGCACTTGGTGGAAGCTCTTCGACGACAATTCTTCCCCATGGCAAATTAATATCACCCTCAATTTTCGCAAGCTGAGGGGTCACATCTATTGTCATGTCAGGCTCAACTTTGATTTTTACCATTGGAGGCACATCAACATTGAGCTCTTTAGCAAATACACGCGCTTTAGTGCGCCAGTTCTGTAAGTCCTGCCAGTCGGCATCACCGGTAACGTTCAACTCACCATCCGGGGTTAAAATTCCGGCATCCAAGTCCGCTTGATGGCCTTTAAAGTTGATGACGACCTGCCCTGAGTTTATATCTATCGGTGTGACTTCACCCTGTAGCTTCATTTGGTCAATCAAGAACTGACCGTTCACCTTCGGATGCATAACTTCACCTGATATCGCTAGGTCAGTATTCATGTTTGCTTTAAACAAGCTGTACTCACCAATCAACGGTGCCAAGAAGTCCAAGTGGAACGTAGAGAGTGAAACCTTACCATCAATAGTGGGCTTTTCAGACGAGACATTCAGTAAAGAAACCTTACCAGACAAGTCACCGTTACCTTTCACATCAAATAGCCACTCGGCATCAAGCTTGTCTTTCGCTAATGCTGCTTTAAAGTTGAAGCTTTCCCAACCGACTTTAATTGGCTGTTCAAGCGCTTGTTCAACTTGGCCTTTTGGCATATTGACACTTAAGGTTACTTCAGGCTTTTTCTCTGGTGCCCATTTAGCAAAAGCCTGTGCATTAACCGAGCCTTGCAGCTTGGTTTCTGGCGGCAGGAATTGTTTGATTTGGTCAAAATCAAAATCATTGATGGCTAACTTCGCCTGGCCACTCTTACCGACACTAATGTCTTCGGTTAGACATACGCTCGACTCCGCTTGCAACCAACAATGCGCTTGAACGTTCGCGATCTGTTTGTCGATATTGACCTTCACCGCGGTCGATTTTTGCAACGCCCACGGGCCTTGTTGCGAGCTCAGCGTCAAGCGGCGCAGCGCCCCATCCCAAATCATTTCTGGTTTCTGCTGGAATGTCCCTTCAATTTCTAAACTGGTCGACACTAGGTCAGACACTACATCGAGCGTCAGTTGATGCAGTTTTTCATCCCCAGAGACTTCAAGGTCAGCACTATCAACTTTTATGTCGTCATAGGTAATGTTGTTCGCAATTAGGCTTATGTTCGCTTTTGGTGCTGGCAGAGGCTTCACATCACCCTTTAAGGTGATCGTTTCTACGTTCGCCTGTTGCTGCCAGTTTATCTGATTTAAAGCGAGATCAAGATTGATGTCTGGTTCTTTCAAGCTACCACGTAGTGCGACTTTACCTTGCATTTTACCTGCAAGGTCCGGAACACTTTTTGCAAAATCAGGGAAGTTAACCTCAACATCCATCAGAATTTGCTTATCGATCTTACCCTTTGCACTCAGTTGGTTCGGGCCATGAGAAAGCGCTAAACCCTGAGTGGTAAGTTGGATGTCTTCGCCTTTGCCGTTCTTATCAGACGCTTCAAGTTGCCCTTCAACATTCAGCGGATACCCTCGCAAAATGCCGTCAATGTCTAACTTAGGCAAACTGACTTGCCAACCACCTTGTTCTGTTAACGACCCCGAAGTCGAAAGATTACCGCTGATATCCCCTTCGGCTTCTTTCCACTGCAATCCTGGTTGAATGTTCTTCAGGTTTAAGTCAGCTTGCCAGTTGATTGGCGCGGCCCAATTGGCCATGACTTTCCCAGAGAGTTCGCCCCCTAAGGTTTTCACTACAAGGCTTTCGAGGTCAATTTGCTCTAACGTACCTTTGCCGTTTAGTGCGACATCAACGGCGGGAATATCTTTGCCCGAAGCTTTGGTTTCTAATGCGACTTCGTAGCCATCAAGTGAGCCTTTTGCCACCAAGCTTGGTACAGAAACCTGGTAATCGCTTTGTCCAAATAGCGGCCATTGCGCCTGTACATTTTTAATCGCGACATCAAACGGTAACTGCGTTTTAAGCGGTTGAATATCACCTTTGATCTCCGCTTGTACAAGCTCAGAAAGCGTAGCATTTAGTGACAAATCACCAACCGAACCCGAGACCGAAAGCGACAGTTTTTGTCCCTTCGCATCCGCTTGCTTCACTAACGCGTCCAGTTGCGCTTTGATAGGGTAATCAGAAGAAAGCGTCACTTGTGTGCTCAACTTGCCTTCCACTTCTGGCATGTCGAGCTCTAACGTTTTGACATCAACACGCTCACCGCCTGCTCTTGCAACCAAACCAAGATGATTGACGATCACTGGCGTTTCACCTGCCAGTTTGAAATTGTGAATATCAAGACGACGCGCTTCCACCGTCAGTGGAATCCATACTTCGGGTAACACAATATCTTGCGGCGTAGCATCGGCCTCTTTCGGCTCTTCAACAACCGCTTCTGGGGCCGCTTCACTTGGTGCGAGCGCAACATTAATGTCTTTCAACGCGGTAGGTGCGATCACCAAACGATCACCTTGCATCGACAAAGCGGTCGAGAACGTTTGCCAATCAATTTGATTGCCCAGCACATTGACGTTGATGTCATTAAAGCTGACTTTATTAACAAAAATTGGCACTGGCGTACTGATAGAACGCAGTGGTGGTGTTTCCTCTTGCTCCTCGCTTGCTGGCGGTAGCTCTGGCATCTTAAAGTCAAGCCCCTGCAGTCTTAACTCATCGACACAGACCTTAGGGTCAAAGAAACAGCGGAAGTTCACTGCCAAAGCTAAACGCTCGACTTTGGCGTCGATATTCAAAGACTCATCGACAAAACTGACGTTATGCAGTTCGAAGCGAGGAAACAATGAACCCTGCACTTTTTCAATCTGCAATTGTGGTAATGCTTTTTCAGCTCCCCACAAGGCAAATTTGAGGCCTGGGTGGGTAAACAAAACTGTCGCGACAATAATGATGAGCAACAGCAATAGACCAATCAAACTGAGCGACAGCCATTTGGTCCACTTAAACATCATTTTGATCATAGCTCAGGCCCCAATGAGAAGTGGATACGAAACTCTCGTTCTGGTTTTGCATCCAACCCCCATGCAAAATCAAAACTAACAGGGCCCACCGGAGACGCCCAGCGGATACCAACACCAGCACCTGATTTCCAATCTGGTGTTTCATTAAACGCATCACCAATATCGTAAAACGTTGCAGCCCACCAGTTTCCATAAACACGATATTGGTATTCTAATGTACTGCTAACAATGTATTTACCACCCGTCAAAGCACCACTCTCATCCACAGGTGAAATAGATTCATAGCCGTAACCACGAATATTATTGTCACCACCTGCGAAGAAACGCAGCGACGGTGATAGCTTTTCAAGTTCATCGGTAATATTCGCACCACCTTCTAAGCGGAACAAACCACGATGATTCTCTCCAATACCACGAATCCAAGAAGTCGAGCCAATTAAGCGGAGCACTCTAGTTTCAGAAAGCATAGCGGTATCACCATACTCAATAGTGATGCTTTGCTTGTCTCCCCACATTGGCATATTGCCCCCTCGAACCCTAGTCCGAGAAAATGTCGCACCTGGAAGTACGAAGTTGAATTCATCATCTTGTAAACCTTGCGTAAAGCTCTCGTACAAATGACGAACATAAACGGTATTATGCCAACCACCGTCTGCTAACCAATGACGCTCCACTGCAAGGTTAGACTCGATACTCTGCGTGTCACGGTTGTCTAGGTTTTTAAGCCCATATTGAACTTGATAATAATCGTTAGCGACATCTTCTAAAGGAATTTTGTAAGAAGCAGTCACGGTTTGCTCTGGCTTAGATAGGGATAAAGCGGTGTTGAAACTGTGTCCTCGGGAGCTCACCCAAGGTTTCTTCCACTTCAACGTTCCTCGAACGCCGACATCCGTTGAGTAACCAATACCCGTCTCAATCTGATTCTTGGAAGCAGGAGATAAAGACACTTTAATTGGCAAGTCTCGGCCATCATCAAGCCTATCCAATTCAGGCTCAACAAAAACTGAGGAAAACCACTCCGTATTTGATAGCTTCTGATTAAACTCGCCCAGCTTCGAAACGTTGTATGGGTCCCCTTCTTTAAAAGGCTGTAGTGATGCGACACGGTCTTCCCAGATGTGGTTGCCAATAAAAGAAACGTCGCCAAAATTGAAACGTATTCCACTGCTGTAGTGCAAACGGACATTAGCTTCGTTCAGATCAGGGATAACCTCTAATCGACTTAGCGTAAACTCACCGTTGAAGTAACCACGCTGAAGCGCCAAGTTACGAATGCCTGACTTAAGGTTGTCGTATTGGCCTTGATTCAAAACTTGACCAACTTTTAGCGGAGAGCGCTCAATAAGTTTTGCAAACTCTTCATCGTCTTTAGCCTCTCCAGTGATGACCACATCCATGACTTTCACTTTCACTGGCAAGCCCGGCTTGATGAGCACAATTAACTCATCATTCGCTTCAGGAATAGAGTATGAAATTTTTGCATGATAATACCCAAGCGCGTTAAGCGCTTCAGTGATACTTTGATCTAATCTCGCTTGAAAACGCAGAGAAGTGGAGTAATCCTTCTCTGGAATAGATGATAGATACGCACTGACATTCTCTTCTAAAGCGCCATCAATGCCTTTCAAAGTCAAAGAAACATCGGCATAGGCACCATGAGAAAAGGCAAACAGGCCAACAATGGTGGGGAGAGCTTTTTTTATCATGCTTTTATGGCTGAATGAGGTTAAGTAAACGTAAATAATGATAACGCCAATTAGATTCTAAGTCTGTAATATTAATAGGTTTAACGCGGTCTATGTCATCACAGCATCAGATACAGACGAAATGAAAAAGTTCGCAAATTTAAGACACGTATTGAAGGATAAATACCATGCTCAACAAACAAACATTGATCAGTATAGAAGATGCCTTGCCAGGTAGAGATCAACCAATGCAGATTGACGATCATCATTTTGTAAACAAATCTAACCTAAAGGCGCCTCTGGCGTTACACCAACAGCAGATTTTGCTCGGAATGGGCTGTTTTTGGGGCGCTGAGCGCGTATTTTGGCAACTCGACGGCGTTGTATCTACTTCGGTCGGTTACGCTGGGGGGTACACAGCCAATCCCACCTATGAAGAAGTCTGTACGGGTAAAACGGGTCATACAGAAGTCGTTCGAGTCGTTTTCGATGAACGCGTCATCTCATTAGAAAAGCTACTGGCTGTTTTTTGGGAAAAACACGACCCAACTCAGGGAATGCGTCAAGGTAACGACTTAGGTACTCAATATCGTTCTGCAATTTACACTTATTCGACGGAGCAGCTCGAGAGCGCAGAGAAATCGAAACTCTTGTATCAGCAAGCACTACAAGAAGAGCAGCGCGCGAACATCACCACCGAAATACAACCAGCAGGTCCGTATTACTTTGCGGAAACCTACCACCAGCAATATTTGGCGAAAAACCCTGATGGTTACTGTGGTATCGGAGGAACGGGAGTTTGCTTCCCACCAAGCCTCCAAGGATAAACCTAGCCAGCAACAAAAAGAGCGACCGATATGGTCGCTCTTTTCTAAATCTAAGTGGGTACCAAGCTAACTAAGCCGATAATGATGCTATCACTTGGTTGACTTCTTTAAAGATGGTGAGCCTTTTATGATCGTTGACGTCAGGTAGTAACACTTTGCCATTGTCGAACTGAAAACAACCAACCCCGACAATAAAAAACTGACCTTTGAACAACGTTTTAACAAAACGGGCCACTTGTAATGGTCGATATACAGCAAACTCACGTAGCATAACTCACCTCAATTCCTTTGAGAAAACACGGATTGCTTATTTTTCCTCTGCAATCTTAATGCGCAATTTGCGACGGAACTCATTTTAGCAAATTCTAAATATAACGCAAGATTACACCACTCCATACGTTAAATAAATGTTATAAACGGTCCTACAAATTTCTAAGATCTGGATATATACTGGAAGCTTCCAAACCTCGTACGGAATATAACAATATGAAAACTAAGACTCTCCTAGCTCTACTACTGGCCTTAACGCCAAGCTTGACCTTTGCACACAACTTGTCAGTAGGAAAAAGCGTTCCTCCTGTCAATGTTGCCGCTTACGGCGAGATTGTTTTACAAGGCGAAGGCGTTGCATACCAACCCTGGGCAACTCAACATATGCAAGGCAAAGTTCGTGTTATTCAAGCCATCGCAGGCCGTAGCAGTTCAAAAGAGATGAATGCCCCTTTAATGTCGGCAATAACAGCGGCAAATTTTCCACAAGAAAGCTACCAGACCACGACTATCATCAACCAAGATGATGCAATTTGGGGGACAGGCTCGTTCGTGAAGTCTTCAGCTCAAGACAGCAAAAAAGAGTTTCCTTGGTCATCCATGGTTCTTGATGAAAATGGCGTAGTTGCTAATACTTGGGACCTGAAAGAAGAAAGCTCGGCCATTATTGTTCAAGACAAAACGGGCAAAGTTCTGTTTGTCAAAGAGGGCGCACTTGAGCAAGATGAGATAACAAAAGTCATTGAGCTTATTAAACAGAACATCTAGCTTCATTGAATGGCTCCTTGTTCTTGTTGTAAGGAGCTATATGAATTTGATTAGAAGCATGGGCAGTGACAACTCTGCTCTTTATAAGTGCGACACTTCCACAGAGAGTATTACCAATATTTTTCGGCACGTATGTGTGGAGTTAAATTTTTCTGCTAGCCAACAAAAGAGTGAACTTTTATTCATTATGGGTGTTATATTATAACAGTCGGTAAGAGGAGCTCAGATGTACCACCACCAGCAAAAAACACTAAGATATTGGTATCGCACTGCTTTATTTTTCAGTGTTGCGTTGCTGATCGCTTGGAACTTTGCGGTTGTACTTCATCAGGTCGATCTGACGCCCGACCATCATACCCATCATCATTGCCAATTATTTTCTGGTGTTCAGCACGGTATAGCAAAGGTACAACCTACCCTCTCTACACCGACTTTTACGCGCGCCCAGCATCATCATGTTTTTTTGCATCTCGTGTACGGCGAAGAAGTTCTTGGCGCTGCTCGTGCCCCTCCTTATTTTGCTTAATTTCCAAACTATTCCACACTCAAAATTATTGAGTTCATTTCCGCACCTAGTGTGTCAGGGAACAATAACTTAGTGAAACTCGAATCTGAGCAATACCGCCTTTGGTTAATGCCAGTAAAATTAGGAAAAATACAATGTCATCAAAACACGTTTTAGCCCTTGCTATTGGCCTCACTTTATCGACAGCAGCGAATGCAAACGAATACCGCCAGCATGGTGCTCATGTGCATGGTCACGTCGAGTTTAATATCGCCCAAGATGGCAAAGATCTGTTAGTAGAGATTACAGCTCCTGGAGCTGATGTTGTGGGTTTCGAACATGCTCCAGAAAACGCGCAACAAGAGCAAGCGCTTAAACAAGCCGTCGCTACACTCGAAGACAGCAACGCATTGTTCGCTATTAACTCACAAGCTGATTGTAATGTTGAAGAAGCTTACGTGAGCCACAACCTAAGCGAAACTCATGAGGAACATGATCATAGTGAGCACGACCATGATGACCATGCACATCACGATCATGAAGGGCACGAACACCATGATCATAATGAACATCATGATAAACATGACGATCATGATGAGGCGCACGATCATGGCGGTCACGGTGAATTTTCGGTGCAATATCGCTTCAATTGCGAACAAGTTAATCAGCTTAGCCAAATCCAAACCGATTGGTTTAACCAATTCCCAACTACAGAGTCCATCAGCGTCAATATATTCACTGATACCATGCAATCAGCAATTAAATTAAGCAAAGATAACACCCAAATCGTAATCAAATAACACGAGTGGCGTGTAAGTACCCACTTACACGCCACAGCTTTGGTGATTTAATATGACTGAAACCACACCAAATGTTGTCGAGCTAGAGGATGCCCAATTTTTCTGGCCCGGTTCAACCAACGCAACCATCCACATCCCCAAATTACACATTACACAAGGCGAGCATGTGTTTATCAAAGGTCCAAGTGGCTGCGGTAAATCGACCTTGCTCGCTTTGTTGACGGGGATTAACACATTAACTTCAGGCTCTCTATCTGTACTCGATACTGACCTTGCTAGTTTCAGTGCCAGTCAGAGAGACCTCTTTCGCGCCAATCATATTGGCTACATCTTTCAACAGTTCAATTTATTGCCGTACCTTAACGTACTTGAAAACGTATTATTGCCATGTCAGTTCAGTAAAATACGACGTGACCGTGCCCATTTAGGTGCCTCATCTCAAACGTTAAATGAACAGGCTCAGGCCCTACTAGAACGACTGCACTTGCCAAACGAGCTTCATACACGCCCTGTCTCTGAATTGAGTATTGGTCAACAACAACGTGTGGCTGCGGCTCGAGCTCTGATAGGACATCCAGAGTTAGTGATCGCTGACGAACCAACCTCAGCTTTAGACTATGACAATCGTAAGGCATTTATTGAGCTCCTTATGGAGCAAGCGAATCAAGCCAATGCCACACTGGTATTCGTTAGCCACGACCCAACACTCGAACCCTTATTCGATCGCACGCTCAATCTACCCGACATTAATCAAGTATCTAGCCTAGGAGCCATATCATGAGTGCTGTTGTAAAGCTCGCCTGGAAAAGCTTGATGAACCGCAAAGCGACGGCAATTCTAACCATCATGACAGTTGCGATTTCAGTGGTACTCCTCTTGGGCGTCGAGCGTATCCGAACTCAAGCCAAGGATAGCTTCGCCAATACAATTTCAGGCACAGACCTCATTATTGGTGGACGCTCTGGGCAAGTGAACCTATTGCTCTATTCTGTGTTTCGTATTGGTAATGCGACCAACAACATCGATTGGAAAAGCTACCAAGAGTTTGCCAATCATCGTTCAGTCGATTGGGCTATTCCAATCTCGCTTGGCGACTCGCATAAAGGCTTCCGAGTTATGGGAACCAATCACAGTTACTTTGAGCATTACAAGTTTGGAAGTAAGCAACCACTAACATTTGGCAAGGGTAGAGAATTCAATGGTTTATTTGAAACCGTGCTAGGTTCTGATGTCGCTAAACAACTTGGTTATGATATCGGTAGCGAAATCATCATTGCCCACGGCATTAGCGACGTTGGCTTTAGCCGTCATGACAATCTGCCATTTAAAGTTGTCGGTATCCTTGCTCCTACAGGAACACCAGTCGACAAAACTGTCCATGTATCATTGGAAGCCATCGAAGCCATTCACGTTGGGTGGGAAAGTGGTGCGCGTTTGGGCCCGACACCCAAGGCACAAGATCTCAAAAACAGAGACTTTCAGCCCAAACAAATTACCGCTATGCTCGTTGGTTTGAAATCTCGTATTCAAACTTTCGCCCTGCAAAGACAAATTAACACCTACCCCAAAGAGCCGCTTAGCGCCATTATGCCCGGCGTTGCGTTGCATGAGTTATGGGGAATGATGTCGGTTGCAGAGCAAGCCCTAATGGCAGTATCTGGTTTTGTCGTGATTGCAGGATTGTTAGGTATGTTAAGCAGTCTATTAACTAGCCTACAGGAACGCCGCCGTGAAATGGCGATTTTGCGTGCCATGGGAGCAAGGCCTCGTCATGTTTTCTCACTATTAATTAGTGAAGCTAGCTTGCTCACTGCTGCTGGTATTATTACTGGCGTTACTGGGCTGTATGCCATTCTGGCTATCGCGCAGCCGATCATCCAACAGCACTATGGAATACATCTCACCTTAAGCATCTTATCTACTTATGAGTGGATGCTATTAGGTTTCGTACAATGCGCTGGTATTGTGATTGGTTTCATTCCCGCACTCCGCGCCTACCGACAGTCACTGAGTGACGGAATGACAATAAGGATTTAATAAAATGTGGAAAAAAATACTCGCAAGTTGCTTGCTGGTCGTCGCATTCACAGCGCCTGTTATGGCCAGCGAAGAACCATTAAAGCTTGACTGGATTGACCTTGTTCCAGAAAAAGAGCGTAAATTGTTCGACAGTATAGGCATGCCTGCATCTGATCACAGTGGTGGCGCAGCCCAGCAGTCCAAGATTGGTAACGTTCGACCAGAACTGAACGGAAGCCAAGTTAAAATTCCAGGGTTTGTTATCCCACTTGAAGGTGATGCCGATACCGTCACCGAATTTTTATTGGTGCCATATTTTGGAGCTTGTATTCACGTGCCACCACCGCCTCCAAACCAGATCATTTACGTGAAGTTTCCGAAAGGCGCGCCTGTTCAAGAGTTGTGGGATGTTATATATGTGGTTGGAACGTTGAAAACCGAGACGATAAACCACGAACTGGCAGAAACGGCTTACGTTATTGAGGGATCAGAAATAGAAGCCTACGACGATATGTAATTTAAGTCGTCGATAAGCCTCGCTACACCTAAGGCGTCACACTGGCGCCTTTTTTAGCTTTGTGCTACACGATATAACGAGATAAATACGCTAATACGCCCACATAAATAACCAAAAGAAACGCTATCGACAGGTGCTTTTTGAGTTTACCTGCTTCTGAGAACTTCATAGCCCCTCCAAAATAACGATAACAATTTTAACAACTCATTATCATTTTGAATAGCCCTATTCGTTCAAAAACTGAGAACTCCTGTCTGGTCGCTTGGTCAGATAAGGTGTAAATTTAAACGTGCGAACCGCGCAGTTCTTGGTAGGAAAACGAATGGCAGACCCGACAAAGCAACCTGTTGTCATCGAACATCAGTCAGACACAAAAAAAAATACGCAACAAGAAAAGAAACAAGGCTACATAAAAGACAGTGCTAGTAAGGTAAAAACCATAGCCCAAATACACGGTCTTGACGCCTTACTGCAAACCGAACCGCCAGCCAAATCTGCGTTTGAAAGAGCCCAATTGCGAGAGCAAAGACGCCAAGAACAGCGACAAAAAAACTTAGAACAGATTTTAAAATTAGCGCACAGTTCATGCCGAGATGAGACAGCGGGAGAGCCAGACCAAGATTGGTTGCATCGATTTTTTGAGATGGCTCAAGACATCCATAACAGCGCGATGCAAAAGCTATGGGCTCAAGTGATGAAGCGTGAAGTGACCAATCCGGGTTCAACGTCCATGAAAGCGTTGAAAACCCTCAAGGATATGTCACCAAAGGAAGCACAAACTCTGCAAAGAGCCGCCTCTTTAGCGTGCAGTTTTGGAGGGGATCACAGCAGAAAACTGCTGATTGGTTACAAAGCGCAAGGAGGCATATTTAGCTTCGGCAAGCGAGACGTCGCTAACAGCCTAAATATGGGAAGTTTTCAACTGCCGTATTCAAGCTTGTTGCTCTTAATTGAATTAGGGCTGCTGCACAGTGCCGAACTTGAATCTGGCGAAATTAGTATCGAGACACCGTTGGTCCTCACCTACCAAGGTAAAAACTTATCACTGAACGTAAACAGCAAAGGTGTCCGCCTTTTATATTACCGCTTCACACCGACAGGTAATGAGCTCTGTACCTTACTCGGAAACAAACCACATGCCGAATACTACGATCAAATGCTTGCACTGTTAAATCATAGGTTTAGTGTCCATAGTGAAGCTAAAAGTACGGTTCATCATACCGTCTAGCCAGCTTGAGAAGCATTTGTTCACCTATGATCCAAATACTTCTCAAGCTGCTCAAAGAGCTTTAGGTCACCTATGATCTAAATGCTTTTTTATCGAATCACACCGCGTTGTTTAAGATCGATTAAGCACAAATCCACCAGCTCATCGACACTCTTTTCTCCCGCGGGCAAATCGATTTCAGGGTTCTCTGGCGCTTGATATTCCGAATCAATACCAGTGAAATTAGGAATCTCTCCCGCACGGGCTTTACGGTATAAACCCTTAGGATCTCGACCTTCGCAAACCTCTAGAGATGCATTGACATACACTTCGATAAACTCGCCTTCTGGCAATAAATCGCGCACTAACTTCCGCTCTGCACGATGCGGTGAAATAAACGCCGACAGAACAATTAAACCCGCATCTGCCATCAACTTCGCCAGTTCACCAATGCGACGAATGTTCTCGCGACGGTCCTGTTCAGAAAAACCTAAATCGCTACACAAACCATGTCGTACATTGTCACCATCCAATAAATAGGTGTGGTAACCCAATGCTGCAAGGCGATTTTCCAACGCCCCAGCTACGGTTGATTTACCCGCTCCAGATAAACCAGTGAACCACAATACGGCAGGTTTTTGCTTCTTTAATTCAGCACGAAACTGTTTATCAACCGAATGCTGGTGCCAAACAATGTTTTCATCTTTTACCGTCGTTTCGGCAGTCATAACGTATCCTTGTAAATATCGGAATTAAAACGGGAAAAAGACCGGGATCAAAGTAAGTACTAATACAGAGTACACAATCGAAATTGGCACTCCAATTCTCACGTAGTCGGTCAATTTGTAATTTCCTACGCTGTACACCAGCAGGTTAGTTTGGTAACCGTAGGGAGAGATAAAGCTCGCACTCGCGCCGAACAAAACCGCCATGATGAATGGCATCGGATCCACGCCATAACCCACCGCCATGCTATAGCCGATAGGAAAAGAAAGCGCAGCCGCGGCATTGTTTGTCACCAATTCAGTGAGTACCAATGTCATGATGTAAGTCGCCACCAAGGCACCAAATACTCCCCAGCCATTAAACGCTTCAATAAACATCACTCCCATTCTTTCTGACAATCCAGAAGAGATCATCAGTTGAGCAATAGACAAAGCGGAACCGACAATCACGACGATATCAATCGGAAAACGGCGGCGCAGTTCTGAAATCTGCACAATACCAAACGCAATAAGCGCGATAAGGTACGCAGCTAGACCTTTAATAATCGGTACTAACTCTAATAGAGCGCATCCAATTACGGCTGCAAAGCCCAGTAATACAATGGAAGACTTATTAGTATCAAGCCGAGCGCTAGAGTCCAAGTCATGCACTAAAACAAACTCTTTACGATGAGCTCGGCGTTCAGACTCAAAACGCTTGCCTGGAACCAGAACTAACGTGTCCCCTGGCGCTAAGGTAATGCTACCCAAGCCACCTTCTAGGCGTTCGTGGCCTCGGCGAATCGCCACAACAACGGCATCGAATCGGTCGCGGAATCGGCTCTCTTTGAGGGTTTTGTAGCAAAACGTCGCCGACGAGCTCACCACAACTTCGATAAAGTTTTGCCCATTTAAGTGCTGCTGACCAAACAACTTGAGGCCCGGAATTTCTTGCAGGGTCGCGACGCTCTCAACATCGCCACAAAATAACAGGCGGTCTTTTGCATTGAGCACAAAATCCGGTCCCACAGAAGAAACAGTAACACCATCGCGCACCACTTCTGCAAGAAACAGTTTGCGCAGCGCACGTAAATTATTCTCGCTGATCGTACGCCCAACTAACGGTGAGCCTGGCTCAACGCGAGACTCAAGAAAGTAAGGTAAATCTTCTTGGTTTTGATCATCATAATTCGGTAGCAAGTAGCTGAGCGGGATAAGAATCAGCATCCCTCCCACCAGCACAGCCAAACCTATCATCGTGGGTGTAAAAAAGCTCAGGCTCGGTAAGCCTGCGTCTTCGACAAAGCTGTTGATGATTAAGTTAGTCGACGTACCAATCAAAGTTAACGTGCCACCAAAAATGGCGGCGTAAGACAAGGGAATAAGTAATTTCGAAGGTGCATGCTGCTGATTACGCTTAATCGCCCCAATCAATGAGACAACCACAGCGGTATTATTCGTAAATGAAGAAAGCAAGGCGGTCGACACACCGAGCTTAGCAATCACGCTGCCTAACTGGCCCTCAGAGATACTTCGGCTCACCCAACTGATCAGCAGTGTTTTTTCTAGAGCACAGGATGCAAGAATCAATAGAACCAGGGTTAACAATGAAGAGTTGGTAAAATTGGATGCGATAGTGGCTGAATCCATCATCCCAGCCATGAATGCAATAAAAGCGGCACCCGCAAAGACATAACTAGGCTTAATTTTCGTGACAAGCAAGCAAGTGATAATGCCAAGCAAAATCGCTAACACAAACCCTTGTTCCCACATAGCCTTTCCTTACCAAATAGCCCTAAAGAGCACAACAACGACTCATTTATCCATGAGACACCGACAAACGAGTAAACAGACAAAAATCAGCGCAAGCGAAAAGAACATCAGAATGCTCGGTTTTCTTGGGCTCCACCGAAGCACTCTGGTATTAGGAGAATACCTAACGACATTTCGCAATTCAGTTAGGTAGCGACGCCCCAAGTACAACAGCAGACAGAGCCTGAAATTATCGTACTTGGGTAAGCCAGTTACTTTTTCAGAAACTGGCTGACGTCTTTTGCTTCCCAGTGTGGGAAGTGTTTACGGACAAGCGCATTAAGCTCAACTTCAAACGCAGAGATGTCCGTCAAATCGCGCTCAACCACGGCGAGGCTCTCTTTAACCATGCCAGCACCAACCGTCACGTTTGTCAGACGATCGATAATGATAAAGCCACCGGTATCTGCACAGTCTTGATAATTGTCCAGCGCTACTGACTCATTAAGAGACCATTCACACAAACCAATACCATTCAATGGCAGCTCTGCCGAGCTATGAGTCGAGAGATTATTAATGTCATATTGATGACGAATCGCTTCAACATGACCTACGGTTTTCTTACCTGCGATTTTGATGTCATAGTCACGACCCGGTTGCAGGGGTTGCTCAGTCATCCACACCACATCGGCAAGCAAATGGTTTGTGGTTTCCACTTGAGCATTATCTAGAACAATTAAGTCGCCACGGCTAATATCGATCTCATCGCTTAGCGTCAGAGTGACAGCTAATCCAGCACGAGCTTCTTCGATATCACCATCAAAGGTCACAATACGTGCCACAGTTGACGTTTTACCCGATGGCAATGCTTTAATGGCATCACCGACTTTGATCGAACCAGAAGAAATGGTCCCCGCAAAACCACGGAAATCGAGGTTAGGACGATTAACGTATTGCACAGGGAAGCGGAATTCACCCGCGCCTTTTTCTTGATCCACATCGACCGTTTCAAGAAGCTCAAGCAATGATGGGCCTTTAAACCAAGTCAGGTTTTGGCCTTTATCCACCACATTGTCCCCTTCAAGCGCTGAGATCGGGATGATTTGAATATCAATATCCCCAGTCAGATTCTCAGAGAACTTCAGATACTCATCGCGGATCTCTTCAAAGCGCTCTTGGGAGTAATCCACTAAGTCCATCTTGTTGATCGCCACAACAAAGTGCTTCAAACCCAACAGGTTGGAAATGAAAGAGTGACGACGAGTTTGATCGAGAATGCCCTTACGTGCATCAACCAGAATCACAGCTAAGTCACAAGTCGATGCACCTGTAGCCATGTTACGTGTGTACTGCTCGTGTCCAGGAGTATCTGCAATGATGAATTTACGTTTCTGCGTCGAGAAATAGCGGTAAGCCACATCAATCGTGATCCCCTGCTCGCGCTCAGCTTGTAAGCCATCGACCAACAACGCAAGGTCAGGCTTTTCACCCGTGGTGCCCACACGTTGGCTGTCTGAATGCACTGCCGCTAGCTGATCTTCATAAATTTGTTTTGAGTCATGGAGTAAGCGACCAATTAATGTACTTTTACCGTCATCCACCGAGCCACAAGTCAAGAATCTAAGTAACGACTTGTACTGGTGTTGTGTTAAATAGCCTTCGATACCAAGCTCGGCTAATTGAGCTTCAACTGCACTGTTCATTATCTTTCCTTAGATCCTTTAGAAGTAACCTTGACGTTTCTTAAGCTCCATCGATCCTGACTGATCGTGGTCGATCGCTCGGCCTTGGCGCTCACTCGACGTTGCCACCAGCATCTCTTCAATAATGCCAGTTAAAGTGTTTGCTTCAGACTCGATGGCACCAGTCAATGGATAACAACCAAGGGTACGGAAGCGCACACTCTTCTCTTCAATCACTTCACCCGGTTGAAGCTCCATACGATCATCATCAACCATGATCAGCATGCCATCGCGTTCAACAACTGGGCGTTTGTCCGCGAGGTAAAGCGGCACGATCTCGATGTTTTCTAAATAGATGTATTGCCAGATATCAAGCTCAGTCCAGTTAGACAGTGGGAATACACGAATGCTCTCACCCTTATTGACCTGACCGTTGTAGGTCTTCCATAGCTCAGGACGTTGGTTTTTAGGGTCCCATGTATGGTTCTTATCGCGGAATGAATACACGCGCTCTTTCGCCCGTGATTTCTCTTCATCGCGGCGCGCGCCACCAAAGGCCGCATCAAAACCGTACTTGTTAAGCGCTTGTTTTAAGCCTTGAGTCTTCATGATGTCAGTGTGCTTAGAAGAACCATGAACAAACGGACTACAGCCCATGGCTAGACCTTCTGGATTCTTATGTACCAAAAGCTCAAAACCGTATTTGGCCGCGGTGCGATCACGAAATTCAATCATCTC
This sequence comes from Vibrio sp. 397, assembly GCF_033339395.1. Classification (NCBI taxonomy): domain Bacteria; kingdom Pseudomonadati; phylum Pseudomonadota; class Gammaproteobacteria; order Vibrionales; family Vibrionaceae; genus Vibrio; species Vibrio sp. 397. Next base: position 258,405 of record NZ_JAWOUN010000005.1, on the reverse strand, counting down.
GCGGAACTTCCAATCGGTGTCGACATGCAGCAATGGAAATGGAATCTTACCTGGGTAAAAAGCTTTACGCGCTAGGTGCAGCATCACTGATGAGTCTTTACCAATCGAATACATCATGACTGGGTTATCAAACTCAGCCGCAACTTCACGGATGATGTGGATACTCTCCGCTTCGAGTTGTTTAAGGTGAGTTAAACGTTGTTGGTCCATGTTTTGTATTTCCTTTTTAAGCTTGAAGGCGCATTACGTCTCTAATCTTTGGTCTGAAATTATATGGAGTTGGCAATAGCACTTTTGTTGAATTCAGTACTAGACAAAAACCAGTCTAACTTTTGAGACAGTCGCACTACCTCTCCGACAACAATCAAAGATGGCGACTGTGCTTCCTTCGATAAATCAGAGAGTTGGGAGAGTTCTCCCGTAAATACTTTTTGTTGAATCTGCGTGCCACGCTCAATAATGGCAATCGGAGTCGACGCTGAACGGCCATGCTTAATGAGTTGATTCTGAATATAGTGTGATTTCATCAGCCCCATGTAGATCACTAAAGTCTGATTCCCACGCGCCAACGTGGACCAATCCATCTCATCACTTTCTTCTTTCAAGTGGCCAGTCACAAAGATGGCCGATTGCGCATAATCACGATGAGTCAGTGGAATACCAGCATAAGCGGTTGCGCCAGCTGCTGCGGTAATGCCAGGGACAACTTGAAAACGAACGCCAGCATCAGCAAGCACTTCTAACTCTTCACCACCACGACCGAATACAAACGGATCCCCACCTTTAATGCGCACTACTTTGTAGCCCTGCTTGGCAAAATCCACCAAAAGCTGATTCGTCTTCTCCTGCGGCACACTGTGATGCCCAGCTCGCTTCCCAACGCACACCAAAATCGTATCGCTTGGAATCAATGCCATGATTTCTTCAGACACCAAGTAGTCGTACAAAACCACATCAGCTTGCTGCAAGCAGTTCAGTGCTTTCACCGTCAGAAGTTCAGGATCGCCTGGTCCTGCACCTACTAAGGCGACTTCACCAGGCTGTAGCGATTGCTTTGCAAAACGAGTAACACCAGCGACTGGGTTGTCAGAAACTAACCGGGGCTTTGGTTTAGGAAAAGAAGTGACTGAATCGTTCGTTGCCATGTGCTTGCTCATCGTCCATTGATATCGTTATGCAAGCATTATGGCGGGGCGTTTATATTACCTGAAATTCTAAAATTTCATTTTTTATTCAAAAATCTGCTAAGAAGTTTTTGTTTGGTCTCATTCAAAAGCGTGAAAAAGTCGGCGGTTAATATGAATAAGGTTCAGTAAACTGATTAATGTTCACAGTTTTCTGTATCTTTATCATCGAGTTGCATCTGTGTTTGATACATTACGCAGTACGATTTCCCCTTATCATTGAATTGGAGCACCAAATGAAAGTGGCAGTTCATCCTATTTCCCTCGCAGTATTAAGTGGCATGCTAACGCTTGCTGGCCCAGCAATGGCCGATACCATCAAGCTTCGTATTATCGAAACCACCGACATTCACACCAACGTGATGGATTACGCTTACTACAAAGACCAACCATCACTGCAAATCGGTTTAAGTCGCGCAGCAACAATAGTGAAACAAGCTAAGTCCGAGGCAGAAAACACGGTATTAGTAGATAACGGCGATTTAATTCAGGGCAGCCCAATGGGCGATTACATGGCGGCGAAAGGGATTAACGCTGGCGATGTCCACCCAGTCTACAAGGCGATGAACCAACTAGACTACGATGTGGGCAACATTGGCAATCATGAGTTCAACTATGGCTTAGATTTTCTACAAAAGACGTTGGCGGGCGCTAACTTCCCTTACATCAACGCAAACGTATTTGATAAAAAAACCGGTGAGCATTACTTCAAGCCTTACCTGATCAAAACCCACACCTTTAAAGACACAAACGGCGAAGCGCATCAAATAAAAGTGGGTTATATCGGCTTTGTACCACCACAAATAATGGTGTGGGACAAGAAGAACTTAGAAGGCAAAGTCTTTGCTAAAGACATTAAGGAAACAGCAGAGAAACTGATTCCTCAAATGAAGAAAAAAGGCGCAGACGTGATTGTGGCGATTCCACACTCGGGCATTTCTACTGACCCATACAAGCTTGGCGCTGAAAACTCAGTTTACTACCTCACAGAAGTTGAAGGTATTGATGCGATTGCTTTTGGCCACTCTCACGCGGTCTTCCCAGGGAAAGACTTCGCAAACCTACCTGGTGTTGATATAGATAAAGGGACCATCAATGGTGTAACGTCCGTGATGCCGGGCCGCTGGGGAAGTCACGTAGGTGTGATGGATTTGATGCTGAAAGAGAAAGACGGCAGATGGCAAGTCGTCGAAGGCCAAGCAGAAGCACGCCCTATCTTCGATAAAGTGAATAAGAAGTCATTAGCTAAAGCCGATGAAGATATTGTGAAAGCGTTAGAAGAAGATCACAAAGGCACTCGTGAATTTGTAAACCAACCAATCGGCAAAGCAAATGATGTCATGTACAGCTTCTTGGCATTAGTGCAGGACGACCCCACCATTCAAATCGTTAACCTTGCTCAGAAAGACTACGTAGAACGCTTTATTCAAGGCGACCCAGATCTTTCTGACATTCCAGTACTGAGTGCGGCAGCACCATTTAAAGTCGGCGGTCGTAAGAACGATCCGAATAACTTTACAGAAGTAGAGTCCGGTCAGCTCACCTTCCGTAATGCGGCCGATCTTTACTTATACCCAAACACCTTGGTTGCGATGAAAGTGAAAGGTAAAGAAGTTCGCGAATGGCTAGAGTGCAGTGCGGGTCAATTCAACCACATCGACATCAACAATCCTAAACCGCAATCTTTGATTGATTGGGATAATTTCCGTACTTACAACTTCGATGTTATTGATGGGGTTAACTACCAAATCGACGTTACCCAACCGCCGAAGTACGATGCGGATTGTAAAGTGATTAATCCAGATTCTCAGCGCATTGTGAATCTGACGTTTAATGGTAAGCCTGTCAATCCGAAGCAAGATTTCATCATCGCAACCAATAACTACCGTGCTTATAGCAATACTTTCCCTGGTACAGGCCCAGATTTCATTGCATTTGACGCACCAGATGAAAACCGCTCTGTCGTCGCCACTTATATTTCTCGCGTGAGTGAAGAAAAAGGAGAAGTGACACCAAGCGCTGACAACAACTGGTCTTTCGCACCGATTAAGTCCGATAACAAGCTAGATATTCGTTTCGAAACCTCCCCTAGCGATAAAGCGGCGCAGTTCATCAAAGAGAAAGGACAATACCCAATGAAACGCGTGTCAACAGACGACATTGGTTTCGCAATTTATCAAATCGATCTGAATAAATAAGGTTGATTTGACAACAACACTAAGCGGCTCTCATGAGCCGCTTTTTTGTTATCAATAAAACCCGTTAGAATAAAGAAAACCGTTTCTGAGTTATCACATGCACAGCGATCTTTTTTCAGACTTAGTCAAACATGGCTTTTTAGAGACAGAAGCAAACCAACTTATTGAAAATGGTGAGTTGCTCGAACTGCCTACACGCCACATTCTTAATCACCAAGGGGAGTTTAGCTCACATCTGTACTTCATTATTGAGGGGTTATGCCACGCAAGCTATCTCACGGAGCACGGCAAAGAATTCAGTAAAGAATTTTATTGGGAGAAGGACTGGGTTATCGGGTTTGAGAGCATAATAAAGGACCAACCTTCGCCTTACTTATTGGAAACGCTGAGCGCTTGTCAGCTATTTTGCTTACCAATTGAAACGCTGCATCAATGGCGAGCAGAAAAACACGCCATTTACTTAAAGCTACTCGAAAACCAACTGGTTAATAAAGAGAACAAAGAACGCTTTATGCTGCTCTACTCCCCAGAGGAACGATATCAACTATTTTGCGCCCATTACCCAGACTTAAAGCTACGTATTACCGATAGCCAAATAGCTGCTTATCTTGGGATCACGCCTATCAGTTTGAGCCGAATTAAAGCTCGCTTAACTAAAGATCACACATCCAAATAAACTCGAAAAAGAAAAGGCTCTTCAAACGAAGAGCCTTTCTATGCTATTTAAGAAGCCGCGCCCGGAACTGACGCCCTTTCATCTTGCCATTACTAATGGTTTGTAGGGCCTTTTTGGCAGCTGACTTCTCGACCGCAACGTAGGCGCGCATCGGGAACAGGTGAATCTTGCCAACTTGAGAGCCTAGGATACCATTTTTCCCCGTCAGACACCCTAAGATATCACCCGGTCGTACTTTCTGTTTCTTACCGCCATCAATGTTAATCGTCACCATCTTCGCTTGGTATGGCTGCTGATTTGATTTGGCAGGCAATGTTGCTGGTACCACGTCCATATCCAGGTATTCTTCAATACGAGCTACACGCAAACCGTCTTTCTCTCCAAAGAAGCTGAACGCCAAACCTTTACTACCCGCACGGCCTGTACGACCGATACGGTGTACATGAACCTCAGGATCGCGCGATAGCTCAAAGTTAAAGACTGCATCAAGGTTATCTACGTCCAAACCACGCGCCGCGACGTCTGTTGCGACAAGGATAGAAACACTCTTGTTAGCAAACTGCACCAATGCTTGATCGCGTTCACGCTGTTCTAAATCCCCATGGATATCGATAACGCTGAACCCTTTGCGATGCAACTCATCTGCGACACTTTGCACTTCTTTTTTGGTATTGCAAAAAACCACAGCGGACTCTGGTTGGTGAGTCAGTAGCAAGTTCGCCAACGCTTCATCACGCGCTTCCGAGCCTTCAACTTTATAGAAATGCTGAGCAATGCTTGAGGTATCGTGCGTCGATTCCACCTTAATGACTTCAGGCGTCTGCATAATACGCTGCGCAATTTGCTCAATTTTCTCCGGGAAAGTAGCACTGAAAAGTAGAGTTTGACGCTGCTTTGGCGCTGCATCAATAATCGCATCTAATGCGTCTTGGAAACCCATGTCCAACATGCGATCAGCTTCATCCAACACCAAGGTATTCAGCTCGCTAAGGTTAATGCGGCCTTTCTCAAGGTGATCCAAAATACGGCCAGGTGTGCCGACTAGGATATGCGCTCCATGCTCCAGCGAACCAATTTGTGGCCCCATTGGCATCCCACCGCAGAGAGTAAGCACTTTAATATTATGAATGCCACGACCTAAAGTACGAATTTCCTTCGCGACTTGATCCGCAAGCTCACGAGTTGGACACAATACTAATGACTGGACACGAAAGCGTTTGACGTTAAGGTTCGATAAAACACCCAAACCAAATGCAGCGGTTTTACCTGAGCCCGTTTTACCCTGCCCGATGACATCACGATGTTTTAGGATTGCAGGCAAACTCAAAGCTTGAATTGGCGTCATGTGGGTGTAGTTCAGGGAATCAAGTGTGGCGAGTAACGCTGGGTTTAGCCCGACTTGATCAAAAGTTTGTTTGCTCACGGGAATATCCTCAGGTGAGATGAAAAGAGGGCACATTATCACCAGATGTGGTGGGAAAACCAGTGATAATTAACCTTTGTTAATGAGTATGAGTACAAAACAAAGTAAAGTCAGTCACTCTACTCTCATGACGGATGACAACATGCTCACTTGGATTACTTTGCCCTTTGCTCAACTGACAACCACACAATTGTATACAATGATGAAATTACGTGTGGATGTATTCGTCGTTGAACAAACCTGCCCTTATCCTGAACTGGATGGCAAAGACACACTGGAAGGTGTTTATCATCTAATAGGTTACTACGGTGATGAACTTGTTGCTTGCGCACGATTGCTACCCGCTGGCACGACGTATGACAATGTGAGCATTGGTCGAGTCGTCACCAAACAAACTGCGCGTGGTAATGGTCTGGGACATAAGTTGCTGGAAGAGGCATTAACACAGTGTGAAATACTGTGGCCAGGACAGACGATTGATATAGGAGCTCAAGAGCATCTCATCCAGTTTTATGCGAGTCATGGATTCAAAGTTATTTCTGATCGCTACCTAGAGGATGGTATTCCACATGTGGATATGCGAAAAGAAGCCGTAGCGATATAACGCGTTCATTGCTAGGTTAACTAATTTATAGATAAACTAAAAAGACGCGATACCTTCGCGTCTTTAGTTCATTTGAAGCATCTACTTGTTGCGCCCAAAGGTCCCATCCGATAAGCGGAAAAACATGACGGACCGGCCGCTTTTTTCTAGTTGCAGCATATCCAACTCGCCTTCATCGCTAAGCTTAAAGCGAATCAATTGTCCTTGTTTAATTTGGCTCAGCGGCTTATCACTGCCTTCGATTTTTACTAGAGCGCTAAGATCCGCCATCGAGAGCTGATTACTTCTGAAAACCTGCGCTAACGTGTCGCCATTTTTAACCGTGTACTCTTTCCAGTCTTCGGATTTCGGCCCAGAATTCTGAGAGGTTCTTTGCTGGCTTAAACTCTGTGCGTTCAGCTGAATCGCTACGCGCTGATGATCGACCTCAGCTTGCTCAACTGATTGTTCTGTTTTATTCGGCAAAGGAATAACAAGGAGTACCAGAATCAATGGTACTAAAACCATCAAAGCTCGTTGATGGAATTTCGGTAGGCGCAGCCAAAACTGCTTAACAGGCTGTATACGCTCCAACCATTGCTCTTTGTTGAACGGCTGCTTCCAGTCGATAGCAGCGAATTTTTGTTTAACCAATTCGACATAGTCGACTTGCTGCTTTTTCTTTCTGCGACGATTCATTTTAATGAGTCCCTTAATACTTCTACTGCCAGTATAAAAATACCGACGCGGAGAGTATATGTTTTTCACTAAACTAAAATGGAATTTGGATTAAATTAGCAGAAATTTCACTTGGAGTAAGAGATAAGTCACACCCTGGCCGCCTCAATTAAGCATTCAGTCGCAATCATTTAAACCTAAGCTCGAAACTGATATCCTGTTACCTTTATCACTCCTAACAAGAGCGACATTCATGTCTGAAATTAAATTTGAAACTGCAGAACAAAAAGCAAGCTACGGCATTGGTCTGCAAATGGGTCAGCAACTTGCCGGTTCTGGTCTTGAAGGTCTTAGCGTTGATGCTATCGCAGCGGGTATTGCAACAGCACTAACTGGTGACATGCCATCAATCGAAATTGATGAAATCAACAAAGCGCTACAAGAGCTTCACACTCGTGCAGAAACCGCTCGCCAAGAAGCAGCGAAAATTGCAGCAGCAGAAGGCGAAGCGTTCCTAAAAGACAACGCACTACGCCCTGAAGTTAACGTTCTAGACTCTGGCCTTCAGTACGAAATCATTTCTGAAGGTACTGGTGCAGTTCCAACAGCAGAAAGCTCAGTTCGCGTTCACTACCACGGTGAGCTAACTGACGGTACTGTATTCGATAGCTCAGTATCTCGCGGTCAACCAGCTGAATTCCCTGTTACAGGCGTAATCAAAGGCTGGGTAGAAGCACTACAACTAATGCCTGTTGGTTCTAAGTGGAAACTATACGTACCACAAGACCTTGCGTACGGTGAGCGTGGCGCTGGTGCAGCTATCCCTCCATTTGCAGCACTAGTTTTCGAAGTAGAACTACTAGATATTCTTTAATTGAAACCATTTTCAATTATGATTTAATAAAACGGCGCATTAGCGCCGTTTTTTTGTCTAAACTGAATAGACTTTCTCACCTCTAAACCTTTCATTCTGATAACCTTTAAAACAATAAAATCACGTTAAAAACGCTCAACCTTTGGAGGTACTATGCGTAAAACACTCCTAACTCTAGCACTCCTATCAATCAACATTGGTAGTGCGCACGCATTCTTAGATTCAGTCACTCAAAAAAGTAAAGAAAGTGGCCTGATGGACATGGTCGGCATCAGCTTGAACACCGAGTCTTCTCCATTAACAGACATGCTAACTAGCCAATTACCAGTATCCACTGAGCAAGCAGCCGGAGGTAGTGGTGCGCTACTCGCTTTGGCTCAAAGCCAGCTTTCGCAAGAAAATAGTAGTGAATTACAGTCTTTGATTCCTGGACTTTCAAACTTGCAAGGAGCACAAAGCTTACTAGGAAATATTGAGAATATCAGTGCAGTAAAAAGTGCATTCGATACGTTAGGTTTAGACCCATCTATGATCAGTCAGTTTGCTCCAGTAATCTTGGATTACTTGAACAAGCAAGGCGCTAGCGAAGGGCTTCTAAGTTCGTTGGGCGGGTTGTGGAATACTAGTAAATAAGCGCAAGTGATAATCACTTTTTAAATTGCCAGTCTGCATGGGTTGAAATAAATGCAGGCTGGATATAAAGGTTTACTGAATTACAGATACAAAAAAGCCGAGCTAATGCTCGGCTTTCTCGTTCTTACGAACTGATTACTCAGCAGCTTCTTCAGCAGCTGGGCGATCTACAAGCTCAATGTAAGCCATTGGAGCTTTATCACCAGCACGGAAGCCAGCTTTTAGGATACGAGTGTAACCGCCCTGACGAGCAGCAAAACGTGGACCTAGTTCGTTAAATAGTTTTGCAACTACTTCGTTGTCACGAGTACGTGCAAATGCTAGACGACGGTTAGCAACACTGTCAGTCTTAGCTAGTGTAATCAAAGGCTCAACTACGCGACGTAGCTCTTTTGCTTTTGGCAAAGTAGTCTTGATAACTTCATGACGTACTAGAGAGCTAGCCATGTTGCTGAACATCGCTTTGCGATGTGAGCTGTTGCGGTTGAGTTGACGACCACTCTTACGATGGCGCATGACCTAATCCTTCTAACTAGTATCGATTAATCTTCAGCGATTGATGCAGGTGGCCAGTTTTCTAGGCGCATGCCCAGAGACAGACCACGTGACGCAAGTACGTCTTTAATCTCAGTAAGAGATTTTTTACCAAGGTTAGGCGTTTTAAGTAGCTCAACCTCAGTACGTTGTACTAGATCACCGATGTAGTGAATCGCTTCTGCTTTCAAACAGTTAGCAGAGCGAACTGTTAGTTCAAGATCGTCTACAGGACGCAGTAGGATCGGATCGAATTCTGGCTTCTCTTCCTTCTCCTCAGGAACTCGTACATCACGAAGATCTACGAATGCATCCAATTGTTCAGCTAGGATTGTAGCTGCACGACGGATTGCTTCCTCAGGTTCTAGAGTACCGTTTGTTTCCATATCGATAACAAGCTTGTCTAGATCAGTACGCTGTTCTACACGAGCTGCTTCTACAGCGTAGGCAATTTTGTCTACTGGGCTGTAAGTAGCATCTACTAGTAGGCGACCGATAGGACGCTCGTCTTCTTCGTTATGGATACGCGCAGAAGCTGGAACATAACCACGACCACGTTCTACTTTAATACGCATTGCGATTTCAGCGTTGTCATCCGTTAGGTGACAAATAACGTGTTCAGGGTTAGCGATCTCTACATCACCATCATGGGTGATGTCACCTGCAACCACAGGGCCCGAGCCTGATTTGTTCAAAGTAATGAACACTTCATCTTTGCCTTCAGCAACACGCACTGCCAAACCTTTAAGGTTTAGAAGGATTTCAAGAATATCTTCTTGTACACCTTCTTTAGTGCTGTACTCGTGAAGTACGCCTTCAATTTCTACTTCTGTCACTGCACAACCAGGCATAGAAGATAGAAGAATGCGGCGAAGTGCATTACCCAGAGTATGACCAAAGCCACGCTCTAATGGCTCAAGAGTTACTTTTGCGTGAGTCGAGCTGATTTGTTCGATGTCAACTAGACGTGGCTTAAGAAATTCTGTTACAGAACCCTGCATTGTGTCCTCTCTTTAGTTTAAACCTTACTTAGAGTAAAGCTCGACGATCAATTGTTCGTTGATGTCAGCTGATAGATCAGAACGCTCAGGCATACGCTTGAATGTACCTTCCATCTTGCCACCATCTACTTCAATCCAAGTTGGTTTTTCACGTTGTTCAGCAACTTCTAGAGCCGCTTTAATACGAGCTTGCTGTTTAGCTTTCTCGCGGATAGAAACAACGTCATTAGCCGCTACTTTGAAAGAAGGAACGTTTACAACTTTACCGTTTACTAGGATAGCTTTGTGGCTAACTAGCTGACGTGCTTCTGCGCGAGTTGCACCAAAGCCCATGCGGTAAACTACGTTATCAAGACGACCTTCAAGAAGCTGAAGTAGGTTTTCACCAGTGTTGCCTTTTAGGCGAGCAGCTTCTTTGTAGTAGTTACGGAATTGTTTTTCTAGAACGCCGTACATACGACGTACTTTTTGCTTCTCACGAAGCTGAACGCCATACTCAGATAGACGACCGCGACGAGCGCCGTGTACACCTGGTGCGTTATCAATTTTACACTTGGTATCGATCGCGCGAACACCAGACTTAAGGAATAAGTCAGTGCCTTCACGACGGCTAAGCTTCAGCTTAGGACCCAAATATCTTGCCATGATTCTTCTCCAATTGTCCTAGAAACGTTATACGCGACGTTTCTTAGGTGGACGACAACCGTTATGAGGGATTGGTGTAGCATCAACGATGTTTGTGATGCGGAAACCAGCGGCGTTTAGTGCACGAACAGTAGATTCGCGACCTGGACCAGGACCCTTAACCATAACTTCCAAGTTCTTTAGGCCGTATTCTTTAGCCATTTCAGCACAACGCTCAGCAGCAACCTGTGCAGCGAACGGAGTAGACTTACGAGAACCACGGAAACCAGAACCACCTGCAGTAGCCCATGCAAGAGCGTTACCTTGACGGTCAGTAATGGTTACGATTGTGTTATTGAAAGAAGCATGGATGTGCGCAACGCCATCTGCAACTTGCTTGCGTACGCGCTTACGAGCGCGAGTTGGTTGTTTAGCCATTGTACTCTACCTTCCCGATTATTTCTTGATCGGCTTACGCGGACCCTTACGGGTGCGAGCGTTGGTTTTAGTACGCTGTCCACGTAGTGGTAGACTGCGACGATGACGAAGACCACGGTAACAGCCAAGGTCCATAAGACGCTTGATGTTCATAGATACTTCACGACGTAGATCACCTTCTACAGTGTACTTAGCTACACCATCACGCAGTTGATCGATCTGCTCTTCAGTTAGTTCACTGATCTTAACATTTTCAGCAATACCCACTTCAGCTAGGATAGCTTGAGAGCGAGTTTTACCGATGCCGTAGATCGCTGTTAGAGCGATTACTGCATGTTTCTGATCAGGAATGTTAATGCCTGCTATACGGGCCATTATTCACTCCTAAGTGTTTCTATAAAAGAATTAGCCGCAGCAAAGCCCGTTATGGATACGCTGCGGAATACTACTTCTTTTGCACGCAAAAGGTAGGCCGAGGAATATACTCGACCCAACCTTCATTTTCAAGTAAAAATTTCTGCTAATTAGCCTTGGCGCTGTTTGTGCTTTGGCTCACTGCAAATCACGCGAACGACACCGTTACGCTTGATTACTTTACAGTTACGGCAGATTTTTTTAACGGAAGCACGAACTTTCATTGCTAAACTCCGTAAATGAAACTGAGTCTACCGCCGGATTAACGGCCGTAGCCTTTCAGATTCGCTTTCTTCAACACAGAATCATACTGTTGAGACATCAGATGAGTCTGTACCTGTGCCATAAAGTCCATAATTACAACAACTACGATTAGTAGCGATGTACCGCCGAAGTAGAAACGTACGTTCCACGCGACCATCATGAACTCGGGAATCAGACAGATAAAGGTAATGTACAGTGCACCAGCAAGGGTTAAACGTGTCATTACTTTATCAATGTACTTCGCTGTCTGCTCACCTGGGCGGATACCGGGTACGAATGCACCAGACTTCTTCAAGTTATCTGCTGTTTCACGCGGGTTGAAAACCAACGCCGTGTAGAAGAAACAGAAGAAGATAATTGCTGCTGCATAAAGCATTACATACAACGGTTGACCTGGGCTAAGAGCCAAAGACACGTCAGTTAACCAACCGAACGCGCTGCTCTCGCCGTTTTGACCAAACCACTGAGCCAATGTTCCTGGGAACAAGATAATGCTTGATGCAAAAATCGCTGGAATTACACCTGCCATGTTAATTTTAAGAGGCAGATGCGAGCTTTGCGCAGCAAATACTTTACGACCTTGTTGACGCTTCGCGTAGTTAACGACGATTCGGCGTTGACCACGTTCCATGAAAACAACGAAGTAAATGACTGCAAAAGCTAATACCGCGATTAGCAACAGAAGAAGTACATGCAATTCACCTTGACGCGCTTGCTCGATTGTTTGACCGATTGCAGAAGGCAATCCAGCAACAATACCTGCAAAAATCAGTATCGAAATACCGTTACCAATTCCTCGCTCTGTAATTTGTTCACCTAACCACATTAAGAACATGGTACCGGTTACTAAACTTACGGTAGCAATTAGCGTAAACATGGTTTGGTTGATAACAACCAGATTGTCGACCATGTTTGGTAGGCCAGTTGCAATACCTATAGCTTGGAAGGTTGCAAGTACAAGCGTGCCGTAGCGTGTGTATTGGCTGATCTTACGACGGCCTGCTTCACCCTCTTTTTTGAGTTCAGCTAACGCTGGATGAACTACAGTTAGCAATTGGACAACAATAGATGCCGAAATATACGGCATGATGCCCAATGCTAATATAGATGCACGCTCAAGAGCACCACCGGAGAACATGTTAAACATTTCAACGATGGTACCTTTTTGCTGTTCGAACAAATCGGCAAGTACAGCAGCGTCAATACCAGGAATCGGCACAAAGGAGCCGGCTCGGAATACTAAAAGTGCACCAATTACGAATAACAAGCGCGACTTTAGTTCACTTAAGCCGCTCTGAGCACTACGAAAATCTTGTCCTGGTTTCTTAGCCATCTGTACCTCGTTCCTCGAGATTATTCCTCGATTTTACCGCCTGCAGCTTCGATTGCAGCTTTAGCGCCTTTAGTCACACGTAGACCTTTCACAGTCACTGCTTTGTTGATTTCACCAGAAAGAACAACTTTTACAAATTCGATGTTCTTAGTGATGATGTTAGCAGCTTTAAGACTGTTTAGATCAACTACGTCACCAGAAACTTTCGCTAGCTCAGCTAGACGAACTTCAGCAGACACTAGGCTCTTACGAGAAGTGAAACCGAATTTTGGTAGACGTTGTTTCAGAGGCATCTGACCGCCTTCGAAACCTGGACGAACACTGCCGCCAGAACGTGATTTTTGACCTTTGTGACCACGGCCACCAGTTTTACCTAGGCCTGAACCGATACCACGACCTACTCGCTTCGCAGAAGTTTTCGCGCCAGCAGCCGGTGCTAGAGTATTCAAACGCATTCTGATTACTCCTCAACTTTAACCATGTAGTAAACCTTGTTGATCATACCGCGAATACACGGAGTATCTTCAAGTTCTACTGTGTGGTTGATTTTACGAAGACCTAGACCGCGCAAAGTAGCTTTGTGCTTTGGCAGACGACCAATTGAGCTTTTAGTTTGAGTTACTTTAATAGTTGCCATGGTGTTCTTACTCCGAAATAGATTCAACAGTTAGACCACGTTTAGCAGCAACCATTTCTGGTGACTTCATGCTACCTAGTGCATCGATCGTTGCACGAACGATGTTGATAGGGTTCGTAGAACCGTACGCTTTAGATAGTACGTTGTGTACACCAGCAACTTCTAGTACTGCACGCATCGCACCACCTGCGATAACACCAGTACCTTCTGCAGCAGGCTGCATGTAAACTTTAGAGCCCGAATGGCGACCTTTCACTGGGTGGTGAAGAGTGCCTTCGTTTAGAGCGATCGTAGTCATGTTACGACGCGCTTTTTCCATTGCTTTTTGAATCGCTGCAGGTACTTCACGAGCTTTGCCGTAACCGAAACCTACACGACCATTACCGTCACCAACTACTGTTAGTGCAGTGAAGCTCATGATTCGACCGCCTTTAACCGTCTTAGATACGCGGTTAACTGCGATTAGCTTTTCTTGCAAATCATTCGCTTGAACTTGTTGTTCTTTAGCCATCTTCCAACCCTACCTTAGAATTTCAGACCAGCTTCGCGAGCAGATTCTGCTAGCGCCGCTACTCGACCGTGGTATTGGAAACCAGAACGATCAAATGCAACTGCAGTTACGCCCTTCTCAAGAGCGCGCTCAGCAATAGCTTTACCCACTGCTTTAGCTGCATCAACGTTACCAGTGTATTTCACTTGCTCACGGATCGCTTTTTCTACAGTAGAAGCTGCTGCGATAACCTCAGAGCCGTTAGCCGCGATAACCTGTGCGTACACGTGACGAGGAGTACGGTGTACAACTAGGCGAGTCGCACCCAGTTCTGCAATCTTACGACGTGCACGTGTAGCACGACGGATGCGAGATGCTTTCTTATCCATAGTGTTACCTTACTTCTTCTTAGCTTCTTTAGTACGCACATTTTCATCTGCGTAACGAACACCTTTGCCTTTGTATGGCTCAGGCTCACGGTAAGAACGAATGTCAGCCGCAACTTGACCAACTAGTTGCTTGTCAGCACCAGTGATCACGATTTCAGTTTGGCTTGGACATTCAGCTTTAATACCCGCTGGCAACTCGTGCTCAACTGGGTGTGAGAAGCCTAGTGTTAGACCTACAGCGTTGCCTTTGATAGCAGCACGGTAACCTACACCTTTAAGAGTTAGCTTCTTAGTAAAGCCTTCAGTAACACCAACAACCATGTTGTTAACTAGAGCGCGAGCAGTACCTGCTTGAGCCCATGCGTTAGCAACACCTTCTTTAGGACCGAAAGTCAGGTTATTTTCTTCCTGAGCGATTACAACTGCATCGTTAAGAACGCGAGTTAGTTCGCCTTTCGCACCTTTTACAGTGATTTCTTGGCCGTTTAGTTTCACCTCTACGCCAGCTGGAATAGCGACAGGTGCTTTTGCAACACGAGACATAGTCTACTCCTTATTAAGCTACGTAAGCGATGATTTCACCACCAAGACCTGCTTTACGTGCAGCGCGGTCTGACATAAGACCCTTGGAAGTTGAAACGATAGCAATACCAAGACCACCCATTACAGAAGGAAGTTCATCTTTCTTCTTGTAAACACGTAGACCTGGACGAGAAACACGTTTAAGTTGCTCGATTACTGGTTTAGCTTGGAAGTACTTAAGTGTAACTTCTAGCTCAGGTTTTGCTTCGCCTTCAACAGCGAAGTCAACGATGTAACCTTCAGCTTTTAGTAGTGCAGCAATTGCAACTTTAAGCTTTGAAGAAGGCATTTTTACAGCAACTTTGTTTGCTGCCTGACCGTTACGAACGCGGGTCAGCATATCCGAAATCGGATCTTGCATGCTCATATGATTTACTCCAAATGATTAAGTGGCAATTACCAGCTAGCCTTACGAAGACCCGGAATCTCGCCTTTCATGCAAGCTTCACGAACCTTAATACGGCTTAGACCGAACTTACGTAGGTAACCGTGTGGACGACCAGTTTGGTTACAACGGTTGCGCTGACGTGATGCACTTGAATCACGTGGAAGAGATTGCAGTGTAAGAACCGCGTTCCAACGATCTTCTTCAGATGCGTTTACATCGCTGATGATAGCTTTTAGCGCTGCACGCTTTTCAGCGAACTTAGCTACTAGCTGTGCACGTTTAGCTTCACGTGCTTTCATTGATTGTTTAGCCATAACAGTAACCCTTCACCTTACTTACGGAATGGGAAGTTAAAGGCAGCCAGCAGAGCACGGCCTTCCTCATCAGTACCAGCAGACGTCGTAATAGTGATGTCTAAACCGCGTACACGATCAACTTTATCAAAGTCGATTTCCGGGAAGATGATTTGCTCGCGAACGCCCATGCTGTAGTTACCGCGACCGTCAAAAGACTTAGCGCTAACACCACGGAAGTCACGTACACGTGGAAGAGCGATGTTAATTAAACGCTCAAGAAAATCCCACATACGTTCGCCACGCAAGGTTACTTTACAACCGATAGGGTAGCCTTCACGGATTTTGAAACCTGCAACAGATTTGCGCGCTTTTGTGATAAGTGGCTTTTGACCAGAGATCGTTGCCATATCAGACGCTGCATTTTCTAGCAGTTTCTTATCGTTGATTGCTTCACCAACACCCATGTTTAGGGTGATTTTCTCGATTCTAGGGACTTGCATGACGCTTGTGTAACCGAACTGTTTGGTCAGTTCAGCGACTACAGACGACTTGTAGTAATCATGCAGTTTCGCCATAGTAGAACTCCAAATTACTTCTATTAGTTAGAAACGGTTTCGCCGTTAGACTTGAAGAAACGAACTTTTTTGCCGTCTTCAAAACGGAAACCGATACGGTCAGCTTTACCAGTAGCTGCGTTGAAAATCGCCACGTTAGAAACGTCGATTGCTGCTTCTTGCTCTACGATACCGCCTTGGATACCCATAGCTGGAACAGGTTTCTGATGCTTCTTAACTAGGTTGATACCTTCAACGATAACTTTACCAGTTGCTAGAACCTTAGTTACTTTACCTTTCTTGCCTTTGTCTTTACCAGCAAGAACGATTACTTCGTCATTACGACGGATTTTAGCTGCCATTTCTACGTGCTCCTTACAGAACTTCTGGAGCCAGTGAAACGATCTTCATGAACTTATCGCCACGAAGTTCGCGTGTCACAGGACCAAAGATACGTGTACCGATTGGTTGCTCAGTATTGTCGTTTAGCAATACGCAAGCATTTCGGTCGAAGCGAATGACAGAACCGTCAGGACGACGTACGCCTTTACGGGTGCGCACTACCACCGCCTTCAGAACATCACCTTTTTTAACTTTACCGCGAGGGATTGCTTCCTTCACAGTAACTTTGATGACGTCACCGATATGTGCATAACGGCGGTGAGAGCCACCCAGAACCTTAATACACATTACGCTGCGTGCGCCTGAGTTATCAGCTGCGTCCAGCATACTTTGCATTTGGATCATGTTAGTGCTCCGCTAAATATTAATAACTAGACCCATCACGGGTCGGGCTGCCTCTTTAAAAGGGACGCGAATTGTACCACCCTTTTTTGTGATTGGGTAGTCAAAAAATAAACGGCTCCAAAAATATTTTGGAGCCGCTTTAGTTTCATAGAATTAACGAGATTAAATCTTCGCCTTTTCTAGAACTTTTACCAAAGTCCAAGACTTAGTCTTAGACAGTGGACGACACTCTGCGATTTCAACTGTGTCGCCTAGGCCACACTCGTTGTTCTCGTCATGTGCGTGTACTTTAGTCGTACGTTTTACGTATTTACCGTAGATTGGGTGTTTTACGAAACGTTCGATAGCAACAGTGATAGACTTGTCCATCTTATCGCTAACAACACGACCTTGTTGAGTACGTTTTACTTCGCTCATTATGCGCCTGCCTTCTCAGTCAAAACAGTTTTCACACGTGCGATATCACGGCGTACAGCTTTCAGAGTATGAGTTTGCTGTAGCTGACCAGTCGCAGCTTGCATGCGCAAGTTGAACTGTTCACGTAGCAAATTCATTAGCTCAGCGTTAAGCTCTTCAACGCTTTTCTCGCGTAGATCTTGTGCTTTCATCACATCACCTGCTTAGTTACAAATGTAGTTTTGAAAGGCAGTTTACGTGCCGCAAGACGGAACGCTTCACGTGCCAATTCTTCAGGTACACCACCCATTTCGTACATAACCTTACCAGGTTGGATTTGGGCTACCCAGTACTCAACGTTACCTTTACCCTTACCTTGACGAACTTCAAGTGGTTTTTCTGTGATTGGTTTGTCTGGGAACACACGGATC
This sequence comes from Vibrio sp. 397, assembly GCF_033339395.1. Taxonomy (NCBI): domain Bacteria; kingdom Pseudomonadati; phylum Pseudomonadota; class Gammaproteobacteria; order Vibrionales; family Vibrionaceae; genus Vibrio; species Vibrio sp. 397. Next base: position 240,638 of record NZ_JAWOUN010000005.1, on the reverse strand, counting down.
CAGATTTTACCTTGACGCTTAACGTGACGTGTCATTGCACGACGTGCCGCTTCGATTTGACGAGCAGTTAGACGACCACGGCCAACAGCTTTAAGACCGAATTCGCCGAAGCTTACATCAGTACCTTTAGCTAGACCACGGTTACGACCAGTCTGAACCTTACGGAACTTAGTACGTTTAGGTTGTAGCATCTGTCGACTCCTTACTTACGGCCTTTACGCTGCTTCTTAGGCTTGTCGCCTTTAGGCTCTACAGCGTTAGCTGCTGGCATACCACCTAGGATTTCACCTTTGAAGATCCAAGTTTTAATGCCGATCACACCGTATTGAGTGTGAGCCGAAGAAGTTGCGTAATCAATGTCAGCACGTAGAGTGTGTAGAGGCACACGGCCTTCACGGTACCACTCTGAACGTGCGATTTCAGCGCCGCCTAGACGACCGCTTACTTCCACTTTGATACCTTTAGCGCCTAGGCGCATTGCGTTTTGTACTGCGCGCTTCATAGCACGACGGAACATAACACGACGCTCTAGCTGAGACGCGATGCTGTCACCAACAAGTTGCGCATCTAGTTCAGGCTTACGTACTTCAGCGATGTTAATTTGCGCTGGTACACCTGCAATTTTAGCTACAGCTGCGCGTAGCTTCTCAACGTCTTCACCTTTCTTACCGATAACAACGCCTGGACGAGCAGTGTGAATAGTCACACGGATGCTCTTAGCAGGACGCTCGATAACGATACGTGATAGAGACGCTTTTTTCAGTTCACTTGTAAGGAACTGACGTACCTTGAAGTCGCCGTCTAGGTTGTCAGCGAAATCTTTGGTGTTAGCAAACCATGTAGCATTCCAAGGCTTAACGATGCCTAGACGAATACCATTTGGATGTACTTTTTGACCCATTGCTTACTCTCCTAGTCTCTAGCGATCTGCTACAACAACAGTGATGTGGCTTGAACGCTTCAAGATACGATCCGCACGACCTTTAGCACGAGGCATAATACGCTTCATGGTTGGGCCTTCATCTACAAAGATTTTTGCGACATTCAGATCGTCAATATCTGCACCTTCGTTGTGCTCCGCGTTAGCGATAGCAGACTCTAGAACTTTCTTAACTAGTGCAGCAGCTTTTTTGTTGCTGAACGTTAGGATTTCTAGAGCTTGGTCAACAGATTTACCACGGATTAGATCCGCAACTAAGCGAGCTTTCTGAGGCGAAATGCGAGCAAAGTTATGTTTAGCAATTGCTTCCATTATTTACTCCTTAGCGCTTCTTAGCTTTCTTATCCGCAGCGTGACCGCGGTAAGTACGTGTTGGTGCGAATTCACCCAGTTTGTGACCGATCATTTCATCAGTTACAAATACTGGTACGTGCTGACGACCATTATGGACAGCGATGGTCAAACCGATCATCGTAGGGATGATCATTGAACGACGGGACCAAGTCTTAATAGGCTTTTTGTCTCCGCTTTCCACCGCTTTCTCTACCTTCTTCAGCAAGTGTAGGTCAATAAAAGGACCTTTCTTGAGAGAACGTGGCATGGCGATTCCTCTTTATATAGATTACTTGTTACGACGACGTACGATGTACTTGTCAGTGCGTTTGTTCTTACGAGTCTTGAAGCCTTTAGTAGGCATACCCCAAGGAGATACTGGGTGACGACCACCAGAAGTACGGCCTTCACCACCACCGTGTGGGTGGTCAATCGGGTTCATTACAACACCACGAACCGTTGGACGGATACCGCGATGACGTGATGCACCTGCTTTACCAAGTTCACGTAGCATGTGCTCAGAGTTACCAACTTCACCGATTGTTGCACGGCCTTCAGAAAGAACTTTGCGCATCTCGCCAGAACGTAGACGGATAGTTACGTACGCACCGTCGCGAGCAACGATTTGAGCGTAAGCACCAGCCGAACGAGCTAGCTGACCACCTTTACCAGGCTTAAGTTCAACGTTATGTACTGTTGAACCTACTGGGATATTACGCATTGGTAGAGTGTTACCAGCTTTGATTGGTGCATCAACACCAGACTGAATAACATCACCAGCTACAACACCTTTAGGTGCTAGGATGTAGCGACGCTCACCGTCTTTGTAAAGAACTAGAGCAATGTTTGCGCTACGGTTTGGATCGTATTCAAGACGCTCAACTGTCGCTGGAATACCATCTTTAGTACGTTTGAAGTCAACTACACGGTAGTGGTGCTTGTGACCACCGCCGATGTGACGTACTGTGATACGACCCTTGTTGTTACGACCACCGTTCTTAGAGTTTTTCTCTAGAAGAGGTGCGTATGGCTTGCCCTTGTGTAGGTCAGCGTTAACAACTTTAACAACGTGACGACGACCAGGGGAAGTCGGCTTACATTTAACAATAGCCATTTTTAACTACTCCTGTTATTCCGCGCCGCCAACGAAGTCAAGATCTTGACCTTCTTTCAAAGTAACGTACGCTTTCTTAACGTCGCTGCGGCGACCTTGGCGTAGACCTTGACGTTTGGTCTTACCCTTAGTGATAAGAGTATTTACAGACTTAACTTCAACTTCAAATAGCTTTTCTACAGCTGCTTTGATCTCTTTTTTAGTCGCATCTTTAGCTACTTTGAAAACGATAGTGTTCGCTTTCTCAGCTGCCATAGTTGCTTTTTCAGAGATGTGCGGTGCACGTAGAACTTTTAGGATACGCTCTTCAGTGATCATGCTAGCATTTCCTCTACTTGCTTAACTGCTTCTGCAGTCATTACAACTTTGTCAAACGCGATTAGAGATACTGGATCGATACCAGCAACATCACGTGCGTCAACTTTGTATAGGTTACGAGCAGCTAGGAATAGATTCTCATCTACTTCGCTAGTCACGATTAGAGCGTCAGTTAGCTCAAGCTCTTTAAGCTTAGCAACTAGCTCTTTAGTCTTTGGTGCTTCAACTGAGAAGTTATCAACAACGATTAGACGCTCTTGACGAACAAGCTCAGAAAGAATGCTCTTCATAGCACCACGGTACATTTTTTTGTTTACTTTTTGGCTGTGATCTTGTGGTTTCGCAGCAAAAGTAACACCACCTGTACGCCAGATTGGGCTACGGATTGTACCAGCACGCGCACGGCCAGTACCTTTTTGACGCCATGGCTTAGCGCCACCGCCAGAAACTTCTGAACGTGTTTTTTGAGCACGAGTACCTTGACGAGCACCTGCTGCGTACGCAACAACTACTTGGTGTACAAGAGCTTCGTTAAACTCACGTCCGAAAGTAGTTTCGGAAACAGTTAGTGCATCGGCACCTTTAACCATTAGTTCCATTACTTACTCCTGAGACGTTATGCTTTAACAGCTGGTTTAACGATCACGTTGCCGCCAGTTGCGCCTGGGACTGCACCTTTAATAAGAAGCAGGTTGCGCTCAGCGTCAACACGTACGATCTCTAGGTTTTGAGTCGTTACACGCTCAGCACCCATGTGACCTGCCATTTTCTTGCCTTTAAATACGCGACCTGGAGTCTGACATTGACCGATAGAACCAGGAGCACGGTGAGACAATGAGTTACCGTGAGTCATATCTTGAGTACGGAAGTTCCAACGCTTAACAGCGCCTTGGAAACCTTTACCCTTAGATGTACCAGTAACGTCTACTTTCTTAGTTTCGTTGAATAGTTCAACAGTTAGTTCTGAACCAACTTCGAACTCTTCGCCGTTTTCTAAACGGAATTCCCAAAGACCGCGACCAGCTTCAACGCCAGCTTTAGCAAAGTGACCTGCTTCAGCTTTGTTTACGCGGTTAGCTTTCTTAGAACCAGCTGTAACCTGGATTGCTGCGTAGCCGTCAGTTTCAAGAGTTTTCACTTGAGAAACACGGTTAGCTTCAACCTCAACAACAGTTACTGGGATAGAAACGCCTTCTTCAGTAAATACGCGGGTCATGCCCACTTTACGACCGATTAGACCAATCATACTTCTAATCTCCCTTAACCTAGGCTAATTTGAACGTCAACGCCCGCAGCAAGGTCTAGACGCATTAGAGCATCAACAGTCTTGTCTGTTGGCTCAACGATGTCGATTAGACGCTTGTGAGTACGGATTTCGTACTGGTCACGTGCTTTCTTGTTAACGTGTGGAGAGATAAGAACTGTGAAACGCTCTTTACGAGTTGGCAGTGGGATTGGACCACGAACCTGTGCGCCAGTGCGCTTAGCTGTTTCAACGATTTCCGCTGTAGAAGCATCGATTAGTTTGTAATCGAAAGCTTTTAGGCGGATACGGATACGTTGGTTCTGCATGAGACAGAGCTCCAAATTTAATAAATTACACAAACAATATCGCCACTCAAACTCGTCAAGACGAGAGAATGCCGATTGATTTATGTGAAACCGTAGCATCCAAGATTAGGACGCATTGTCAGTTAATTTTCGATTAACTATCCCTATATGCCAAAGTCACCTTTGAGGATAGTTTTTCCGAAGAAAAGATAGCTAATTGTATTAACCGCGAACATAAGCTGAGTATACATTACCTCACAAATCCTTAGATTTGCTCGCTCCTCACTGCTCATTGGTTCACAACTGGCTTAACCAGTGCGCTGCATTATACAGATCACACTTTAGGTTGCAAGCGCTGAGTGAAAAATAATCGGGAATATTCCAAACCCTATACATCCCTCTTCGCTTGGTAGCCATTAAACAAAAAGGACGCCGAAGCGTCCTTTTCTAAACTGTAATCGTAATAGCGGCTGCTATTATTTCTTACCGCTTGATAGTGCACCGAAACGCTTGTTGAAGCGATCAACACGGCCGCCTGTATCAACGATACGTTGCTTACCAGTGTAGAATGGGTGACACTTGTCACATACGTCTAGGTGGATAGACTCTTTACCTAGAGTAGAGTTGAACTCAAAAGAGTTGCCGCAAGAACAAGTCGCTTTTACTGCTTTGTATTCTGGGTGGATACCAGCTTTCATGGGATAACCTCAATAGTAGGCCGTGTCGCTATACGAATCTAAGCCGCACACCACACGCAATTAATAATAAAATGGGATACCGCATCAACTAATTGCCGAAGCCATATCTCAAGGCGCGATATAGTAAAGAATCACATTGCTCGGATCAACATATTTGGCAACTTTTTCGCCACTTTTTTAGCCAGACTAATCATAGAGGCACGATTCACGCTGAATCACATAGCTTTACTCGAATTTCCATACCGATTTTAATAGACTCTCATTTCCTTTCCCTCTTTTTAATAGCTAAGAATTTATGCGTCCAACCATTGCTAGAGTGGCATTACCCGTTCCGCTCGACAAACAATTTGATTACGCCATTCCGGGGCACCTGTTTCCGATCATTGGTGGACGCGTTTCCGTACCTTTTGGACGCCAAACCTTAGTCGGCATCGTCACCGCCATGGTGAACCACTCCGACTTTCCTAAAGAGCAGCTTAAGCCAATCAAAGCGGTATTAGACTCCCAACCGATATGGCCAGAGACGCTTTATTCTCTGCTAAATTGGTGCAGCCAGTTCTATCAGTACCCTCTAGGTGACACTCTACACAATGCAATGCCTGCCGCGCTGAGGAAAGGCAAACCGGCCGACTTTGCAACGCTACAAGAATGGCAACTGACTGAAGCAGGAAGAAATAAGCTCATGCAAGGGCTTGGGCGTGCAGTAAAACAACAGCGTGCACTCCAAATGATGGTCAACGGCCCAATCTCGCATCAAGAACTCTTGGATCAAGAAGTAAACTCGACCATCTTAAAAAATCTCGAAGAAAAAGGTTGGGTCGAGCGCATCGAGAAAAAGCCGACCATTACGAAATGGAGTCAAAATGTAGAGTGTGCGGTAGAGAAACCAAAGCTTAACCATGAACAAGCACTCGCGATTGCCAGCGTAAATAGCCAAACGGGCTTTGCTTGCTATTTATTAGAAGGGGTCACGGGATCCGGTAAAACCGAAGTTTACTTAAACCTTATCAAGCCCGTTCTAGAGCAAGGGAAACAAGCATTAGTTTTAGTACCTGAGATCGGTCTAACGCCTCAAACCATCAACCGCTTTAAACATCGATTTAATGTCCCAGTAGATGTGATTCATTCCGGTTTGAATGAAACAGAGCGTTTGAACGCCTGGTTATCGGCTCGCGATAAAGCCGCGGGGATCATCATTGGTACGCGCTCAGCCCTACTGACACCTTTTGCTGATTTGGGGATTATTATCGTTGATGAAGAGCATGACTCCTCTTATAAGCAACAAGACAGCTTGCGTTACCACGCTCGTGATGTTGCTGTCATGCGCGCCCATAAAGAGCAAGTGCCGATTGTCCTTGGCTCAGCGACGCCAGCGTTAGAAACCCTACATAATGCGCTGTCTGGTAAATATCACCATTTAACACTCACCCAACGAGCTGGCTCTGCCGTGCCAACCACCAATAAAGTGTTAGATGTAAAAGGTCAGTATTTAGAAAGTGGCTTATCCGCCCAACTGATTGCCGAAATGCGCAAACACTTAAAAATGGGCAATCAGGTTATGTTGTTTCTTAACCGCCGAGGTTTCTCGCCCGCTTTGATGTGCCATGAATGTGGTTGGATTGCAGAATGTAAACGCTGTGATGCGTACTATACGTTCCACCATTACAGCAACGAAATACGCTGCCATCACTGCGGCTCACAACAACCTGTCATTCATCAGTGTCAGGGATGTGGTTCAACTCAACTGGTTACCGTCGGCGTAGGAACGGAACAGCTCGAACAACAATTGGCTCAGTTGTTTCCAGAATACGAAGCCATTCGCATCGACAGAGACAGCACACGTCGCAAAGGTAGCTTGGAAGATGCCCTTGAGTCGATTCGTAAAGGTGAATACCAAATACTGATAGGCACTCAAATGCTGGCTAAGGGGCACCACTTTCCAAATGTAACGCTCGTTGCTCTTTTGGATGTTGATGGCTCTCTATATAGTAGTGACTTCCGCGCTTCGGAGCGATTAGCTCAGCTGTTTATTCAGGTCGCAGGTCGTGCTGGCCGAGCAAGTAAACCTGGCGAAGTGATCCTGCAAACTCACCATCCTGAGCACAGCTTGCTGCAAGCCCTACTTCAAAAAGACTATCGTCACTTTGCTATGACAGCTCTGGAAGAACGTAAGCTCGCCCAGCTTCCGCCTTATAGTTTCTTGACTCTGTTTAAAGCAGAAGCAAACCAAAGTGAAGTGGTTGAAGACTTCTTACGTCAGGTTCGCTTTACCTTAGAATCGCATCCTTTATTTGACGACACTTGCATGGTGCTGGGTCCAACACCATCACCTCTCGCCAAACGTGCAGGCAAATACCGCTGGCAGCTGTTACTTCAAACCCAGCATCGTTCATTGATGCAAAAGTTATTAACCAGTGCCAAACCTGCTATTGAGTTGTTGCCAAATGCCAAGAAAGTTCGCTGGAATTTAGACATAGAGCCACAAGATCTCAGCTAGCAAACGTTTAACTATGTAATGAATTACCATTTAATGTGACAAACATCACAACGGGATTGCAATTTTTGTTAAACAGACCGTAACTTTCACTTTAGAAATGAATAGACTATCCAAATTAGAAAAGTCTAAAGTGACTTGTTCGCACAGGCTTAGATTAAAACAATGACTATTCCCACAGATTGATGTCGCAGTGAAGAATCCATTTTTCCACTTGTTAACACGAACTGAGCGAAGAGCAAACGATGCTCTAACTCAGCGTGATTATTATGATTTCAAACAGGAATAACGTCATCTTGGCAAAAAAATAAACGAGAGGTTAAAAACTATGGCGACAATGAAGGATGTTGCCCAGCTTGCGGGAGTGTCTACGGCTACGGTATCTCGAGCATTAATGAACCCAGAGAAGGTCTCTTCTTCAACGAGAAAAAGAGTAGAAGATGCCGTACTTGAAGCGGGTTATTCTCCAAACTCATTAGCGCGTAACTTACGTAGAAACGAATCAAAAACCATTGTCACTATCGTTCCCGACATCTGTGATCCTTATTTTTCTGAAATTATTCGCGGTATTGAAGATGCTGCCATGGAACATGGCTATCTAGTCCTGCTGGGCGATAGCGGACAACAGAAGAAACGTGAAAGTTCTTTCGTTAACCTCGTATTTACTAAGCAGGCAGATGGAATGCTACTGCTTGGCACAGATCTACCGTTCGATGTCAGTAAGCCAGAGCAAAAGAACTTACCTCCGATGGTAATGGCGTGTGAATTTGCGCCTGAACTCGAGCTTCCGACAGTACATATTGATAACCTGACCTCAGCATTTGAAGCGGTGAATTACCTAACCCAATTAGGTCATAAACGCATTGCTCAAATCTCTGGACCAGATACAGCAATATTGTGTCAGTTCCGCCAGCAAGGCTACCAACAAGCCCTGCGCCGTGCCGGCATCAATAAAGATCCACAATATAGTGTCATTACTGAGTTCTCTTTTGATGGCGGAGCAAAAGCCGTTCGTAAACTGCTCGAATTGCCAGAGCCACCAACGGCTATTTTCTGCCACTGTGACACAATGGCCATCGGCGCAATTCAAGAAGCGAAAAAGCTTGGCTTACGAGTACCGCAAGATCTCTCTGTTGTGGGCTTTGATGACATTAACTTCGCTCAGTACTGCGATCCACCGTTGACCACTATCTCTCAGCCTCGCTATGAGATTGGTCGACAAGCGATGCTAATGATGCTTGAGATGTTAAAAGGACACGACGTGCATTCAGGCTCGCGCCTACTTGAAACTAACCTCGTCATTCGCGGAAGTGCAGCGCCACCACAGCGCCCTTAACCTAAAGATTAGGTATTCATACCCAAAGCGGTGCTAAGGCGCCGCTTTTTATTTGCCCCTCCTGCTTTTTGTGTATCCCCGAATAAATATAAGCAAGAACGGAAACACACTCCTACACTCGGGCGTTGTCGCGCTTTAGCTATCAAGATTCTATCAATAGGGTGTTTTCTCAACTCGTTCTGGATTAACATATTTGCAAGAATCCTTGATGACCAGAAATAACCGTGGCAAATAGAGATTATGTAAGACGGGGGCGAGGCGCCCCAAAAAAGTCGACAAAAAAACAGCCGCCGAGAAGAAAAAAACCTTGGCGTAGTGGCCTGCTCGCTATCTTGCTCGTGGGTGGTTTTGGCTATGGTCTTTACCTTTTGAGTAGCGACCCAGAACCCAAACAACCTGTCGTGAAGCAGCCAACAACCACTGTAAGCAAACCAAAGCCGAAAAAAGACTTGCCGCCACCACCAGAAGAAAAGTGGGAATATGTTGAGTCACTACCGAAACGTGAAGTTGAAGTTGTGGCCAAAGAAATTGAAGTTTCTAAAATTCCTTACATCATGCAGTGTGGCGCGTACAAAACCCAGGCACAAGCGGAAGAGCGCAAGCTTGCAATCGCGTTCCAAGGGATGTCGAGCAAGATTCGTAAGAAAGAAGGCAGTTCATGGTATCGCGTGGTGCTAGGTCCGTATAAGTTCAAACGTGATGCAGAACGTGACCGTCATAAACTGCAACGCGCGAAAATCGAGCCATGTGCGATTTGGAAAGAAAATCTTTAAACTCAGGCCCTAGGAGCTAAGATCCTAGGGCCTTTCTTTTTGCCCCCTTGAATCCCTATTTCCCCTCCCCCATATACTGAATTAAATCCAAAGAGAAATAATCAAGAGGTCGACTGTGACTACCATTGTATCTGTACGTCGAAATAATAAAGTCGTCATCGCGGGTGATGGCCAAGTATCTCTAGGCAATACCGTAATGAAAGGTAATGCGCGCAAAGTTCGCCGCTTATATAACAACCAAGTACTAGCGGGCTTTGCTGGCGGCACTGCGGATGCCTTCACCCTTTTTGAGCGCTTCGAAAGCAAGCTGCAAATGCACCAAGGCCACCTAACTAAGGCTGCGGTTGAGCTAGCCAAAGACTGGCGTAGCGATCGTGCTCTGCGCAAGCTCGAAGCCTTGCTTGCCGTTGCCGACGAAACCGCATCGTTAATCATTACCGGTAATGGTGATGTCGTACAGCCAGAACACGACCTGATTGCGATTGGCTCTGGTGGTGCTTACGCACAAGCTGCAGCAACCGCCCTACTAGAAAACACAGATCTAGATGCTCGTGAGATCGCGGAAAAAGCTCTCAATATCGCGGGTGATATTTGTGTCTTCACCAACCACCACCACACAGTAGAAGAGCTAGACTCAACGGTAGAGCCTGAAAAACCAACCGCGTAATCGTAACGAAGTAAGGAAAGAATATGTCTGAAATGACGCCTCGCGAAATCGTTCATGAATTGAACCGCCACATTATCGGTCAAGAAAAAGCCAAACGTTCGGTTGCGATTGCACTTCGTAACCGCTGGCGCCGCATGCAGCTTGAAGAAAGCTTGCGTGCCGAAGTGACGCCAAAAAACATCTTGATGATTGGCCCTACTGGTGTTGGTAAGACTGAAATCGCACGACGCCTCGCAAAACTGGCAAATGCCCCTTTCATCAAAGTTGAAGCGACAAAATTCACCGAAGTGGGTTACGTTGGTAAAGAAGTTGAAACCATCATCCGTGACCTAACAGATGTCGCTGTGAAAATGACGCATCAACAAGCGATGGAAAAAGTGAAATTCCGCGCAGAAGAACAAGCGGAAGAACGCATTCTTGATGCGCTACTGCCACCAGCACGTGATAGTTGGGGTCAAGCAGAGCAAACGGAAGAGTCTTCTCACACTCGCCAGATCTTCCGTAAGAAACTGCGTGAAGGCCAACTAGACGATAAAGAAATTGAAATCGACGTAGCCGCACCGCAGATGGGCGTAGAGATCATGGCGCCTCCTGGTATGGAAGAGATGACTAACCAGCTGCAAGGCATGTTCCAAAACCTGGCAGGCGACACTAAGAAAAAACGTAAGCTGAAAATCAAAGACGCAATGAAAGCGTTAGCGGAAGAAGAAGCGGCGAAACTGGTAAACCAAGAAGAGCTAAAAGAAGCAGCGATTTTCAACGTTGAAAACAACGGCATCGTATTTATCGATGAGATCGACAAAATCTGTAAACGCGGCGAGAGCTCAGGCCCAGACGTTTCACGCGAAGGTGTTCAGCGTGACCTACTTCCATTGATTGAAGGCAGCACGGTATCAACCAAGCACGGCATGGTAAAAACAGACCACATTCTGTTTGTTGCATCTGGTGCATTCCAAGTGGCAAAACCATCTGACTTGATCCCAGAATTGCAAGGTCGTCTACCAATTCGTGTTGAGCTAGAAGCACTAAGCAGCAACGACTTCAAACGTATTCTGACAGAGCCAAAAGCCTCTCTAACAGAGCAGTACGTTGCGTTGATGAAAACGGAAGATGTGGACATCGAATTCACAGAAGACGGCATCACGCAAATCGCGGAAGCGGCATGGACGGTCAACGAAAGCACAGAAAACATCGGTGCTCGTCGCTTACACACCGTTATGGAACGCTTAATGGATGAAATCTCTTACGACGCAGCGGAGCAATCTGGCGCTAAATTCGTTATTGATTCCGCTTACGTGAAAGAGCGACTAGGCGACACGATTGAAGATGAAGATCTAAGCCGCTTTATTCTGTAAGTAGTAAGAGTCAATTAGCCTAGAGAATTACCTAGTGTAAATGTACATATTTGGAAATTTTCATTTGGTGCATTTAAGCCATTACCATCACGCCACTTTTAATAAGAGCGACACTGGGTAATGGCTTTCTTGATCTACGCGAAACTGATACTAAATTTCAAAAAAAAATATCCATAGACGATGAGAGCGCAATGCCTATACCTCTATGGATAACGAATTAAGTTTACTCTAATCTCGTAGCGCCATGTAACACGCGTTTTCACCTTATTGTAGGATGAGAGCTTTCAGGCAACTAATCGAAATCTATGTTTAATATTAATTAGATGATTCCTCTCCCTGAATAAAGAAAGCGGGCTCAGACATGGACTCTCAAGTATAGAACCTGAAACGAATATAATTATAGGTTTTGTATCTTATAGTTCGTCACAATATTCGTTAGCTGTGACAGTAGGGCATTGCAAACGTGTGGATTGCATAGCTTGGTCAATCAATGCCGCTGACGTTCCAACCAACACAGACACGACAATGCCACTAGATGTAATTGTTCCTTTCGGGCCAAATACTGGCGCAGCAGTGATCACACCAGCAACACTCGCAGTTCCTGTAATTGCCTTACCAAGCGTTTGATACAAAGACATAAAAACTCCATTATTAACAAGTAAAAAAAGGTTGCCGATGGCAACCCTTTCGATTGAATAACACACTTTGAAACTTCTCGTTTATCGTAATGAAAGGTCATTCACCTGAATGATATATATTCATAAATAGCTCAAATCAAAGTAGCTGACTTCCCTCACACCAACGTGTCAATAGAATGCTCTCAACCCAATCACCTACTTCACTTTCTACCCATGCTACCGCACGGTCACCAAAGTTGACCGACTTCGGGAAAGCATCCTCGTTCATTTTTCGGTAGATAGCCGAGCGGCTTAATTCAGTCTTTTCCATCACTTCTTTCATCTTTAAAAATCTCATGGGACCTACTCCTAATTCATTTACCCATGGGGTAACGCTGTGTTAGAAAAACGTTCAGGACTCTTCTTCACTCTTAATCTAATTACTTTCAGATATATGTCCTCTTAGTGAAGTACCTATCGTTTAACACTTGGAGGACCTATGTCGAGCAATCACCTTCACTACCAAAAACAAAAGAAACATCAAGAAAATGAAATCCTAGAGCATGCTGCTGAAATCCTCGCTAACCGCTACGTTCGAGGTAATGCCCTTTGTAACCCGGAAGCAACCAAAGAGTATGTTCGATTCAAACTAGCCAGTGCGGAGCACGAGGTTTTCGCTCTGCTACTACTTGATAACCAACACCGTGTCATCGAGTTTAAATCACTCTTCAAAGGCACCATTGACTCCGCCAGCGTTTATCCGCGCGAGGTCGTCAAAAGCGTCTTGGAAGTGAATGCGGCGGCGGTCATTCTTGCGCATAACCACCCTTCTGGTGACCCTTCCCCATCTCAAGCGGATAGGCGTATCACACGTAAGCTTATCGACGCTTTAGCGTTAGTGGATGTCAGGGTGCTTGACCATATCGTTGTAGGAGAAAGCAGTGTCTCGTTTGCAGAAAAGGGGTGGCTATGATCAACACGATTTATGGTGGCGTTTCTTTAGCGCCACAATTGCATCAACTATTGGAGAATCTATTTAAGGGGTACTCTTTACCTGACAATGCCAAACAGTTGCTCTTGACTTGCCGCCAATTAAGCTACTACCGCCATAGCCGAGGTATTCATCCTGTTGAAGTGCAGTTCAAACGCACTGCAAATTCAGAGCCCTGGCAGATTGTCTTCTTTGCCAGCTTTTCTTACCCATTTGAGAGCGCGCTCAACGTTCAGCCTGAACTGTACTTCCACCTTGCCAAGGGATGGTGTTATCAGCCCGATACAGGGGCGGTAAACCTTGAACACCCAGAAGTAATCGACCTTCTTCAGGTATGGATGAAAACGTTCGCTCGACATCTTTCAAGCATGGATTTTGACGAGATCGATTTATCCATCGTTGGAAAATAAGCCTCTGCCCCTTTAATCACGACACTTCATGACGTAGGTGTGACAAATTGCGTCGTATCATTTTTGCTTAAAGCATTGATACGACGAGCTTTGTCGCACCTTTTTGATATTGTCATGCCCAACAGAACGAACCTTGTTGAACTGACCATGACGCAACCTAATCAAACTCAGTATCACCTTGAGCTTATCTTGGCGATTTACAACCTTATTCCTTACAATAAGAAAGTCACCGCTAGGCAAATTCAAGCTCAATTGTCCCCGCTTGGTTTAGAGCGTTCCTTACGCACTATCCAACGTAATCTGTCCGCTATCTGTGCCATGTTTCCCAATATCATGGTGGATGATAGAGACAAACCCTTTGGCTACCAAAAAACCGAAGCTCTGAAGATGAGCACAACGGCTCACGAAGCGGTATTGCTCTATTGGCTCATCGAGTCAACCAAGCATCACCTGCCTAACAGCCTAGCTCTACTCTTAGATGACTTTCTCTCGAACATAACCCCTGAAGACATCAATAACCTTCAAAATCATTGGTCATCTAAAGTTCCTATCACCATCCAAAACCCATTAAGTAACCACATTCAAGTCGATATTCAGGTTTTCCAGATTGTATGCCTAGCGACACTTCAACAGCGTCTTATCTCATTACAGATAAACGAAGGCGATGACGCTCTGCGCCTAACTAACGTTCAACCAATAAGTCTCGTACTCCATCAAGGAAGTCCTTATCTCGTTTGGCGGACACACTCGCATACCAAGTTGAACACCTTACCTCTTAGCAACATCCAGGAGGCCACCATGTCGAGCTTTCGCTTTGAACTTCAAACGGATGCAACTCTGCTCGCCTCTGAAGTTCAAGAGCTGTTTGATATCGCTAGCTCTCATCTTGAATTCAACACAATAGTCCCCTCTAAAACTTACTATGGAGAAATAGAATGAACCTATCTAAAACCCTACTTACCACTGCTCTCTTTTCCGCTCCTTTCGCCTTAATCGGGTGTGGAGGCTCTTCTGGCGGGAGCGACCATAACGACTTAGGACAGCCGTATCAATTTGGTGGTGCTGTGCAGAAAGGCCCTCTACAACCTGGTTCAGTCGTCACCGCCTATGAACTTAACCAAGACTTAGAAAAAACCGACATCTCCTACACTACTCAAATAGAGGACTATGAAGGTAATTACAACATGAATGAGCGATTCAATACGCCTTATGTCGAGCTCGTTGCACAGGGGGATTACTTTAATGAGCTGACAGGAAAAAGTGATGAGCAGATGCGCATGAGCGCTTTTGTCGATATGAACGCGACGACACAAGTGAACTTCAATGTTGCTACAGCGGCCATGAAAGCCAGTATCATGGCAAAGGTACAAGCCGGACAGTCCTTTGATGAGGCGGTACATGAAACCACCTCTGAGCTGCTAAGCCTTTACAGTTATGACCCTGCGCAATGGGCAGACGATATTAACTTCTATAACGTCAACCTTTCTAACGCTGGCGATACCAGCACTGTGCTGCTCGTTATCTCTGCAAGTACTTTAACCATGGCGACCGAAAACGGACTCACGTTAGAGCAACAAATCGAGAAAATTGGTCAGGTCTTGTTAGAGCCTAAGTCCGTTCAGTTTGAAGAGATGAAACAAGCACTAACCCAGTACAGCCTCGCACTATACAAAACTGCCGCTTATGAAAATACTCAGAAGTACTACGCAGACAACGGTCTAGACTTTGATATTCCGCACATCGATTACTTCATCGATGTTGATGGTGATGGCGTACTGCCTAACAAAGACCTACCTGTGTTTGCTTACACTGGCGGTGTTAATATCGGTTCTGATGAAATCGGAGGACTACGTCCAGCTGCCGCTGGTGCTATCGACTACCAAGGTCGTCCTATGACGTTCGAGGTCATCGGTGAATTCCAGCACGGTGAAATCGCATCAATTGAATACACTGATACTGGCGTTAGTATTTGGTATCGTCTAACGGATGTAGACTTTGAAGGTCAGTCATTCGAAGACTGCGTTACGGTTAATACAGTAAAACCTGCACCTGCTAACTTTCCATGGAAAGCATGTGTTACTCTAACCAAACCGTAATCTTCAGCAGTTCGTAAAAATAGGAAGCCTAGCTTCCTGTTTTTTTGTCTGACTCCCAATGTCATTGTGGAGCGCAACGAAGCGTATTTAGAAAGAAGACGTGAATAACTAAGTACGTGAGACGGCATTTACACTGACACAGACGTAGGGTTCTGAGGACGGATATCATTAACACTACTGTTGTTATCGAGGCCAATATACCAGCGGCGCATGACCATACTACCGAATGCTGTGTGCTTATCTAGTATACTCCGAATGGCAGATTAAAACTAAGAGGCCATATGCTATTCCAGTTATCTCTACACTTATAATCAATCTAAAGAGCAATCACGTTTCGAAATACTAAACAGGTGTGTATATTGGCTATCACCCTTGACTCGTTCCAAAGCAACGTTTTCCTTCACCGTAATGCTTCGTTCTATTTTTGGCAAAGTAACTGAGTCTCGTAAAGAGGGCCTGGTATTTATTCTCGAAGTCATATTTATTTTGGTCTAAGTAATGTGTACCTTTATAAACAAGTTGAACTAACCTATCTGCATTATCAACATACTCTCCTAGTGCACTACTCCATGCATCCATAATGAGTCTTACTAAACTCTCTTCATTATCTCTATAACCGCTACTAAAATATCTATCTTTATTAAAAAACAGGACAAGGTGATAGTGGTCATTGTCAGATTTATTCCTTTCCCTACACCAAACATATCGTAGGTGACATGGATATACCCTTTTCTCACTCGCTATCATTCTTTTTTCTTGCGCTTTTATTTTTGCCTTCAAGGATTCAAAGAATCGTTTAATGATATTTTTTTGATTAAATGTGTTGTTCAAAATCTCATCTCTGCGAAGTATATCTTTTTCACTATCAGAAACAGGAAGTCTCAGATCCAGTCTTAACGCATGAACTCTCTTATAGTCTTTTAATGCTTTCGACATGGTTAATATGATCCGATCTAGATAGTGTGTATTGAGTTCACTGACCGGATAAAGAACCTCTAAACCTTTGTAAGTATAAATCATCATTCATTCTCTTTGGTATTAATCCAAAGATATGAATTACTGTGTTATTTAATACATGGTATTTAAGGAGAGCATACTAATTCTACTAGGTAGTGGTGTGTAGGATATGAGTACTTCGTTAAGTATGTGTTATGTATGTATATTAACCATACCAACATATCAGGTAAGAGTTCACTCTAAGCCTTCTGTATAACTCATGTAAAAGAGTAACTCTGAAGTTAGCGACAACTATGAAGAATTAGTTAATGTCAGCGTTTAACTTACATTCCTGGGTAAAACTACATTGTAGTTTTATAGGTACAGTTCCAAATAGATTGAAACTACATTGTAGTAAATATAAGATACTAGTTGCTATACATTAACATTTCAGAGGGTTTAATTATGGGAAATTACAATGTCAAAATTGAAGATGAAACTATGGGAAGATTCTATGCTAATCAGCTATCAAAACATGATATTAGTGCAGTATGGGAAGAATCATTAAGTATTAAAGAAAATGAAAGAATAATAAATTCTGCTCTTAAATCATATTCATTTGAAGATTGCAAAAGGATTGTCGGGAAAATAGAAGAAAAGTATAATTCAATTTTATACATAAATAATGAAATGCATAAAAATGAAAGATTTTGTAATTTTTCATGGTTTTACATTCAAAAAAAACTATCAGGAAAACTATCATTAAATCCAAATGGAAACAGTTTTAAAGAAAGAGTAAAACGGGTAAGAATATATATAGCAAAGGTAAACAAAAGCAAGTTCAATTATATTGAACTAGAGATGAAAATCGTAAGAAAATGGAATTTATCACTTGATAAAACTGAGATCATTTCATGGTTAAAAGATGATGATGAAGAAAAAATAAAGTGGACATGGAGCTACATACTTAAACATGAGCCTTTGGTTATTAAATACATTTGGAATAATAAAAATTCAACGAAAGACCTGAAAGATTTCATTATCGCTTTTTTTGATACAATTGAAGAGAACAAAAGAGACATTACAATTAAAAGGATAAAAAAGGCATGGGATCAAAAGAAGTTTAGAGACAAAGTTCAATCTAAAAAGCAATATTGTATAAACTTATCTGAAAGCAGCAATGAAAAACTTAAAGCTATATCAATTTCAAAAAACATGAAAAGAAATAAAGTTATAGAATCACTCATAAATAATGAATTCTTAAGGCTATAGGAACCTCGCTGTATTGCTTTTAATACTCATATTAGTTTACTTAATCGTCTTCTATTTGATTTAAGTTAATAGTGTACATAAAAATTTATGTCTATACTGGGCACATTGGTTACTAGCACGAAATTTCCATGAAACAATCTCTACAGATCTGGCTTGAAGCCGCTCGTCCAAAAACATTACCTCTGGCATTAGTCTCTATCTTAACGGGTAGCGTACTCGCCTACTCGGCGGGTCATTTTTCACTGACAATTGCCATCATGGCTTTCGTAACCGCGACGTTGCTGCAAATTCTGTCCAACCTGGCAAACGACTATGGCGATGCCGTTCAAGGTACAGATAACGACAAACGCCTTGGCCCATTACGAGCGATGCAGTCTGGCGCGGTAAGTGCGAAACAGATGAAACAGGCGATTATCTTTAACATCGTTCTGACCGCCATTTCTGGCTTAGTGTTAGTTTTCTATTCACTAAGCTCACTGGAAAGCATTGTGACGTTTATCGGGCTGGGAATTTTAGCCATCCTCGCGGCGATTGCTTACACCATGGGTAGCAAACCATACGGTTACGTGGGGCTTGGCGATATATCAGTGTTCTTGTTTTTTGGTTTACTCGGCGTATCCGGTACCTACTTCTTGCATACCGGTCACGTAGACACCACGCTATTCTTACCTGCTTTAGGCTGCGGTTTACTCGCCGTTGCAGTACTCAATATCAACAATATGCGTGATATAGAGAACGACCGAGAGTGTGGTAAACGCACGGTCGCAGTGCGCTTAGGTCAACGTAAAGCCAAGCAGTACCATTTTATTTTACTTGGCGGAGCTATCCTTGCCTTTGCGGCTTACTTGTTAATTCAAGACAAACCCGTTTGGATTAGCTTGCCATTTTTACTTAGTATTTATTTCGTGGCCAATCATGGTAAAGCGGTTTGGCATACACAAAAGCCCGCTCAGATAGCACCCATGATGCCAGTCATCGTGAAATGTTCTTTAGTCACCAACGTTTTGTTTGCAACAATTGTGGTAGCTCAAACTCTAGTAAGTTAAAAAAGGATTGTCATTGCATTGACTTAATGCCTAGATATACTCAAAGACAACCAATTTCTGTTTAGAAAGGTACGCTATGGAATACAATACCTCAGCACTCTGTGATATCTACCTCGATCAGGTAGATGTGGTTGAACCAATGTTCAGTAATTTTGGCGGTCGCGCTTCATTTGCCGGGCAAATCACCACCATCAAGTGTTTTGAAGATAATTCGTTGATCCGCGAGACATTAGAGCAAGATGGACTTGGTCGCGTTTTGTTAATTGACGGTGGCGGTTCCCTACGTAAAGCCCTTATCGATGCAGAAATCGCAACTATTGCGGAAGAAAACGAGTGGGAAGGCATTGTCGTTTACGGCTGTGTTCGTGAAGTAGATGAACTTGAAGATATGAACTTAGGCATTCAAGCCCTCGCTTCTATTCCTGTTGGAGCGACCAGCCAGGGTATCGGCGAATTAGATGTACCAGTCAACTTTGGCGGCGTCAGCTTCTTACCTGAAGATTATATTTATGCTGATAGCACTGGGATCATCCTGTCGCCTGAGCCATTGAATATTGATTTAGAGTTGGATGAAGAAGAAGAAGAATAACGAGTCTTAGGTACCTAAGTTATAGGACCTTCTCTTGGCTATCAGAATCGAGCTTGTCCCAACGATTTTCAACTTGCCCAAAACACAAACACCCGCTTAACGCGGGTGTTTTTAATTTGGAATGAAGAAGCCGAATTATTCCACTTCGTCCATTTTGCCAAGTAGTGCACGAATGCGCTCTTGCCATTGCGCGTGCTCTTGTTGTGCTTGCTGTGCTTTTTGCTCTAGCTCTTCACGTTGAGAGCGAAGCTCGTTCGCTTCTTCCGCAAGTTTTGCTTTATCTTCTTTCAGCTCTTCGACTTCCATCTGAAGAAGAGTGATTGTGTCAACTGCAGTTTGAATTTTAGATTCTAGTTGTTCTAGTACTTCAAAAGACATCTTGGCCTACCTATGTTATTCCGTTGGGACGATGTGCGAGATTGATGCACACCTAACCTATATAAGGTTCATTCTACTCAGCGTCGCGATGAGAAACACTCACTATATTCGATATTTCGCATCATTCGGTCAAAAAATCGGCGCAATCTCACTAAACGCTGACTTTTCTTATCGCCGAAGCATTTTTGAGCAAGGATTTTGCCTCCCGCCACGCTGAAAATCGCCCTAAGTATTGATCAAATTCAACTTAGATAAAGTAAAAGCTCCGCAAAAAGGCAAACGTTTACCCTACGTTGTGATAGAATCGCCGCACAAATTCTTCTTCCCTCTTGCTTACTTGGAGACATCATGAAACGCGATTTAGCTATGGCATTTTCCCGTGTGACTGAAGGTGCAGCTTTGGCTGGTTACAAATGGCTTGGCCGTGGCGATAAAAATGCAGCCGATGGCGCAGCTGTTGAAGTTATGCGCACCCTACTGAACAAAACAGATATCAGTGGTGAAATTGTCATTGGTGAGGGTGAAATCGATGATGCGCCAATGCTATACATTGGTGAGCAAGTGGGTATTGGTGGTGATGAAGTAGATATTGCAGTCGACCCGATTGAAGGGACGCGTATGACGGCAATGGGACAATCAAACGCACTAGCCGTACTTGCCGCAGGTGAGAAAGGCAGCTTTCTTAAAGCGCCAGATATGTACATGGAAAAACTGGTTGTTGGCCCTGGTGCAAAAGGCGTGATTGACTTAGAAAAGCCGTTAAAAGAGAACCTAGAGAACGTAGCAAAAGCCCTGAACAAGCCACTTGATACCCTAGTCGTTATTACCCTTGCGAAACCTCGCCACGATGACGTTATTGCAGAAATGCAAGCAATGGGCGTACGTGTTTTTGCGGTGCCTGATGGTGATGTGGCTGCTTCTATTCTGACTTGTATGCCAGACAGTGAAGTGGACATGATGTACTGTATTGGCGGTGCGCCAGAAGGGGTTGTATCAGCAGCAGTAATTCGAGCGCTAGATGGTGACATGCACGGTCGCCTGCTTCCTCGTCATGAGGTAAAAGGCGATACTGAAGAAAACCGCATTTACGGCGCAGATGAACTAAAACGCTGCGATGAAATGGGCGTAAAAGCGAATGTTGTCCTCAAAATGGAAGACATGGCTCGTAGCGACAATGTGGTATTTTCAGCAACAGGCATTACTAAAGGTGACTTGCTAGAAGGCATCTCTCGCCAAGGCAATATCGCAACCACAGAAACGCTGCTCGTGCGTGGTCGATGCCGTACTATTCGTCGTATTAAGTCGACTCACTACCTAGATCGTAAAGATCCAGAAGTGCGTGATATTATTCTTTAAGCATTTCTCGAGGCTCTAGCTCAATCTGAGTTTGAGCCTTTCTTTCCGCACAACGGGCAATAGATTCTGAATCACACTCGTTCCTCGTTGTTCAGAATGACGGTGACTTTAATAAGCTCTAAATCAAAAGAACTCGTCATTCTAGCGAGCTCCAGCGAGACTAAAAAATCCAGTAACAGCAAACTCCTATTCTCTCCCTCTCACCATAACCATTGCACAACCGAACGATAGATTCTGAAGCACACTCGTTTCTCGCTGTTCAGAGTGGCGATATATATTGGTTCGCATGAACATAGACCCAACAGATCCCCACTCAAATTAAGTCAACACTTTTCTTTACTAACCCTATCGCGCATAATATGTACTGACGTATAAATGGTGGGTATATGAAGACCGTAGATAGGATATTGCAAATCGTTAAGCGTGATGGTTCCGTCACTGCAAAACAACTCTCCTCTGAGCTAGGTATGACAACCATGGGGGCTCGTCAGCACCTGCAAAGTTTAGAAGATGATGGCATTCTTTCTATCCATGACGTAAAAGTAAAAGTTGGTCGCCCTGCTCGTCATTGGTCTCTTACTCAAAAAGGTCATGAGCAATTTGCTGACCGTCACGGTGAGTTGACCATTCAGTTTATAGAAGCTGTCGAACATATCTTTGGCAAAGATGGACTGGAAAAAGTCACATCGGAAAGAGAAAAACTCACGTTACAAAGTTATCGTCAGCACCTTGAGCAATGCAACTCTCTGCAAAGCAAACTAGAAACTCTTGTGACACTAAGAGAGCAAGAAGGCTATATGGCCGAGCTTGAGCAAGATGAGAACGGATTTATCTTGATCGAAAATCACTGTCCGATTTGTAAAGCCGCAACTCGCTGCCCAAGCTTGTGCCAATCGGAATTGAGCGTTTTTCAGTCTTTGCTTGGACGTGACACCAAAATAGAGCGCACCGAGCATATCATCAGCGGTCAAAGACGCTGCGTGTACCGCATCCAACAACTGCAGTAACTACCACAACCAAACATCGACATGCCGCACTTATTTAATCGCAAGCTTAAAAGCTTCTCTTATAAGTGAGACGGCTGAAGAATTCATCCTCTCTCCTCTTTCTAGTGGTATAGGCTTTTAGTAACTAAAGGCAATTTCCATAAGGATTTGGAGAACATTGATGTCTACTCTACGTCACTACTCTTCTCAAACACTTCCGCCATTCGATGAAATGGTTCGAATGGCAGAGCGAGATCCAGAAGCTTTTGAGCAATTTCGTCATGAAATGGCGAAAGAGATGATCGAAAGCGCATCAGAAAACATGCAAGAAAGACTGTGGGCTCAGCAAAGCCACATCGATAGGGTCATCAGCACGTGTAAAAACCCTCACCACACCAATGTGGTATTGATGAACGAATTACAAAAACAGGTCGTGAAGTTCAGAGCGGCGCTACAAGGGGAAACGGCACCGACTCAAAAAGCGGATGTGGTTAGTTTAGAGGCATTTAAAGGTAGGGATGATTTTTACTGATACTCAATAGATAGATCGAGAAAGTTAGGATTCGTTTCTCTTACCAAGGCTAACTTCCACTCACGCTTCCACTGCTTGAGCTGCTTTTCTCGGTTTATGGCAGTTGCCATATCTTCGAATAACTCAAAGTAAACGAGCTTATGAACGTTGTATTTCTTGGTAAATCCCTCAACTACTCCGTTTTTATGCTGCCATATTCTTTGAGGCAGCTGACTGGTAACACCAATGTAAAGAACGGCGTTGTTGTTTGACGTTAGGATATAAACTCAAGGTGTCCTATCGATGATTCATTCTCCTTCATGATTCGCTGTTACTTTTCCATTTTAATTCAATCGCTCAGTTCAAACTCGGAGCGCTCTGTGCGTAGATTCTGAATCACACTCGTCCCTCGCTGTTCAGAATGACGATGACTTTAACAGCCTCTAAAACAAAGGAGCTCGTCATTCTAACGAGCTCAAGCGAGACTAAGAATCAAGTAACAGCAAACTCCTATTCTTTCCCACTCACCTTAGCTACTGCTCAAGCGGACGATAGATTCTGAATCATGCTCGTCCCTCCACTGTTCAGAATGACGGGTACAATAGCAAGCTCTAGATCAAAAGAGCTCGTCATTCTAGCGAGCTCCAGCGAGACTAAGAATCTGGTAACAGCAAGCTCCTATTCTCTCCCGCTCACCTTAGCCACTGCTCAAGCGGACGATAGATTCTGAATCATGCTCGTCCCTCACTGTTCAGAATGACGGTTAAAATAGCAAGCTCTAGATCAAAAAAGCTCGTCATTCTAGCGAGACTAAGAATCTACTTTCAGCGCGCACGTTACTTAAAGCGATTACTCCGGCTCAGGGCCATATTGGTTTGGTCCTGATGTCCCCTTTAAGAAGCCACATTCAATTAGAATCCATAAACCACAAATCAGAGAAATGGAAGCAACGAACATTTGCGGTGTCGACGGCTCTTGTGCAACAGGGCTGGTCATTGGCGTGGCAATTCGTCCGATAATCAACGGAATATTCAGTGCTAGCCAATAGATCGATTTGTTGCGGTCGTGCCAACGCTTGGTGGTGATCGCCAAATCAGGGATCAACAGAACCACCAAGAAAATAGGAAGAAGCACATAGGAGAGAGTAGGAAGCAGTTGGCTGATACCGGCACCAAAGCCTAGAATGGACACATAGTAAATGACGTTCCAAATCCAGTAGGTTTTACGGTTTATACGTCCTTGAAAAGAAAACAGTAACTCTTTAGTCGACATCAAATTTTACCCCAAAGTAGAAAGGTTATAGATTAGCCGAGTCGATATAGTTTGGAAAGGACACCGATAGCTTGGGTGCCCACAACGACCTTACAATAAGCAGAGCCAGGCTGAGAATTCGTAACAATAACCCCTCGCTATTCTCGGGCAATTCAGCGCAACCTAGTTCACTACCTTTTGGAAGCTATCTATATCCATATCTCGGATATTGACCGTTAAACTGTGCACGTGACTAGCTTGCTCTTGAAGTGTCGCCATCAAGGCTCGTGACAGTTCTCGCTTTTGTTCTTGGGAGCGACCAGATAACAAATCAAAGTTGATATGGATAAAGTCGAGGCTATCACCCTCCTCTCCTATTAACCAATTGTGGCACCGGAGCGTTCTAGATTTCACTGACGCGAGTTCAAAAAGGCCACTTTCTAACGCCGTTTTATGTAAATCCTCCAGTAACCCCTGAACATTGACGCGTTCTTCCACCGAGTTTGAATACTCTAAAACGAGATTTGGCATTTTGATTCCTTTCTACAACGATTAATTCCAGCGCGTAGTAATACCAATCTCAGCAGCAATTTCCGAGGAATGAACTATCATTCTGTCTACGTGATCACCAATCGATTGCTTTTGACAAAAATAACAGGATTGATGCTTGGTCGAATCAGTAAAGAAAGCCGGACAAGACATGACGCCAATCATGATCTGTTCACATTATTCTGTTATATTCCTACGTAGATTTTTTACATTAATTGACTATTTACATTAAAGATAAGGGAGATATTCCTATGCGTCGTCCTGTAGTGATGGGTAACTGGAAACTAAACGGCAGCAAAGCAATGGTAACTGAGCTGCTAACTGGTCTTAACGCTGAGCTTGAAGGCGTTGAAGGTGTTGACGTAGCAGTCGCTCCACCAGCACTTTACATCGACCTAGCAGAGCGCGTAATCGCTGAAGGCGGTAACAAGATCATCCTAGGTGCTCAAAACACTGACCTAAACAACAGCGGTGCGTTCACTGGCGATATGTCTCCAGAAATGCTGAAAGATTTCGGTGCTACTCACATCATCATCGGTCACTCAGAGCGTCGTGAATACCACAACGAATCTGACGAGTTCATCGCGAAGAAATTCAACTTCCTAAAAGAAAACGGCCTAACTCCTGTTTTCTGTATCGGTGAATCTGAAGCGCAAAACGAAGCTGGCGAAACTGAAGCTGTATGTGCACGTCAAATCAACGCAGTTATCGACACTTACGGTGTTGAAGCTCTAAACGGCGCAATCATCGCTTACGAACCAATCTGGGCTATCGGTACTGGTAAAGCAGCAACCGCTGAAGATGCACAACGCATCCACGCTTCTATCCGCGCACTTATCGCTGCGAAAGACGAAGCAGTTGCAGCACAAGTAATCATCCAATACGGCGGCTCTGTTAAGCCAGAAAACGCTGAAGCTTACTTCTCACAACCAGACATCGACGGTGCTCTAGTTGGCGGCGCTTCTCTAGACGCTAAGAGCTTCGCAGCAATCGCTAAAGCAGCGGCAAAAGCAAAAGCTTAATCTCGTTTTTACTCAGAGTCGAAATAACAAAGGGATGCATCATGCATCCCTTTTTGTTTGCGTGTTATCCACTCGGAGTACACCGATAGGAAGTTCTGAATTATGCTGGCTCGGCAATTTTCACGGTTGGTTTTTTCGCGAGCTCCGCACTGGAATCCTTCTTATAAAGGTTCTCGTAGCAGTAATTTGTTGCTTCAATATAGCCTTCTACACTACCGCAATCAAAGCGCTGACCTTTAAATTTGTATGCCAAAACACAACCAGATTGAGCTTGTTGCATCAGCGCATCGGTGATTTGAATCTCGCCACCTTTGCCCGGCTCTGTATTTTCAATCAGCTCAAAGATATCGGGGGTCAGAATATAGCGACCAATAATCGCTAGATTGCTAGGTGCAGTACCTGGCTCTGGCTTTTCAACCATGTTATCAATGCGGAAGATATCATCTTTGATCATCTCGCCAGCAATCACACCGTATTTATGCGTTTCTGATTCCGGCACTTCTTGTACCGCAACGATTGAACAGCGGAACTGTTTGTACAGCTCAACCATTTGCGCTAGAACGCCTTTGTCCTCATTCACACATAGGTCATCCGCAAGCACTACAGCAAACGGTTCATCACCGACCAATTCACGTCCCGTAAGAATAGCGTGACCTAAGCCTTTCATTTCACGCTGACGGATGTAAGTGTAACTCGCAGAATCAATCAAAGAACGAATATCATCAAGCAGCGCTTCTTTACTTGTACCGCTAATTTGATGCTCTAGCTCGTAGTTTTTATCAAAGTGATCCATTAACGAGTGCTTACCACGACCAGTGACGATGCACATACCATCCATGCCGGCTTCAATCGCCTCTTCAACACCGTATTCAATCAATGGCTTGTTTACCACTGGCATCATTTCTTTCGGCATCGACTTAGTCGCAGGAAGGAAACGTGTACCGTAACCCGCCGCAGGGAATAAACACTTTTTAATCATAACCATTACCAACTAAAAAAAGGCTCCTCTGAGGGAGCCTGTTATATTATTTTGAATATAAAGACGAATTAATCGCTACCAAACAGGTCACGGGTGTAAACTTTATCAGCCACATCAGCAAGTTCCTCAACCATGCGGTTAGAAACAATGACATCTGACACTTGTTTGAACTCTTCAAGATCGCGGATAACGGCAGAGTGGAAAAACTCATCTTCCTGAAGTACTGGCTCATACACCACGACTTCGATGCCTTTTGCCTTAATACGCTTCATAATGCCTTGAATAGACGAAGCGCGGAAATTGTCTGAGCCAGCCTTCATAATTAAGCGGTAAATGCCCACAACTTTTGGTTCTCGCTTGAGAATAGACTCTGCGACAAAATCTTTACGAGTGCGGTTTGCATCAACAATAGCTCCAATAATGTTATTTGGAACATCCTGATAGTTTGCTAACAGTTGCTTTGTATCTTTCGGTAAGCAGTACCCGCCGTAACCAAATGAAGGGTTATTGTAGTGGTTGCCAATACGAGGATCTAAGCCTACACCTTCAATAATTTGGCGCGCATCAAGGTTATGTGCTTCAGCATAAGAATCTAATTCATTGAAGTAAGCTACGCGCATCGCTAGGTATGTGTTTGAGAACAACTTAACCGCTTCGGCTTCTGTAGAGTCAGTAAACAAAACCGAGATGTCTTCTTTTACCGCACCTTCAACTAAAAGATTAGCGAACTTCTCTGCACGTTCGCTACGCTCACCAACGATAATGCGAGACGGGTGTAGGTTATCGTAAAGAGCTTTACCTTCACGAAGAAACTCTGGAGAGAACATAACATTCTGACAACCGAGCTCCTCTTTAATACGCGCAGTATAACCCACAGGTACAGTCGACTTAATCACCATAACCGCATCTGGATTAATTGCCATCACATCTTTAATCACTGCTTCAACTGAAGAAGTATTAAAGTAGTTCGTTTGAGGGTCATAATCCGTTGGTGTGGCAATAACAACAAACTCTGCGCCTTTGTAAGCTCGCTCTTTATCTAGCGTCGCGACAAAGTTGAGCTCTTTGTTTGCTAGAAAATGTTCGATTTCCGCATCAACAATTGGAGACTTCTTGTCGTTCAACAAGTCCACTTTTTCTTGGATAATATCAACCGCCACTACCTCATGGTTTTGTGACAATAACATGGCATTGGACAAACCGACGTAGCCCGTGCCTGCTACAGCAATTTTCATTTTTATTTCCTATCATTTAACTGACGCTAGCATATCAAAACACCGACACTCTCGGTAGAGTACAGTGATTAACTCAAAGCCTAACTAGCAGCACAACTTAATTCAATTGAGTACCCAAGTAGCGCAAATAAGCGTTGCGGATACGCTGCCTGTTCTGCTCAAAGTACTCTTGACCATAACGGCCTCGGTTAAAGTAGCGACGAAGCATACTATTATCCATCACAAGTTCATCCCCTTGGCCTGCCGCTAAGTAATTATAATCATTGCCAACTCGTGTCGTAACGTTGAAATCATAAGCCTCGTTACCACGAACTTGTATCACACTCGGCGACATATCACGCCATGGCGTTAATGGCAGCTTTACCGACACAGTGACAAACTGCTCTTCGTCTGTATCGTTAAACTTCGTCACCTGATAACTTGCAGATACTTCTATGTCTTCAAACCAATGTGATGTCGTGAATTTTGCGCCAACATCCCCCTTCCAAAACTCGCCAGCAGTTGCGTTAAACTGCCAATCCCACTCTGGCATAGAGAATGTGTAACGAGTTAAAAAGGTTTGGCGATCTGGGTTCGCATAACCATTTTTGTCTTTTTCGTCTTGATGTTGGAAATAGCTCATCTCTAATCCCAACCAATGGCTGCCCGATTGAGAGAACCAAGCTGATTCACTACGCGCACCGATATAGTCCGATTTAACCAAGCCTAGAGATACTTGGTTGGCTATATCGACATATGGCAAACGGAAGAACTGATGTACCATTGCACGCTCAATCTCGTTCTCGTATACGCTGTCTTCGAAATACCCACCCTCTTCAAAATCATCACTTTCTGCTAAAGGTAAAATATGACGAACATCTATTGCCGCGCCAGACCATAGGTAGGTGTATAAGTTGCTGGACATGGCAAAAGAGTAATCATACACACCGTACTCGGTTGCTACGCCATGCCTTACCATAGGGGAAAATACGATCTGCGAATCTAAAGTGCCTGAATTGACTCGTTCCGTTTTCCAATCAACCATGTCTAGTCTTTCCGACAAGTCGCGCGTGATAAACTGAATGTCATCACAAGATGCGCTACCATTGACAAAACTTTGATAACAGTTTGAGTTAGACAAAACGCTGACCACTGGTTTTTGGTTGGCAAGCATCACAAGTTCAAATTGATCCGATGCAGCGCCAATATCTTGCGCTGCATTTTGACCAAAATGACTCGATACAATCCCCAGAGCTACACCTAATCCATCTGCTTGATTATGGTTGTATCGACGGTTCTCTAAAGCCACCACGACTCTACCATTGACTAACCCCACTTGAACATTAACGAAACCTTCGTTTTTTAACGCACTCACCAAAGTTGAGATCGAAGCATCTTGAAACTTCTTCTGTTCTACAAAAAGCTTATCTCTCAAAGACATATCGTTTTGAGAAAAGCTAACTGAGCGTGTGTAATCAGATATGAGAGGGATTGAAAAAGCGGCATTCCACACCGTCGCCTCGTCAGAATCATATCCTGAATAAAGCTGATAGCTGAGTGAAGCAGCTATGTCATGTGGCAACACTCCTTTTGGTGTAAAAAATTTCACTGAAGAGTTAAACTCGACAGCATCATATTCCGCTGTGAGTTGCATGAAACGAAATGGCTGATATTCCACACCGCCAAATACCCCATCCATGACTCCTAGCTCGATATCTGAAATACTATAACCAGCAGAAAAACGTAATGGAGCAAAATGGGTTGTGTAATCTCCAACCACATAGTTCGTCTGGAAATGGTTGGCCGCTCCTCCTAAATCCTGAACACCAACGGCAAGGTTGAAGCTATCGACATTCAACCAATTGGGTAACTGATATTTAAATGACATAGATAGGTCGCGGATCCCACATCCCGCTTCCAAAAAACCTCTACAGTTATAAGTTTCAGTCACTATACGTGCATGTGCTTCCAAGCCCTCGAGTACCCCAAGCGAGAACTTAAGTGAATCTAGCTCGTTGATCCGCTCTCGCCATGGTAAACCTTGTGCATAGGTGAAAGAAAAATCACCGAAATTTAACGACTGAGCATTAGGTGTCAACGTTAACCCAGTAAAGCTCTGATTAGAGGGTAAGCGCTCTAACTGTTCAGTTCCCTTTGCTGCCCCTACATAAAAAGGCAATGAACACGCCACAGCCCCCACAGTTATCATTTTTATCATTGATCATGCCACTACTGAAGTTTCAAATACGTAACAAGGAGCCTAAGCACCTCTATTAAACTACTTATTTTTCATTAACTTTACATTTGCATCAAGTTTCATTTTAATTAATGCGCCGTCTACCCAAAGCTAACAACCAAGCTTGATATAAAAACTTCCACACAAATAGCCTCGAAAGAGACATATTTACCTACTAAACCTAGCTCTTCCAATACACATATTGCTACATTATTTTATGCTGAGAGCGGCTTTGATGTTCGCTCACCGTGAACTGAGTGCGTTAGATCAGATGATATGGAGCAAACTCAAGTGATATCGATGTCATGCTAACCTATCTTTACTAGATCAGTTAGAATTTCAATTCGGCGCCTCATCACAAATTACGAACTTTCTTCTCACTCCATCTCCATTGAGGATGCTAAATAAGTATGTGAATACCTCATTTTTCGTAACACCGCTTAAGACTTGAAGGTTCAATTTGTTGGGAGCAGCACGGGTTCTAATGCACGGACGACGTTCACATCGTTGCAAATAAAGTAGTTCGAACGTTTCGCCAAAGCCTTGCCCTCTGCGATGAAGATGTATTTCTCACGGCCAGCGTTGGCATCAGTATCTATCCGCACTACGGCGGCAACAAAGAGGCTCTATTAAAAATGCCGATACCGCGATGTAGCAAGCGAAGAAAGCGAGACGGAACCGTTATGAGTTCTATACCTCGTCCCTCAACCAAGCACTGCAACAACGGACACTTTCATCACAACTTCGCTACTCTTTGCGTCGTGATGAGTTTAAGCTGGTTTCCCCCGAGTTCGACGTTAAAACCGAGCGATAGCTCGCGTGTGAGGCTCTCCTCGGTTGACACCATCAGAACCTAATCAAGCAATGTCACCCGATATTTTCATCCCGATTGCGGAGCGTTCCGATCTGGTCCTCCTCATTGGAGAGTGGGGACTCAAGCACGCGAGTATACAAGCTGGTAAATGGAAAAGAGCAGGTGCGAACCATAGTATAGACATCAATGTGTCTGGCAAACACAAAGGCACCAACGTCAATAAGATTAGCAAGGCTTACTTAAAATAGGCGTTATCTGACGCGGCAGTACTTTATTTTCGCGGTAAGGAACCGCGAAAAGTTGCTCAGTTGTAAACATTCAAGCGTCTAGGCCGATTGTATGACGTCTTTTATTCATGAATTCACTGCGGGATCTCGGCTTCAACACTCCCCCCCCCCCAATAGACTCGTCTTTCCAACTTATTGAGGTCTCAAGACAACAAAAACGCGTCTCACTTCCGCCTCACTACTGAAACGGACGCTACGCTAATACCCTATAAAACAAAGTCAAAAAAGGCTCAAAAACGATCGTTACCAAGGGTTTTGACTGATTGGGGTTTCAATTTGGCATAGCAGGGATCCCTCAAAAAAACAGAGGTACAGAGGTACAAAGGTAACAGTGCGATAAGAAGCGCAGCGAGATCAGATAGCCCACAAAAAGAGAGGAAAGAGATAAAGAAGAGAGAGCACCAGCCATTAAGTTAGTGCTCTGAATAGGCTTAGGCGACTTCAGCGTCAAGCACTTTTTGCTCAGTTTTCGAGACATCGCTTTCTAAGGTTGCTTGTAAATGTTTTCATAGCAATAATTGATGACTTCAATATAGCCTTCCACACTGCCGCAATCGAAACGTTGACCTTTAAATTTATACGCCAACACACAGCCAGATTTCGCCTATTTTAGCAGCGCATCCGTAATTTAGATTTCACCACCCTTGCCAGCTTCGGTTTGTTCAAGCAGCTCAAAAATATCTGGCGTTAAAGTATAACGACCTATGATCGCCAAGTTGCTCGGCGCCGTCCCGGCTTCCGGTTTTTCGATCATGTCATCCACACGGAATAAATCGTCTTTAATCACTAAACCCGAAATCACACCATACTTATGGGTTTCTGACTCAGGAACTTCCTGCACAGCAATGATTGAGCAGCGGCTTGTTCACCACAGGCATCATTTCCTTTGGCATGGATTTCGTCGCAGGAAGAAAACGAGTTCCATATCCAGCGGCTGGGAATAGACATTTTTTAATCATAATTTTTTCTAGCCAATTGTTATTTGTGTATTAACCGTTACCAAAAAAGTCGCGAGTAACACCACATTTGATAAGCCTACGAAGCCAGTCGTGGCAATTGTCATTTTCATTTTTTAGTCGAAATCTGTTTGATTCTTATTTGCTTCTTCTGACGAGATGCATGGCAATCCTAATGAGCCCAACGAGATAACGACTTGGCCATTGTAATTACAATGAAATGATGAAGGGCTTCTTATAGTGTCAAATATCTATCGTTGCAGAATGGCCTATCGCAGAGAACACGACAATCTCAGAAAAGAGCATCAAATCGGCTTTGATGTGATGGACGCACCTCCCTTCTAGCACCGTTGTACCAAACTAATGGTGCAACCAGTAAGAGCAGGAGTAATCATCATGTCTATTAAAGTTGTCGGTATCGATATAGCCAAAAACCTCTTTCAAGTATGCGTGTTGAGTTCTGATGGACAAATCTTGTCAAACCGAAAGGTAAAGCGTGACAAGCTTCTTGATACAGTCCGTCAATTACCAGAGAAAACGGCTATTGCGATGGAATCATGCGCAACTTCGCATCATTGGGGCAGAATATTTCAAGAGCTTGGACATAGCGTAGCTCTTATCCCAGCTCAGCACGTAAAGCCATTTGTTGGGCGGCAAAAGAACGATGCTAATGATGCGAGAGCAATTTGCGAAGCATTTTCTAGGCCTGATATTCATTTTGTTCCTGTTAAGTCTGTTGAGCAACAAGACCTCAAAGCTATACGCAGTGTCCGTAAACGCTTGGTGGAGAACAGAACTGCCTTGTCGAACCAGATCAGAGGACTCGCCGCTGAATACGGAGTGGTTTTCCCTTTGTCTATTAAAGCTTTGCGAAGTCATTTACCGATAGCTCTTGAAGATGCAGAGAATGATCTTTCCCCAGTAATGAGGAACTTACTGCAAACTTTATACTGTGACTTTGTCAGCCTTAGCGAAGAGATAGATGAAATGACCCAAAGTGTCACCATGTTGAGTCAGCAAAATCCAAGGTATGAGGCTATTCGGAATATTCCTGGTTTTGGTCCGATTTTGACAGCGGCACTGATTAGTGAGGTAGGTGCTGGACACCAATTCCAAAATGGTCGCCAGTTCTCAGCATGGTGTGGCCTGGTTCCAAAACAAAATAGTACAGGTGGAAAAAGTTGTCTCGGCTCTCTATCGAAGAATGGTAATCGCGAATTAAGAGCATTACTTATTCACGGCGCTCGCGCAGTGGTTCGGTGTGGAGCTAACAAAGTGGATTCTATGGGAGCATGGTTGAGAGGACTCATTGCACGCCGAGGCAAAGCAAAAGCGATTGTCGCTCTTGCAAACAAGCTCGGTCGGGTAGCATGGCACATCTTGGTGAAAAATAGTGAATACGATATTAATCAGGCCTTTAAGCCTGTTTGATAAAAAATAGCAAGTTCTAAGGAGTTATCCTAGAGAAGCAACTGAGTTTGCAATAGCTGATGAATAAACGGTGAACCATCCTTACTACACTCTGATAACGCAACATGGTTATTGAAACCGAGGCTTTGAAAAGACAGTGAGGGGCGGATTACATCATGGCGCAGGTTTATTATCGGCCTAGAAAGACGTCGGATATATGTTAGCGACCGTATCATTCAATTAGCCATTGCATCCTGAGGTGCGTCCATATATGTTATGTCGTGAATTCTCTTAGCAGTATATCGTTCAGAGTGTCGAGGTGACCAATATTGTTCAAAAGACTATCGATACCTTATAACTGATTATAATCTATGGCAAAATATGGCAGAAAAGTAAACTGTTGGGATACTTGTGTGGAAAGCTTCTTCCATAAAATGAGGGTTGAAGCGAGCCAATAATGATCAGAGACGAGAAGCGCCAAACGATCTTAAATTGCATTGAGGCTGATTATAATCGGACGAGAAGAAACAGTGCTCTTGGCTATCTAAGCCCAGTTAACCATGAACAGCAAAATGTCGCGTAATGTGGTGTCCAGTCTAGCTGGATAAGACCATATATAAGAGTCCTGTTATTTTTGACAACCTCAATATGTTCTTTATTAAAAGTTATTCTTTAAATACAGTTTCAAGAATTTCACTAAACGCTTTTGTCTAAAAATTCTCGTAGGCTGACTCAGAAGTCTATAAAGCCATTCACAATGAATTTTTTGAGCCCAATTCGGCGCTCGCTTTACATTATCTGTAAAGACGTCGAATGTCCCGCCAAGGCCCATCATAAATGCATTTAGACCTTCGTTCTTACACTTGATCATAAACTCTTCCTGCCTTGGTGATCCCATTGCAACACATAAAATCCTTGCCCTACTGTGTTTAATTCTTTGAATCATATCCTCATCTGAATCAAAGTAACCATCATTAAAACCTACTACGTTTACTGAATATTTTGTTAACAGTTTTTTACGAGTTGAATCTACTACACCTTGTTTGGCTCCGAGAAGAAAAACTGGAATATTCTTTCTTCCAGCTTCGATCATAATTGACTCCCAAAGTTCACATCCGGGAATCCTAGATGTATACAAGCCTGTTTTTCTTTTGATAGCCTTAACAACTCCAATTCCATCTGGATATCTAAAGTCGCAAAGGTTAAGTAAATTCTTAATATCATCCGATTCATTCGCCCTAATTATTTTTTCAGGGTTGATGGCAACCGCTACATTTGCGGTTTCAAGACAATGCTCGAACACATAGTCCTTTGCATGTTCAATCGAATGAAAGCAATTAACATCAATATCACAAATGGTAACAACATTAGAACTCAAAGCCATTATCCTTCTTTATTTTGTCCGACGACATCTTAATGATTTCTTCTAACTTTGAGTTATTAAAGTTAGAAATAATTACATATCCAGAATTCTTAAATCTACAAGTCACAACGGCTTTCAATGATGAACTCTTTTCCAGGTAGGTGTTAGATATAGTTACTTGCTCGACTTTGTGTTCAACGCTAGAGCCTTTACTGGCGTAAAGACCATACATTTCATCGTCAAATAGAAATCCTTTCGAATCACTAACGGCATTAACATCCTCTCCTAACACCCATGTTTGTAAAACTTCAAATTCTTCATGGTTGCTGGTATAAACAAAGTCCAGTACCGCGAACTCTTCGTCATGTATATAAATAGCTCGATAAGCCGTGAAAGGCTTAAGATCATTTGAGAACTCAAGTTTTGCAAGAGAATACAGTTCTATTTCGGTTGTATTTACGTCGAGTAATACTGAAAAGTAAGGTTTGTCCCACATGAACTTACCAAGTTCTTTTGCGTGACATTTTTTATTTATTGAAACGGTATTGTGGTTTAGGTTACTCCTAAAGTAACTTCGAATATCTTCAGAAGAGTTATAAGAGTATGTTCCTATGTCTGTAAATAACTTTTTCCCGTCTTTATTAACCAATAAGGACAAAGCATCTAAATGCCCATGACCATAACAAGGTGCCATCCCTAAGGAAGAAAAATTAAATAGACAACTGTATTTATGACTTTCATAGGATAAAAAACCTGACTCTCTGAAAATTTCTTTTTTTCCATTAATATCCGATAAATCGCCCCGCATCGCTTTAAAACCAAAATTTGGAGCAAGAGCAAAACCAGAGTCGCTATCACCTATCTTCTCAAGTCCAAATTGAGAAACTGACTCTAAATACTGCCTAATACTACTAATTCGCTGAGCAATAAGATTTCTATTTTCTTCACTAGACAAGAATGGTTGAACGATTATGGCAAGGTCATGAATGAATTTTAAATACCATGTTGCCTGCTCTTTACTGCCACCATCTTGATAAGTCTGCCTTAGAAATTCACAAGAAAATAAATCAGAGAAACGCGCCCAATCACGCTTTTTGTCAGAGATACTTGCAATTATAATAAGTGCACAAAGCTCTGTTAAAGTATGATTTCCTGCCGAACTATACAAAGATAACCTTTCTGATATTATCTTATAATTTAGATTGTAGAAATTATTCAAGAACGTATCATCTTTGCTATTAGACTTTATTTCATCAAACCTATCTATATAATAGTTGGCAACTAACAACGAAATAACACGCAACGCGACCTCCATAACAGATACGTAGTTCTTGCCTATGTAAGGTGGATTTCGTTCTGACCACTCTTTAACAAAACCAACAAGTTCTGCTTTACTTATACTTCCATTTCTTGACAATGAAACCAATTGCTGAAACCTATGCTTTTCCCAAAAGTTACGAATGTCAAAATTATCATCAGCTATACGGTAATTAACATTAGTAAAAAGTATTGTTTCAGTTTCATTTAAACAGGTATAAATATCATCAAGACTCTCGTTGTTTAAACCATCATAGAAGTAGTCATCCAAATGACTAAAGTTCGCTTTGCCAAATTTTTTAGCAGTATTATTTTCTTTATAAAAACTTGGTAATATTCCCAACTTAAAGAGCAGCTTTATCCTGCTAAATACCAGTTGCTCATAACACCTATGAATAACCTCAAGAAAAGACATTTTCTTAAGGCGATTCACATACCACTTAGTTTTAGCTAGCATTCAGATTAAGCCCCTAATATTTGTTCGAAAACTCTATTTATACCGTGATTTTCTTTTGCTCTTCTAACATTATCTTTCGATATTTCTATTAACTTATTTTCAGTTAAAGCAAAAACATAGTTAGAAGTTTCTCTAGACCATTGTTCTGATTTATTTAACTCAAGAATTAAGTTATCTGTACCGTCAAAGACATCCTTAATTCCACCGGAGTTTGATGAAATAATAACGTGACCTGCATGCATTGACTCTACCAAAGTGATTGGAAGACCTTCGCCATGCTTCGTGGGAAACAAAGTAATATTTGTACTCGCTAAAATACCCACCTTTTCACTGGCATCAACGAAGCCCAAAAATCTTACTTTATCTCCAATGTTTTTTCTATTCGCGTGCTCTTTACACTGTTCGAGATAATCGCCCGTACCGCAAATGCTCAAGCTTGCATCAGGCCGGCGCTTGAGTATTTCACAAAAAATATCAATTGCTTCCAAACATCCCTTATCTTTTGTTATTCGAGACATATACAAAAACTCTAAGGTATTGAATTCCTTTTCTAAATCAAACCCAACAAATAGCTCTGGATCTGCAAATGTTACCGTTCTTTGTGCCACCTCCTTTCGACAAAGGTGGTTGATGTAATCACAAAACTCGCTAGCTAATGCAAAAACCCGACTATTTGAGAACATTGAACGATAGGTTTTTTTTAACAATGTGGAATTAGATATTTTATTTTGATAATTTAAGTCCCAGCCGTGAATTAATATAGTAACGTCTTTACCAAAGAGTTTTGAAATTAGATAAAATATGAAGTCACGAGGCAAAGCATTCTTCTGAAGTGATGGGTTAAGTAAAACTTCATCTTTACCTGATAAAGATTTAAAAAATGACAGATATTGCCAAAGTAAGGACGAAATAGTACTAATCATGCCCTTAGAGCCACCCAATGGGCTTAAGTAGAAATAACTTAGCTCAAACTTATCGCTTGAGTAGTTGTTTTTTATTGTTCTGTAATAGTTTGCAACACCACCTTTTAAGTTAAGGTGAGGGCAAACAATCAAAATTTTCTTTTTCATCTTAGACACCGACTATCACTTTCTTTCAATATAAAAAATGGAAGTGCAAACAGGAAAATCAGACTATAATCTGTAATTAAATGCCTACCCGTTATACTAGATATTGCAAAAAAGGACAGAAACGCAAAAAAAATTCTCTTATCTTGCTTGAAAAGAAACCTGAAGTAATTTAATAACACAGAAATTGTTATTAAAAGTAATATAAGCCCTCCGTCTGTTACAACCATTGCAAGGAGATTGTCCGCAGAGTGAAAACTAACCTCTTTAAATACATCATCCATAAGATTATATGTATTACTATAGATATCATACTCAAAATGATATCTATAGTAATTTAATTCTGAGCCTAACCCACTTCCAAAAAGAAAACTATAGGGATTCGACAGCCATCTATTCAAATACTCTCCCAACTCCATCATTCTTCCAATAAACCCTGGCGACTCAAAGAGTAAAGTCAACTCATTTAGGCGGCCAAGAAAAATACTATTGGAAGAAGTAGCGATAAATGCTACGAATGATAAAGTCAAAACCCCAAGAATAACGAAAGACTTTATATTAAACCGACCAAAAAGGCAGAACAAAAAAAATGCATATGTTAAAAGCTGTGTTCTAGATTGGGATAGAATTAACACTAATAAAAGTGCTGATAAGGCTATTAAAAAAACATACCTTTTTACCACACCTAAGTAAAAGAGTAGGAAAACAACTCCTAATAAATGAAAGGAGTTTCCTATTACTCTCTTTCCAGTTAACACATTTTCCTCATACATTATTCTGTATGGTGTAAAGAAGTCTCTAACTAATGGTACACCTAGCTTACTTAGAATATAAACTGCAACTATGAGTGAAATGCCAATCAAAAGTGGCATGCTTATATCAAATCTCCAAAACTTAAGTTTACTAATCAAGCTAGCAAGAACTAGGTATAAAAACAAATATAACCAGTTTCTTAAGTGCGTTATTGCTTTAGTTATTTCGCTGACTTCATAATTTATATACTGGGAAAGCAAAAACAATATAAATATTAACAATGCACCCAACGACAATTTCGGTAACTTATCAATATTCGCGACAGCAACAACAAAGAGAACTGGGATTATCAGTTCTATAGGTCTAACAAGAAAATTAGTATAGTTGAAAAGAGTAAGTGATATTAAGGTAAGAGATACGAAATAGTAGTTTCCCATTGATTGATTGCTGTTATAAAGCATTATAAATAACCTAAAATTACCAAATAATCTATTTCAGAAATAGCTCTCTATATTTTTCTGCGTGATTGTATGTACTAAAGTGCTTTTCCGCAGCCTTTAAACTCGGAGTAGGCGAAAATTTTTCATTTATTTTACAAGTAACATCATCATGCTCACTAATTATTGCACCTGTATTTTTTAGACTTTCATAATAGCTCTTCACAGCTGGTGACATTATGACCTTCATACCGCAAGATAGGTATTCTGCTAGTTTGATAGGCGAGGCAACGGCATTGACTATGGATTCGTCTCGAAGTAAAAAGCCAAACTCTTTGTCATTTAAAAACTCGTTCACCTCTATTGGCGATTTAAAAGAATAAATAAAGATTGATTTCTTAACCTTTTCAGAAACACCTACGCGTTTTAAAACATCTTCTAACTCTAAAACATCTCTAGTTGCAATATGAAGTGTAGCGTCTTCATTGGTGGATACTATATTAGAAAAAATTTCTATCATTCGATCAACTTTCTGCCAAGCACTCATTCCTCCAACATAGCAGAAGCTATTTTTAATTTTTTCTTGATATTCGTACCTAAAATCAGAAGAGCATGGAATAACGAGGTGGCTTTCTTTAGGTGAGTACTTATCCTCATAATACTCTTTCATATAGTCTGAAACAAATATCACTGTATCAGCCACTTTATAAGAAAAATATTCAAGTAGCGTGTACAGCGCAAACCTGTGCAATCCTTGGTTCTTCATCTTAGACTCTTGAGGCAGTTCACCTTGAATCCAATAAATAACCTTACACCTTGATAGACCTACTTTAGCTTTTAAAACCGAGTAAATATCGGGGCAAAATACGAAATTCCTAACATCATTCAACTCCTTAGCACTTTTTCTACTATATTGAATAATGTTGCAATTAACATTTTCAAGAGCAGTATTCAACTCACTCTCAACACCTTCATCATGTAACGCAATGCACTCACCACCAGAAGAAAGAATAGTTTTTATATGCCTAACCATTGCATTGATAACGGCACCTTTATTTTTATGACCTCTAAAGTCGAATATAATTTTCACGAGAATTTAGCCTTTTCGATGACCTGTTTAATGGCATTAATACTATCCTTGGCAGCTCTAAAGCTTGAATTATTCGACTTTATTATTGCATCACAATAATCCGAGTAATTTGCTTTTATACTATTATATACGTCAATCACTCTTTCCTTTTCACTATCAGGATCAATGATATTATCGAAATCGAAAAGATCAGCATAATACTCTAACTTCCTATCTATTGATATTATGGCAAATGGTTTATTTAATAATGATGCGAATATTGCACCGTGAAACCTCGCCGTGATAAACATATTGTGTCTGTTAAGTTCCAGCATGAACTCTTCAAACCTAGATTCATCATCATACCACTCTAGAAAATCAACTCCCGCTGTCATTAGTTTACTTCGGGATTTTTCATCTTCCTTGCTAGAAAAAATAATAAAACGAGAGGAAACCCCCAACGCCTTTAATTCTTTTGCTGCGGCTATAAGCTTATCGGCATAATCAGTTTCTCTATACCCCCAATCTCTTACTATAAAGCCAACATCATAGCAACCTTTCTCTGTATTAGCTTTCTTTGCAATATCATTGAACCTCTCTGTATAGAAGCAAAGATCTACATACTTACTTGCTGCGATACCCCAGTTTTTGCAGTGTGCCAGGCTAAAGTCATCTCTAACATGAACAACTTCGGCTGTTTCTATTATAGACTTTGTTTTTCTTTCTACATCTTTATCTACAAATGGGCCTAAACCCATTCCAATCATTATTTTTAAACTAGAGTCTGGTTTCATTTTTCTAAACTTAGATTTAATAACTCTGAGTAACTTTCCTTTTTTTAAAACATATTCTAGTTTTTTAAAAAAACTATGTTCAGAAAATGAAAAGAACTGAGTTCCTCCACCATAAAAAACCATATCGTAGTTGTCCAAGCATGGCTTAAATAAAGAATATTGTGTAAGATATCTCTTATCTACATCACAATATAGATTCGCACTTGGATATTGCTCTCTAATTACATCTATTGCAGATACAAGTAAAGCGTCGTCACCAAAGTTACCTTTTCCATAGTAACCTTTAATTAAAATATCCATTGAATAGCACCTGATAAATGACCGACAACAGCCAAAGCCGAATAAAGAAGTAAGAAACTGATCATTATTACTCTGAAACTTTCTTTCAGTCTAAAATAAATAAAAATTAGTGATGTAATTCCAGATATTAAATGTGAGTATAAAAAAGCATTAGCATAGCTATTAACACTCACGCCTAACTTAAAGAAAAAATATAAAAAAACAGCTCCCCATATAGCGTTGCTAAGTACGGAGAACCATGCACTACTATTAACGTAAACAAACCGACCAACCAACTGCTTAAATATAACGATACTAGCAGTCAGCAATAGCGTGGTTTGTAATTGATAAAAATAGGGGTTGCTATACTTCTCCCCTAGTAAATAAGATGTTAGTTCCGACCATATTAATAAAGGTAGTGGTAGAAGTATTGCGAATAAAACACCACCTACCATTGCTTTAGTTAAAGTATCTTTTGACTTGTCATAAACAAACTTATTAACTATTGGGAATGAAGCCTGCTGGCCAATTATAGCTACTAAATTATATATTAAGAATGCGGAGTTAAAATAAGACAACTCTAAAAAGCCACCACTTGCATTATATACCTCACCTTGTGCTATAAAAAAGCCAGCAGATACCATTAATCCGGACAAAAAGATGGGTACAACATCTACCCATATATTTGGCTTTGTTTTAATTCTTTTAATTTCCTCAACCACATCATTTTTTAACAGAATGCTGACTAATGTAATAGTAGCAATAAGCCAAAACATACTTATCGATACAATAGCACCCCAAAATCCAAAAAACCATGTAACCAAAAATACTGATAACAAGTATACAACACCTTTAAAAGCATTGTACTTAGCTAATAATCCATATTTTTCTTGTCCGCTATACTTTCCTACGGCATACGACTCTATAATCAGACTAACTCCGTACCCGAAAAAAACTATAGCAGGTAAAAAGTTTTCTATCCCAAAATAGTTTATATATATCAGTATAAAAAATGAGTAAGCAACACTAGATATAATGGATATAATTAATAGAAAGTGACCATCAGCCAATGTATTACCTAAATTTCTTTCCTTAGACTCATTTTTTGTTAAGGCAAAGATAATTGAGTTAGAGAGCGCATTGGCATAGCTATTAACTGAATTTATTATTGATGTTAATCTTCCGAAATCTTCGTTTGTAAGTATCCTAGCTAGGATAAATAATGTTATTGCATGAGAACCTTTACTAAGCAATATACCTATTAGGTTCTTCAACCCGTTTTTAATTATTCTCATATAAATTAAGCGCTAGATTTTAATCTAGCCTCAGTTGTTTACCATATACCTTTGGTATGAATAACAATACAGCTCACGAAAACCACATGAACATCACAGTCACTTTAGGGTTGCATGAACCTTGCTTAAGTAGTTTTCACCCATGTCATACTTCCATCCGTTTACGTTTAATGCCACCTTAAAATGTGGTTTCACTCTTTAACAAGTCCAAACACAACTGCCTGATCCTCGCAAATACCTCTGCACACCCATTAAATATAATATTTTGATTTAAATAACAAAATACTTACCCATAGATCAATACATAACATCCAATAAGAACTGGTCGCTTCTCGTTCTCTAGTTCAAATATAATAGCGAACACTCACATCTTGCTCCGTTACTGTCGCTGATTCTTGGCGAATTGAAGCAACGATACCTGTTGATTTTAACCCAGGTCATTCATGCTCAATATCAACTAATACTGACAAATCACGATTCACTAGAGCCACTCTCGTTTCGATTCTACGCAGCTTTTTATGTGTAATGTATGAACTGCCAGTAAATAGTCCGCTTCTTTATCGAGAACTTTCTGCGCTATTTTATTTTGCGAACCATTGATTCTATAGTAACCGAACAACCACTTATGTCCAACAAGTCAAATTGCTTGGGGATTACGGTAATTTCGTTATTTTTCTATCCTCCTTCTACAATGCGATATTCATTCTATTCGCAGTCACAAAAGCGTTCACCATATGAATAATTCCTTTGCCGTTTGATCGCTCATAAGAACCACTTAAGGTCTTGCCATTAATCATTCTCAAGACTCGGGATAGCATATCACCAATGGAATATCGGACTAAAAATCACCTTATTAGTTTCAAGAAATCCAAGCGAGCATTGCCGAAGTCGATAATATTACCATACGACTCATAACCCGAAAAAACGGCACAAATCATCAGCAAGATAATGTCTAATAATTTGTGCTCGACTTTA
This sequence comes from Vibrio sp. 397, assembly GCF_033339395.1. NCBI lineage: Bacteria > Pseudomonadati > Pseudomonadota > Gammaproteobacteria > Vibrionales > Vibrionaceae > Vibrio > Vibrio sp. 397. Next base: position 197,347 of record NZ_JAWOUN010000005.1, on the reverse strand, counting down.
TTCTTTAGTCAATTATCTTTAATGATTTGAAAGTATATAAACGGGTTAAATTTATCGCTCCTATTTAGGATACTAAGTACTATTTAAAATAGTAATAATCTACAAGACGAATTTTTATTTCCTGAAGTTACATTAACAAACATAGAATATCGACAGATTTTAACATGGATTATTAATACCTCTCAAACCTTTGCATAGTAACGTCTTTACACTTCTTTCCTACACTGCTAGTCAGAAATAAAACATATTCTTTGATCACTAGTATCAACGCTGGAGCTAAGCTATTTTACCAGATCCCTTTTGTATCGATAACAAATGCATCATTCAATTTTATTTTTTTAAACTGCTTATGATCGACTAACATTACATGTATGTCTGTTTTAGACAAAGATTCATCAATAGTTACTAAACGGATATTTTCTTCGTTCAAAGATACGATATTTGGTTCAACAGCCAATACTTCAGATGAGTGCTGAATTGCAATGGTTCTTGCAATGGATAATGCTGGGCTTTCACGCAAATCATCAATATCAGGTTTAAACGCTAAACCATAACAAGTAATAGTGACATCTTTCGCAGTCTTACTCGGGTTAGACTGTAAAAAATCAGCAATCGCAACTTTAACTTTTTCAATAACCCACTCTGGTTTGTAATCATTTACTTTACGAGCAGTGTGAATAATTTGAGCTTGATTAGGAGTTTTCGAAACAATAAACCATGGGTCAACAGCTATACAGTGACCACCGACACCAGGACCTGGTTGTAAAATGTTCACGCGCGGGTGGCGGTTAGCCAAAGCGATTAACTCCCACACATCAATATCCAACTCATCACATATAATTGAAAGTTCGTTAGCAAAAGCGATTTGAACATCACGAGAGCTGTTTTCAGTTAATTTCGCCATTTCCGCAGTTCTTGCGTTAGTAATTACGCATTCTCCCATGACGAATGTTTTATACAACTCAACAGAACGCTCTGAACAACGCTTTGTCATACCGCCGATGACACGGTCATTTTGAACCAATTCTGTAACGACTTTACCTGGTAACACTCGCTCAGGGCAGTGTGCAACGTTAATGTCGGCTATTTCACCTACTTGTTGTGGAAATGATAAGTCATCACGGTATTCTGCCAACCATCCGGACAATTGCTCAGTTGCACCCACTGGTGAGGTTGACTCTAGAATAACTAAGTCGCCCTTTTTTAACACTGGTGCAATGGCTTTAGCCGCGCTGTGGATATAACTTAAGTCCGGCTCAGGAATGTCCCCTTCGTTACATGGTTTAAATGGTGTAGGCACGGCTATTAAAAAAGCATCTGCAGACTTCGGGGCAGTAGTCGCTTCAAGATAACCCTGTTGCACAGCCGCGCTAACTAACATGTCTAAATCAGGCTCAACAATATGTATTTCGCCTTTATTAATGGTATCCACCGCATGCTGATTTACATCAACCCCTATCACTTTTTTCTTACGGGAAGCAAACATGGCCGCAGTTGGCAAACCAATATAACCAAGACCAACAACTGAAATCGTTTCAAATGACATAATTTTTCCTAAACTTAGTTTACTAATTCGTTTAAAATTCTTTCACAGGCTTTGCCATCACCGTAGGGGTTGTGCGCAAAACTCATCTCTTTGTATGCTTCTTTGTCATTTAATAGTGAATCGAGACTGGACGTGATTTTTTCTACGCTAGTACCAACTAATTTCACTGTACCTGCGGCAACAGCTTCAGGACGTTCTGTTGTATCACGCATAACTAGTACTGGTTTACCAAGAGATGGAGCTTCTTCTTGAATACCCCCAGAGTCCGTTAGGATGATATGGGAACGACTCATTAAGTAGATAAATGGAAGGTATTGTTGCGGTTCAATTAACAACACATTTTCAACATCTCCTAAAATTCGGTTAACTGGTTCGCGAACATTAGGGTTCAAATGCATTGGATAAAGAATTTGTACATTTGGGTGTTGTTTCGCCGTTTGAGCTAATGCCTCGCAAATACGTTCAAAGCCGCCACCAAAACTTTCTCTTCGATGCCCCGTTACCAATATCAATTCTTTGCTGTCATCTAAGAATGGAAATTGTGCCGCTAATGTCGCACTCAAATCGCTGTCAGATTCGATTTTGTCTTTAACCATTAGCAGCGCATCAATAACCGTATTACCCGTAACAAAAATGCCTTCTGGTGCGAAGTTCTCACGTAGAAGGTTCTCTTTTGACGTTTCTGTAGGGGCAAAATGATACTTGGTAAGTACACCAGTCAAACGACGATTGGCTTCTTCCGGCCATGGCGAGTATATGTTACCTGTGCGAAGGCCTGCTTCCACATGACCGACTTCAATTTGTTCGTAATATGCGGCTAAGCTAGCAGCAAAAGTCGTCGCCGTGTCTCCATGAACCAAAACGACATCTGGCTGAAATTCTTGAAGGATAGGCTTTAGCTCTTGTACTATTCGAGCTGTCACATCATTGAGCGTTTGACCCGCTTTCATCAAATTCAGATCATAGTCCGGCGTGATCTCGAATAGCTCGAGTACCTGGTCTAGCATTTCTCTGTGCTGAGCAGTTACGCAGCATTTTGCTTCAAAGCGATCATCTGCTGCTAATGCGTGAACAAGAGGGGCCATTTTTATAGCTTCTGGGCGAGTGCCAAAAACCGTAAGGATTTTCTTTTTAGTCATTAATATTTCCTAGACAACCTAATGCCCCTAGACATAAGGGACATATAATATGTTTACATTTATCAACACGAGACACGTACAACAAAACGTACTGGCGTTATCAAACCCAACGTTTGCAGCCAGCGTTTTTCTTGTTGATTTTTGTTGTCTGTGTTTATTACCGCATGCCCATCGTGTTAAATAGAAGCGGTTTTTCGAGAAGTGTCTGTAGAATTCTTCATCTTAAATCGTGAAGTTTTTCTACTTTTTATCTCAGTATACTTTCGATACTGAGACAACTTTTATTCATTTTGAGACAGTTAGTTTTAGCTAACTAACTATAATTGCTTGATTTGTCCTATTTTAGCTCCCTTGCCCCAATAGGCTTTTTAACTTCTACTTAGACGTAAACTGCAGTCCTAAAGTATGAAATAGCTTATTGAACCAAGAAGAAATGCGCCAAATATGGCTAATTACCGAAAAATAGCACGTAAACAAAATCAAGAAAGCAATAAACATTATTGATTCACTAATGCCAACAAAATCAGCCCACAAACCGATAGCGGCACAAGTTGATGCCAACGAACAGATGAAAATTAACGTAGCACCTGGAGAAAGCCCGATACGCTGACAAATATGATGTAGGTGCTCTCTGTCTGGTTGGAATGGTGACTGACCTTTACGAATACGACGGATCATAATGGTTGCCATGTCCATCAACGGTAAAGCTATCAACCATAGTGCTGTGACTGGCTTGAAGGCTACAGCTCCTGGTTCTTGCGTGCCGCGAATCAGCATCCAGACCACGGTAAAGCCGATAAACATACTGCCTGCATCACCCATGAAGATCTTAAAGCGGCGACCAAGTGGGAAACCTAAGTTCAGGAAGATATAAGGGAGCATCGCAGTCACGATCAATAAACAGATCGTGGCTAAGTATTCGTTTCCGTTGTAGACAAATACAACACCTAATGCTGTAAAGGTGACAGAGGCTAACCCGCCCAGCAAGCCGTCTATACCATCAACCATATTAAATGCGTTAATGGCGCCTATTACCGCAATCACGGTGATCACCGCGCCAGTAACTTCATTCAGGGCAATGGTTTCGCTTCCCATTAAGTAGCCTAAATCGTGTAAGCTGTGGCCTCCGATGTAAATCATCGCAAGGGATATTCCTGCTTGGATAATAAGGCGAATTTTGAAACTTACATCATAATAGTCATCTAATGCGCCGAGCACGATGAGTACAGCCGAACAAGATAAGTAGAGTGATAGGTTGTCATTCATTGGTAAGAACAGAAGGAACCCCACCAATATAGTAGAGAAAATGGAGATCCCTCCTACAAGTGGCACCACACCTTGGTGAAGCTTTCTTGCATTGGGTTTATCTACTAGACCTACGTGCTTAGCGACCTTGCGCATAACAAAAAGTAGAACGAACGACAAAATAAATACAAATAAATATGCATTATTCATGATAGCCAACTGTGTTATTAAATAAGTTTGAAGTAAATCTATAACGCATCCGACTGATTCCCTTTACGGATTCCATTGCATCACAGGTCCGATACTGCTGATTCTTTTTCGCTCATATCTGAATAAGCCGAACCCAAGAACAAGCAGGTGATTTTTTGGCGTGACAAAACCACATTAGACAACATGGGTTGTAACGCACAGCAAACGCTAATTTTTAATATTGATATGTAAGTAACTGAATCACTCCGATACTCGCTCATGACGGTCACGGGTTCATAGCTTTTTATAGGCAGGCCAAATACAAAGCTTGTATATGCTAACTAACGGTTTGGGCCGACAGTTAACTACTTCTACACGCTTAGTGCTTGGTTTTGATAGGTATGAGAAATGGAGATTTAAATTGTAACCTATGCCTAACCAACATTTGCTCGCCACTTTGTTAGCTTTGAGCGTCCCTCTGACAAAAGGGAATTACATAAATTTGTAATAGTTCTCGTTTTTTATAAATCAATCTTGCCAGAAATGCACTTAGGTGCTTATTGTTATTGAACATTCTTTAGTTTGACCTCTTTCTTTTATTAGGAAGGAGGCTTCACCGATGATTTGGGCACGCTACCGCCCCTAGGTCTGGCTCCTAGAAGCAAGTTTTTGCACGTAATGTGAACGGTTGCATTTCCAAACAGGAGACGAATTGTATAGTAAACACGTTGCAACTAAAAGTAGAACGTGTAAAAAGCTTACAAAAAAATGTCTTTTTTCTGACACTTATTCCGTCATAAATGTGGCGTGTTTTATAAGATTATAATTATCAGACACTCATTTACGCAGCGAGCACTAAACAGCCAGTGACGCTGATTCCAAAAGCTTAAATGAAAATAGTTGCAATAATATGAATTGCATCACAAGCGGTTGCAATGAAACGTAGTCAAATTTATGACGAATATCTAAGTCTCTCTAAACTTTCAGTTTTGCCATTTTCTTTCTCCTATTTTGCTTGCCTACAATACGCTCACTTATTCACTATCTGCCTGCTTACCCTACCTACTGAGCGATTTACCGAATCGCTGCCAAGTAGTGAGGTTTGACTATGTGTAAAATAGATACTCACAAGTGTAAGCTAGCAAAGGTAAAAGCGTCGTTTTGTTATGAAAGTACTGCACCACGGTGGGAAAAATACGGTTACTGGCTCTTGCCACGAGCTCGTGTTACAAAATGGAAGTGTGCTGATCGACTGTGGTTTGCTACAAGGCCAAGACAATACTCAGCAGCAGAGTTTGGGTATCGACTTTTCTATCGCTCATCTCAAAGCGGTAGTGCTGACTCATTCTCATATCGATCATATTGGTAGGCTGCCCTGGCTATTAGCAGCTGGCTATAAGGGCCCTATCTACTGTACGGAAGCCACCGCTGAGCTCGTGCCGCTTATGTTAGAAGATGGTTTAAAGCTCCAATTGGGTATGCGACGTCATCAAAGAGAGAAAGTGCTCGATTTTATTCGAGCGCTTATTCGTCCTTGTCCTTACTCAGTGTGGGTAGAAATAGAAGAGAGTACTTCTCTTCGCTTTCAACCTGCTGGGCACATTTTAGGCTCAGCATATGTTGAATTTCATTTATCAAACCAGGAGGCTGTTGTTTTCTCTGGGGATTTGGGACCTCGCAACACACCTCTCCTACCGGATCCCTTATCACCGGAAAAAGCTGACTACCTGTTTATCGAGTCGACTTACGGCAATAAAATTCACGAGGATGTAGAGTCTCGCAGCAGGAGATTACTTTCTATTATTGAGCACGCCCTTGGGGATGGTGGCGTAATTGTGATACCAGCTTTTAGTGTCGGGAGAACCCAAGAGTTACTTTTTGATATAGAGCAGCTTATACATGAGCACGCTTTGCAAGATTCACTGCCTATTATTCTCGACTCTCCTTTGGCTAAAAAGGTGACCAATACCTATCGCCATTTTAAAAAACTTTGGGGATCTGAAGCGAAAGAGCGACTCGATCATCATCGACACCCGCTCGCGTTTGACCAATGCATTACGATCGAAAGCCACGCAGACCATTTACAGCTCGTTAACCGTCTCGCAAGTACATCAGAAGCCGCTATCGTGGTTGCAGCCTCCGGAATGTGTGAAGGTGGCCGTGTCGTCAATTATTTGGAAGCTTTACTGCCTGATGAAAGAAATGATGTTCTATTTGCTGGCTATCAAGCGGAAGGGACTTTAGGTCGGCGTATCCAGGATGGAGAAGAAAGTGTATTGATTGAAGGTAAGCGCGTGAAAGTGAAAGCTCAAGTTCATACGATGTCAGGCTACTCTGCGCATGCCGATATGAACGACTTAATACAATTTGTAACTGCCATTCCTACTCCTCCTAAAGAGGTTCACCTTATACATGGTGAGGGAGATTCGAAAAAAGCGCTTTATCAAAAACTAATCAACCTCGGATATAACTGCGTAATATAGTGAATTAGATAATCATTTAATTTCGAGGCAACATAATATATCGCAAACATAGTTTGTCGAATTCATTGATATAGTTACGTCAAGATTCAAAAACAAGCCATAAGTAAGGACTCAGGTTCAAGAAAATTAACAAAGTTACAAGCATGTTCTGGATTAAGGGATATAATTTCTATACGAATTAAATTATAATCGCCGACTTGTAAGCAATTGGCTAGTCGAAAACAACTTATTCCATTCCTATGACAGACAGTATGAGCGACACGCTTCAAGAACGAGAAGCTTCTGAATTAACTAAAAATAATTCTATCAGCATAACATCAGCATTGGACGAGTTATCCGCAAGTGAAACAGACGCTTGCCTTTATATCTACTGTCCAAAAGAAGACGAAGCAAAGATTGCTCAAGTACTTAAGAGACACCCTGAGATTAACGCACAAGTTAATAACTATGCTCTTAGGGATTTCAAGAGTAAAACGCTTTGCCACTTCAAAAGCTCACATCTAAACCCTGAGCAGCAAGCGTTTCTTGTAGCTGCGACAGAACTAGGTGCTTGGGTTGAGCCTCTAGTTAGCTACTTTGATCGTTCACTTGGCTACACTGAAACTGAGCTCTTGCATAGCGGCTACTTCTTACACCAAAAAGCTTTTTCTATCCTCTCTAATCGTAAGAACAGCTGGCAAAAGCGCTTCATCGATCTCTTGTTTGTTTTTATGCTGTCATGGGTTGCTATCCCAGTAGGGCTTATTACGGCACTGCTCATTAAGCTTGAGTCACCAGGTCCGGTATTCTTTAAGCAGCGTCGTACTGGCCAATATAATGAAGAGTTTGAAGTGATCAAGTTTCGCTCGATGCGAAACGATGCGGAAAAGAACGGTGCCCAATGGGCGACCAAGAACGACGCTCGCGTAACGAAAGTCGGCTGTTTTATTCGTAAAACTCGCATAGATGAGCTCCCTCAGTTAATCAATGTACTAAAGGGAGAGATGTCGATGGTTGGTCCTCGTCCAGAACGCGAGGTGTTCATCTCTGAATTGGAAAAAGCCATTCCTTACTACCGCTTTCGTCACGCCGTTAAACCAGGGGTAACTGGTCTAGCTCAAGTAAAATACCCTTATGGCGCATCGGTAGAAGACGCTATCTGGAAGCATAAATACGATATCTACTACATCAAACACCAAAACTGGATGATGGAAGTGAAGATTCTTTTCCTTACGGTTAAAACAGTGTTGTTTGGGATGGGGCGCTAGAAAACGAAAACAAATAAATAAAAAAGGGCTATCAGTATAGGCCCTTTTTTGTTTATAAAAACTTAAAAAAGTTTCGCCTTACTACGTTAAGGGCATACTGCGAGAAATAGTAACTGCTCACTAAGGCATTTAGCTCTAGCTCTTCTCGATAAATTCGCCATTGCCATTTTGCTGCCCGTAGCTTATCTGAAGAAACAGAACTCGAAGATAGCCGATATCGCGCCAATGGTTCCTGAACACAGTATACGTTTCCACCTTTTTTCACCAATTCTAGCCACATAATATAATCTTCGTGACCTTGATGTTTTTGAGGCACAATACCAAGTTTATCTCTATTATAGATACCAGTAAGGTTGCCGATGCAGTTTCCTCTCAACATTTTACGAAAGTTGAACTCTTTTGGAAACTGGCGATAGGAAATCGGAGCTTCCCAATTCTCATCTACAAATACAGAGTAATTAGAGCAAACAATATTATATCCACGTTCGAGTACAGCGACTTGCAGCTCTAGCTTCTTAGGCTCCCATAGATCATCTGCATCAAGAAATGATACATATTGACCGTTGCATACAGATAACCCGAAGTTTCGGGGAGATGTTGGGCTTCCAGTGTTAGAATCCAGTTGATAGAACTTTATTCGTTCATCGTCAACACTTTTCACAACCGAATAAGTTTGGTCCTTAGAGCAATCATCCACGATAACTAGCTCCCAGTTTTCATAAGTCTGAGCCAATACTGAATTAATTGCACCAAGTATCGTTTTTTCGCCGTTGTATACAGGCATTATTATGGATACAAGCATTTCTTACCTTTACTCAATATCTGCGACTAAATCTTGTGCTAGCTTGTCCCAGTCAAAAAGAGCGGATAACTCAAACGCACTTTCTGAAAGGAGTTTATAGTCATTCGACTCTACAGCTGGCAGTGAAGCAACGGAAGCTTTCATAGTATCACGATCGGTACTTTTGATAAAAATGACTCCTCTATCCTGCATCAGTTCTTTAGTTGCTGTCAGTACACCTGATTCAAATGCCAAAACAGGAAGAGAGCAAGAAATGGCCTCGAGAATAGTCTGACCTAACGGCTCATAAGTAGAAGACATAAAGAAATAATCTGAAGATTGATAAAAGTTCTTAACATCACTACGAGCTCCAAAGAACGTTACACTTTGTTCGACACAAAGTGAACTTGCAAGCTCCTTTAAATTATCAAGCTCCGGCCCATCACCAACTATGACTAAATGACAGTGTTCATTGCTCTCCATCGCTTGCAGTGCTAACTCAAAGCCTTTCGCCTTCACGCAACGTCCCACACAAAGCAAAATTACTTTATCGTGTGGTAGGCCCAAAAATGCCTTAAGAGAATCCTTCTCTTCTCCGTAAATAGGAAAGAAAACTGATTTATCGACACCTGGTTTTGTCAGAGAAATTTTTTTAGCGATAGACCCAGAAGAAAAACTTGAAGAGACTTCCTGAGCTTGCTGCAACATATTATGAGAAAAGACACATACAGACTTACTAAACCGTAATGCAGCATAATCAAACAGCATATGTAGCTTACGTCTCAAAGTAAGCGTAAAGCCCCCATTGGTCATATTCTCTTTAGCTGACTGTCGATGGCTAAAGCCTGGGGCTAAGTAAACGTTTTTTTCAGCAAAAAGCAAATTGACGAAGAAACAAACAAATTGATTTCGACAAACAGATTTATCTATTGGATATTTGTATTTTATCAGTGCCAACGCCCAAACAAGATCCAAAATAAACAAAGGGAAAAGCATCATGTTTAGATACTTATTGACAAAGAATTTACGTCTAAAACGAACTAACGTGACGCCATCTTCCCCCCCAAATCGCTCAAACTTTTTATCAAAATAGGCAGACGCCAAAATGATCACATTGTCACCATTGCGCTTGTAGGATTTAGATAGATAACGTAATGAGTTTTCAACACCACCATAGCAGCCTTCATAGGATAGTGATGACAGTAAAATAGTTTTCAAACTGACCTCTTTACAGTTCTTTTATGAATTAACGCGTAGGTAACGCCCAAACAACCAAAGTAAATGAATGGAATTCTAGATTGATCTATTACATTGTTACCAAAACCGGCTGGTATAACAGACACAAACAGACCAAACAGCAACACCTTGTAAAGTTTTTCTAGCTCAACCTTTTGAAAAGCAAGTATAACAATAGGAAATATTATCCAGAAAAATAGAATCAGCACGGAAAGAAAGCCATACCTAAAAAGATATAGGAAGTATAGAGACTCAAACTTCAAACCAGATGCTTTGAATGAACCAAATCCCATCATCAATTCAAGCAAGTTATTTTCCAACATATCTAAAGCCACTTTAGCTTGATATATTCTTATTTGACTTGATTTATCTCCATCCCCAGAAATTATCTTAATAATTCCATTTAACAAGTATGAAAAATCATCAAAATAGAATAGCACGATAATTAGCGCGAATATTGCCACTGAAGCAGGAAAGAAAAGAAACCTAACGTGATAACCAATACTTTTTCTAATCTTATCTCGATTAACGATAAATAAAGAAGCAAACAATGCTATTGTTGTTGCAACAAGAAAACTTGCAAAGCCTGATTTACTTTGACCAAAAAGAATCGTTATAAATAAAACTGAAATGCAAACCAAACGATATACCTTACCTTCTGTTACGAACTTCATGATTAAGTACATTAATGGCAGAACAGCGACAAAAGCAAAATCATATGGGTTTTGGAACGTTCCTGTAAAACGGCGAGTAGATAACAAAGAGGCTTTTGCATAGAATGCCATCACTTCTCGCCCAAAGTGTTGGTAAAAGAGCAAACAAATGAAGCTAAAAAAGGCTGTAGCTAATATAAATCGACTAAAGAGCTTAAGTATTTTTTCTGGTATTACAATATCAAACTTAACAAGTAAATAAAAAAGCAAAAAAGATATCGTATAGTACACTGGCCTAAACAATTCGAATACATCAGAGAAAATAACTCTGTTATTAATAAAGTTACCGGAAATTGTTAGTATAAGGTACAGAAACGCAATAATTAAAAAAACATTAATTCCAAATTCAAACTCAAACCCATAATCTCTGACAATAAAACATATCGTTAGCAATGAAAGAGAAAGCATCATCAAGTTGATCATCATCACCCCCGTATCACCTGTACTTTCAAATATATTATTGAAAGTAGGAAAGAAGAAGTTTATTAATAACAATAACTTGATAATCGTTTCGTATTTTATTTTAAGAAATATCCTTTCATTATTCATATATGACTCATAAATCTTTTAACCTAATTACACTTATTCAGTAAATTATCGATATGCTCACATATGAGTTCATCACTATAGCCAAAGTAACTTTCACCTACAGAGTGGTCATAATACTTTAAGCTTTCTTTACTTCTGACCGAATTAATATCAAAGACTTGATTGATGTTGCTAAAATCCTCCTTAATTTCCACACTGATTTTATTTTTCACAAAACCATAGTAATCAAATTCAGAGTTATCTAACTTTGCATAGTACGTAGGGGTATTTAGCAACGCTGCTTCAAGCAATATATTGGAGTTGCCAGCGATTAATGACTTAGACGTTAGAATAAACTCAAATAGGTCATCTCTTTTCGGGTCATTGAAAATCACATCAAGTCCATTGAGCTTCTTTTTAATTGAATTCTGACTTCCCATTTGACCGGGGTGAAGTCTTAATCTGACAGCTTCCCCGTAAGAGTTGATTTCTTTTATCAAACGAATCAAATTAGATATCTCAAAACTAGAATTTATTGCGACAGATATAAACTCACGCGAATAATCGTCTTCTTTTATTCTTTTTACTCTATCAAGTTTTGATATTCCAACTAAGTCAACATCTTCTGATAACTCGCCAATGCTATGGTAAACATCAAGTGAAGCCTGTCCATCGAGAAGAGACTTGTCAAATTGTTCTAAAGGTGGCAATTGAGCATTGGGAGAAGCGTGCTGAACATAGATTGTTTTTATTCCTTTCTTTCTTGCTATGCTTAAAACCACTCTAATCTCAGAGTTATGATCATTGCTTAATATTATTATTTTCGGCTTAATTAATGACAAGAAAAACCAGTATACTATATATTGACCGAAGGATAATATATAACGATCTATACCATGAGCATATTTATCATAATCCTTTTTAAACAAAATAGAATATAATGACTCTACGATTGCTAAAGGAAAAAACACTAGAGAAATTAAATATGTATATAATTCAGGAAAATAATAGTTAGATTTTAACTTATTTTTTAATGAATAGCTGACACCACATTCATTACCATGCTTTTCTTTATATTTTTCTTGTATTAAATCTAATGATTTTTTTTGGTTTTCAGTACTATATATGAAAATAACATCACTTTTTTTAATTTTAAAACTAAGACGGTTTAATGACTTTATGAAATTATAAAAATAGCTCGCAATTCGATAAGTCAGACCATGCTTTCCTTGACAAAAGATTCTATACCTTAGATAGCTATCGGTTGTTGAAAAGGTAAGGTAATCGAATTGTTTAAGCTTCTTAAACATATAAACCACTTATACTTTATTTTTGTCAAGATTATAGTAATGTTTTTTATCCCTATAAGAGAATACTTTAGCAGGATGTCCACCTGCTATCGCTAAATCTGGGACATCTTTTGTCACAACTGAACCAGCCTGGATAATTACACCATCTCCTATTCGAACACCAGGTAAAATAATTACATTGAGACCTAGCCAAACATTACGACCAATCGTTATATCTTTACTTATATTCGTATGATCATATGGAAGAGCCGTTCCCATATAATTATGATTACTTGTAATCAATATACATCCATGACCAGAATGGAAATGATCTCCGATAGTAACTTGACCATCACCTTGAACTCTAAGCCCATTAAAGTGACAATCTTCACCTATTATTGTTCTTTTGTTAAATATTGTTCTATTATTAACTGTAAGGCCATCACCAAATGATTGAATATTCCTTTTGGCTAGCTTTGTAAATAGAAACTTCTTTATCTTTTTCTTCATTGCCTCTAACTCTATAATATATTTCGATTAAAACTTTCATAAGAATTAATCGCTAGACATTTCTCTTTTGATCACTAATAATTTCAATCGTAAACCAAGGCATATCAACTGCTTTATATGCCAAGAGCCAAGTAAATAAAAATTGGAATAATTTTGCCACAGTAAAAGCAATTGCTGCGCCAACAAACCCTATTATATCAACAAGGTAGACCAACAAAAGGAGGTTGATAGCACCAGAGATCAAAGTAACGATAGATAGCTTTCCCGTTTTCTTTGAAAAGAATATATAATTTGTGACCATCAAGTACATCCCTCCTAATATTTGTCCTAAACATAACCACCCAATAACTTTACCGGCCTCTTGATATTGTTCACCCGCGATGAGATTCATTAACCAAGGACCTAAAACAAAAGGTAACGGTGAGAAAGCCAATAAGAATAAGAAATATATGTACGTATACTTTACAACTAGTTTCTTTTTTTTACTATCATTTTCCTTTAATATATTAAATAACCAAGGTACATATGCTTTATTAATAGCATTAAAGATTATATTAAAAGCCATACTTATCTGCACTGCGACCATATATATGCCAGCTTGACTTAAACCCAAATTCTGATTTATTACAAATCTATCAGCCGTAGTCAAAAGAAATGCACCAAAAAAATGTGGTATCAATGGCAAACCAAAATTTAATGCTTCCCTAATATAAGTTAATCTGAACAAAGTAACATTGATTAGTTTTTCTTTAAACAAACTAATCAGCGCAACAAATGCAACAGATATCATAGCTAATGCTTGCCCATCAACTCGTCCCTGTGCTCCATATTCAAAATATAAAACAAAGATTAAAGACAGCACCATATTAAACACACCATAAAATAACTGCATTAGCCCATATTTTTTTGCATTACTCCGTATTTGCCATTGCCCTAAACGTAAATTCATGACAAAGCTTAATGCGCTATAAATTAATGCTACATACAACCAGCTTTTAGGTATGGATAAAAACTGACTCAAAGGTTCAGAGAATAAAAAACAGATAAAAAGTAATGCTATTGTACTTATAACGAGAATATGAATGCAGGCCCCATTATACTGTGCAAGTTCTTTCTCATTTGTATGATCGTAAAACTTTCTATTTGCAGCACCAACTGTGTTTAATCCAACGAATGCAACTAACCCCGCTACTAACGTTTGAAACATAGCCACTTGTCCATACTCTTCTGGAAGAAGGGCTCGCGTCAAAACAGGTAACAGTAAAAAAGGAATAGCAGCAGTTGCTATATTGGCTGATAAGTATATTATTGAATTCTTAGTTAAGGACATAACGTGTATATAAAAAGTCAGGTAAGACCAGTAAGGTACTAGCTGGCATATTAATTGATAAATCCGTTTCGATACGCGGCTCTTTGCTTCACCCTAACTCAAAGCCTCCAATAAAACATCTACAGTTGTGATCTTGCTTGCCGTAAGGAATCACAACTGTTCTCACACTGTAAAGTTTGGGTCAACGTGCTCTTTGATTAGCTCTCGTAGGCCTTCAATACTTTCCCACTCTGTATTCGTACCTGAGTTGTATTTAAAACCAAACGGTACTTTTTCAGCTTTGTGGTGTTCGAGGTATTCTTTCTCTGTATAAGTGAACGAAACAGAAGGCAGAATTGCATAGTATTTACCTAGATCGATCGTGTTTAGAGAATCAGTATCAGTGATCATCTCTTCATGGAGCTTCTCACCAGGACGAATACCAACCACTTTAGTTTCACACTCAGGAGCAATAGCTTCAGCGATATCTAAGATTTTGTAAGATGGGATTTTCGGTACAAAAATCTCACCACCTAAGTGATTTTCCAGAGCGTACATCACCATATTCACACCATCTTGCAATGAGATATTGAAACGCGTCATATCTTCATGAGTGATTGGTAGAATACCTTCTTCACGTTTGCTCAAAAAGAATGGGATCACTGAACCACGAGAGCCCATGACATTACCATAACGTACAACGCTGAAACGGATATCTTTAGAGCCTTTGATGTTATTGGCGGCAGTGAACAACTTATCAGAAGCCAGTTTCGTTGCACCATAAAGGTTTATGGGAGCGCACGCTTTGTCTGTGGAAAGAGCTACAACATCTTTTACACCGCAATGTAACGCCGCATTAATAACGTTCTCTGCGCCCGTAATATTAGTTCGTATACACTCAGTTGGGTTATATTCTGCAGTATCAACTTGCTTTATCGCCGCGGCATGGATGATGACATCAACGCCTTCACAAGCTTGAATCATACGATTTTGGTCACGCACATCACCAATGAAGAAGCGAAGTTGAGGAAAGTCTTTTGCAGGATACTTTTGTTTCAGCTCAAACTGTTTTAGTTCATCACGAGAGAAAATGATGATTTTTTTAACTTCTGGATAGCGTCCAAGAATGGTTTTAATGAACTGTTTACCGAACGAACCGGTGCCACCTGTGATAAGGGCCGTCTTATGGTTTAACATTTTCATGCCTTATAGTATATTATTTATATAATAACTTGGATGTATACTCTTCGTTTACGATTATTTTCTATTAGAGCTATATCCAACAAAGAGAAATCGAACAAAAATAATAAACACCCCTAACATAAAACCGAGCATTGTGCCCAGTACACATATAAGGGCTCTCTGCGGACTTGCTTTAATCTCAGGCACAACTGCAGGATCAATTACTTTAAAGACAAACTCATCTTGAGCTTTAGCAAGCATTAAACTTTTAGTCTGCTCTTCGATTAGTTTGTAGAACATGCTTTGCATGTCTGCCACTGCCGTTTTATTGAGCTGATTGTTTAAATACTCCAAGTTTTTAGTTGATTCTTTAATGGCTCGTTCTCGCATCACCTTGTTAATATCATCAATTAAAAGATCAACCCATTGTTTAGCAACATAAGGTGAGAAATGTGAAACTTTGATTAAATAAAAGCCGCTTTCTTTGTCCTCTTCAATACTAAATATTTCTTTTTTGAAATAACTCGATGCTTCTTGAAGCGTTGGCTCACTAGTCCTTAAACCTTCAGCTAACCTCAGCCATGATTTGGTCTTTGCATCATAAATATCACTATCAATTAATAACGTGTTTTTATCTAGATTCCAGCCCTTTGTTGCCATTAAAGGAACTAAAATCTCGTGTTCAGATATGAACTTATTTATAAATTGACGAGATTGAATTACCTGAACAGCGAGGTCTGTACGACTAGCCTCACTTCCACCTAAGTTAACTCCAGCAATCGCAGCGAGGCCACCTAGCTGTCCAGACATTTTAGATAGGGCCCCTCCATCTGAACTTTCAGTTGGTGCTAGCAGGGCATTCGCTGAGTATATATTAGGTTGTTTGATCGCAAAAAATACGGCCCCAACAGCAAAAACTGCCGTAAATATGATAATAAGCAATTTACCTTTCCAGAATGCAGAAAATAAATCTCTTAGATCTATATCTTTCTTCTCATCATCTATTTGATTTATTGACTTCTCATAACTTTGACTAGTGTCTTTTTTCTCTATCATGCTGTGTAAAGGATTCCCATTTAAGAACTTTCTATAACTTAAAGGAGGCTCAAATACCTGAGCCTCCAGTACAATATCCTTGTTACTTAAGTGCGTTTATCGCTACACCGGTTTGATATAGGATCTGTGTCGCAGCTGTCCAGGTACTTAGTGCATCTCTATAGTCAGTGTCAATTGGTACAACGATAGTATCACCAGCTTTTAACCCTTCTTTATTGTTTCCGAACCAATAACCTGATGAAGGCTTGTAAACAGAACCATCCGCACGTACTACAAAAATGCGGTCTTCGTCGGCTTGCTTTTTAGCACCACCCGCTTTGTTCAGGTAATCATCGACGTCAAGTTTGTTGTCCAACAAGTAGGTAATTGGAACCTGAACTTCACCCATTATCGAAACGGTGTTTCGGAAAGTCGGAACAAAGAGGAAGTCTCCATCTTCTAACATAAAGTCTGCTGAGCGTTCACCCTTTAAGATACGGTTTAACTGTACCACCATACGGCCAAGTGCTTTGCTGCGACTTGCTTCCTCAACAAATGCTAACGTTTTTTCTGGATCTGAAATTACAGAACCTATATTGCTATCTGCTCGGAACGTTTTCTTCGCGGTTTCTTTACGCATATCCGCTGCATATTGATTTAAGAGCTTCTGCTCTTGTAAGCGCAATGCTTCACGCGTAAATATTGCTCCTTGAGGATGAGCAAACTCGGTTAGACCGCCCGCTCGGTCCAACAACTCACTTAAGGTTTCACCTTGACGCACGGTATAGGTTCCAGGGAAACGAACTTCACCCTGTAAAGTGACTGTGCTTTGTAGCTTCACATTTGGCTTTTCTAGGATGTTCAAACGATCTCGGCCAACAATAATTGCATCGTCCGAAGCACTGCCTTGGATTGCTTTACGCAAATCAATACGTCCAACATCAATATACGCACGCTCATCCGCACTATTAATCGCGGTTCGCGCTAGTTCTGCATTAATTGTGAATGCGTTGTAAGTCAATCCACCAGCAGCTTCAATAAGCGTTGATACCGTCATTCTTGGAGTGATCGGGTAGCGTCCTGGGTGCTTCACTTCACCAAAGACTTCAGCAATTTGAGGGGCTAGCCCCAAACGAGACTGTTGCTGAAGTTGTAACAAAACTGGGGCAAGTAAAGTGCGACGAGTATTTTGCTTCAGCTTTTCAAAATCTTCCTCTGTAATCTCTTTACCACGGAAAATGATTTTAGCGGGTTTAGCCTGCTCTGTGGCGTTCTGGTTGTTAAGCATACCATTTTCTGAATGCGAAACGGCAACAGAAGAGCTCATCACTTCTTGCTCTTTCTGTTGTTCCAGCTCAGCTTGCTCTTGCGCTTGCTCCAATGTTTTTGCTTTTGAAATAGCCTCTTGTGTTACCAATGTATCCAAATCTTCGCTATTAAAGCGGTTGAAAACCAATATACGATCTCGTGATTGTAACTGGAGGTTGTCTTGGCTACCTGGTGATAGAATTGCGTTGGCTAAACTTAGTTGGAACACTTCAATATCACGCTGTGGATTAATCTCTCTTACCACAACGGCATAGTTAACATCAGCTGTAGAATTAAAAGCTGAGTCAACAGATTTGAAAAGATCGGCAACACGAAGGCCATTGCGCCATTCCACATAGCCAGGATGACGAACATCCCCCTCTATCTGCACGTAACGAGTAAGCTCTTCGCTTTTTTTCAAGATCTTGATGGCGTCGCCATTTTTAACTTTACTCTGTCGATCTTGCGTTTTATTGAAATCAAGTGTCAAAGCCTCACGAGCGCCATGTGAAGCGTAGCGTTTTATCTCCAACTGCTCGACATGAGCATTCGCAGTAAAACCACCTGCCATCTGAATAAGTTGTTGGTAAGTTTCACCGGCCTTGACTTCATAAATTGCCGGACGGTTGATCTCGCCTTCTATAGACACTGTATCGTTAACAGAACCAATTAAAACAACATCATCCGGTAGTAAGCGCACATCATTACTTGCATCACCTTTTAGTAAAAGGTCATACATATCCAACTTACGAATGATTTTACCATCACGCTTTAGCTGGATATCTCTCAGCGCCCCACTTTCACCAAAACCGCCGCTGTAATAAATAGCTTGTGAAATTGTCGTTAATGCGCTAACCGTGTAGGCACCAGGCTTATATGCATCCCCCATTACAAACACTTGCATGGTGCGTAATTCACCCAATGAGATATCGCTGCGCACACCAATCATTTGCTCTTTTACACGTTGCGTCAGAGAGTCTCGAACATCAGAAAAGTGCATGCCAGCAACATTTACCGGCCCAAGTGAGGGGAAGTTGATTGTGCCCGCACGATTTACGCGTAAACGATGCGTTTCATTCTCCTTACCAAACAACTGCACAATGATTTCATCACCAGCACCCACGGTGTAATTTGCTGGCACAGGAACATCACTGATCGGAGCAAAAGTGCTTGGAGAACCAGCAAAAAGATCTAAACCAAAACGTTTAAGATCTTCCTGCTCACCTTTTTTGAGCCATTGTTCTTCGATATTGGAAGATACAGCGCCACTAGATTCAGCTCTAGGTTTGATTACTTGCGGGTTTTCGTAAGGAGACTTGCTTGAAGATGAACTAGAAGGAATGGAGAAACCATATTTACTCGCCAAGGCCTGTTGTTGGTCGGCGGGTAGATTTTGAAACATTTTCATTTGTTCTGGAGTGGGTGTTTGTGCCATTGAATAAGACGCAAACGTACTTGCCAATATAAAAGCGGCAATAGAGAAATATCCTTTAAACATGGTATGTCACTATAATAATTGAATAAAAGACCCTAGCCCCAAGTTTGAGCTCTAGGTATTTAAATTAGAAACGGTGCTGAAAACCTAATGTAATCGAGTTAAGGCGAACTTGGTCTTCAGAGACGTTATCAACGAACTCAAATATCACCGCGCTTTGGTTATTTAAAGCGTAGTGCATACCTAACCCAAAACTAAATCCTTGTTCTTTGTGAGAACCTACATTTTGTAGATCAAGCTGAACGCTTGAATACCCAGCTAAACCATAAAGTGCAACTCGCTCTGAAACCGGCATATTCAACTTAACAAAGCCGCTCAAAGCGCTATCAACGGCAAGACCACTATCACGTTGAACTGATGTCCCATAACGTCCTTCGAGACCAATGTAGTCATTAAAGAAGTACCCTGCTTGCGCACTAAGAAGGAAAGGACTCCCCTCTTTTACGGACTCAGAAGACGAGCTTTTCAATTCTGCATTTGAGTAGCTCACTAACGCACCAGCATAAAAATCGGCTGACGCTGAAAAAGAACTCAGGCTTAAGCCCAGTGCACTAAGTATTCCTAAACAATGCTGCTTTCTTATCACGTAAAAGTCCCTAGTACTGGTAATAATATGGGCTGCCAAAGCAAAGTTAAGCGTGCTATGCAGGCCATTAAATACTGAAGAGTTGGCACGCTACCGCCCTGAGGCGTTGAGCGTAAGCCACTGTATCGCTTTCTATATGGTGTAAGTAAAAACGACCTATTGACTCCAAGCCTCTAGTGCTGGAGGAAATAGGCCGACAAATTATGCACTCTTGATAGTTTATCAGCAAGCAAGGGAGCAAGATAACCGCACAATGTCACGCTGGTGTTAGAAATGAGATCATAAGCCATGGCAAAATAAGAAACTATTTACATGCTAAGGCTTTTTTATCTAGAATATAATTTGGAGCATTTTTTATGCTACCAAACATCGATGTTTTTATACCGGATACACAAGGATTAATAATGAAGAATACAGCTCTAGCTATTCTTATGGCTCTAAGCGCATCAACTGCATTTGCAGCAGAAGAAGCAGGCTCAACAGGCGCTGCGTCTGCGTCAGCAACTGGCACTACAGCTGTAGGTGTAGGTGCAGCAGCAGCAGTAACTGTAGTAGCAGTTGCAGCGTCAGATAGCGACTCAACATCTACTTCAACATCTACTTCTACTTCTACTTCTAACTAATTTCGTTTTGTAGAACAGAAGCCAATCGCCCTGATTAAGTCAGGGCGATTTTATTTGTAAGAGGGATCAATGAATATCTTCCGAATACCTAAATGGATACGCCAACTCCTCATTCTTCCACTACTCCTTGTACTCTTTGGTTGCACACAGAAATTCAATGATGTTTCAGCAACCGTCCAAGAAGCCTACGGTAACTACATCGATGTCGAGATGACATCAGAAGAAATAAATGCCGTTCCTTATGCCAGTGCCTATTTGAAACTTGGAAATCAAAAACAGGTGTTTGTTGTTTTAGCTTTTGCGGAACGAAACCCTCTCAATGGAAAAATACAACTGAAATGGGTAAGTGCTGACAAAGCTATGATCGTTACGGAGAATGGGCATATCGTTAAAACGATAGGTCTACAAAATGGGGACTTAGCGGGTGTTTATGGTGACGTGCCAGATTTTTCTTCAGATTCAGCCTCCATGAGCTACACACTCTCATACGATTGGGTAAAACAATATCGTTATGGCTTTCCTGCAAATGTGAATCGCTTTTATGCAGGCAAAGAAACGTTGACTACACCTATTTCTAACACCATGACCGACGTATATAAAGAAGTCGTTGAGTTTAGCAGCCTTTCTCAGTCGGTCGAAAACTACTATTGGGTCAATGAACAAGGTCAGGTTGTTAAGATCTTACAACATCTAGGGCCAAATATGATTCCGGTTGAGTTAACCATTTTAAAGGGGTATAGCAAATCATGAGCAAGCGACTACTCACATTATTCGGTTTGATCATGCCATTTTTGAGCATACATAGCTTCGCTCAAACAGAAACCTCTACTACACAGTCATTAAATGTTGAGTTATTGGAGGTAGGTAAACAGCTACAATTTCAAGGGCCGGCTCGTTTAGAAAGTGTGTTAGCACTTGCTAAGGAGCAAAGCGTCTCGCTGCAATACCCTCTTGGTACTACTTTGTTTGATAAATCGGAACGAGCTAATAAGACCTCTACCGCCTTAAAGAACTCGGTGCTCAATCAAATGATTCAACACAATTTGGTTGCACATCCATTCTACAAATTCATTCAGAAGCAGAGCTTTGCACCACGATTACTGTCTGCGATCGATGTTGATAAAATTCGACTAAATAAATTCGACAACCCTCTGTTGCGCGGCAATTACCTGCTCGCAAGCCCTCTACGCGAAGAAAAAGTGTACTTCCTGGGAAACCTAAATAGCGTGTATTCCATTAAGGAGCAAGCAGGCATCCCTTTGCAGACACAAATAGAGAGTTTGAAAAGTAATATTGGTACGTTATCAACACCGCCAGTGTTGATCTACCCAGATGGTCATGTAGTTAAGCCGCATCACGGAGCTTGGTTAACAACACAATATTACTTACCACCGCTGACATTGGTATATGTCCCGTTTGGTGATCTTGAATACTCCGAAATGGACCAAGATATTGTCCGACTACTCACTCAACTGATACCAAATTCAATAAAGAGACCACAATGATGCCAATTAGAAAAAGCTTAACCCTTTCTTTAATGGGCCCAGCATTGGTTTGGGCTCAAGAAATACCCTTTGAGGCTCCCTCGTTACAGCCTTCTCAATCTGACTTTGGTGGTGTTGGCTTAATGCAGATGCCAACCGGACGTATGGCTCCTGAAGGGGAATTCAACTTTTCGGTAACAGGTAGTGATGAGTACCTTTTTTACAATGTGACTCTGCAACTCATGCCGTGGTTAGAAACAACTATCCGGTACACTCGAGTTCACGATCTGCCTTATTCGTCATCCTTCCCCGATGTTGACAATGAATATACAGACAAGGGGATAGATTTTAAATTTAGATTATGGGAAGAATCTGAATACATGCCAGAAATTGCCCTAGGAGTGAGAGACTTTGCTGGTACCGGCCTTTTTGATGCTGAGTTTATTGCAGCGACAAAACGATATTCTAATTCGAAATTAGGTGCTTTTGATTTTACTTTGGGTATGGGCTGGGGCTACCTAGGAACTAGAGATACAGTCACAAATCCTTTTTGTAAAGCATCAGACAAATTCTGTAATAGGCCTTCCGAATTTCTATCTACTGGCGGAACAACTAACTTCGATAGAGCCTTTAAAGGCCCTGCTGCCCTTTTTGGTGGTATTGAATATCAAACTCTTCATAAGCCTCTTCGCTTCAAGCTTGAATACGACGGCAACGATTACAGCACAGACTACCCTGTAGTTCAGGCCGGTGTAGATATGTCTCCCCACACGCCATGGAACTTTGGTGTGCTCTACCGTATCGGAATGGCCGACTTTCGTTTAAGTTATGAACGCGGCGACACGTTGGTCGCGGGCTTAACGCTAAACACTAATTTCAATGACATGCCATCATTCTGGCGAGACACACCAACACCAGAAATCGAAGATAGCCAGCCTGAAGAACTGTCTGATGTTGATTGGGAACGTGTAACAGAAGATTTAGACAAAATTGCGGGTTACCAAAACACTCGCATTTATGTTGATGACAACACCGTAACTGTCGTTGGTGAGCAGAAGAAATATCGTGACCGTACAGAGGCACATGAAAAAGCGGCGGCTGTACTTCATAATGGAATGCCTGAAGATATTGATACCTATGCGATCAATGAACGTAGCCGAGGCTTAGTCGGCGAACAAACGATTATTTCCAAGGAGAAATATCGCGACTTTGCCCAAGTTAATTACATCAACCCCAAAATAGAAGATGCAACCGCAAAAGCTAACAATAAGCCAAGTGGAGAATCTGTCTATGATGGTTTTGAACGTTTTGATTGGGGCTTTGCACCGAAGCTTGTTCAAACTCTCGGTAACGCAGAAGACTTCTACCTCTTTAGTGTAGGATTAAGCGGTAATGCCTCATACTGGCTGACGGACAACCTTGAAATAGGCGGCTCGTTATACTGGGATTGGTATAACAACTACGATAAGTTTAATTATGTCACTCCACCTGATGGTACTACCGTTCCCAGGGTTCGTACCATGTTCCGTGCTTACCAAAATGAGCATGCTGTAACCATGTCAAACTTACAATTGACTTGGTTCCAAGAGTATTCCGATACCATGGTTCAGCAATTCTACGCTGGCTATCTGGAAAGCATGTTTGCAGGAGTCGGTACCGAGTTTCTTTACCGACCACAAGGAGCTAACTGGGCGATTGGCGCTGACGTCAACTTAATTTCTCAACGTGATCCACAAAGTTACTTCGGTGTTTACGATGAGAAATGGCAAAACGTGCCAGAATATGGACGTCCATTCCAAGTTATTGATAAAGGATTCACTGGTTTTGTATCTGGTTACTACTACCCTCAATGGGAATTCCTGCAAGATTTGATGATCCAAGTCGATGTTGGTCAGTTCCTAGTTGGCGATGTTGGTACACAAATCAATGTTTCTAAGCAGTTCAAGAGTGGCGTAATTGCTGGCGCCTTTGCCTCATTTACAGACTTGTCTGCGGACGAATTTGGTGAAGGTAGCTTTACTAAAGGTTTCTACTTGTCGATTCCGTTTGACATCATGACCGTTAAGCCAAGTAACAATCGTGCGAACTTTAGTTGGCAGCCTCTTACTCGTGACGGAGGGCAGAAGCTCGGCCGCAAATACAGCTTAATTGAGTTAACCGACGAACGAAATCCTTGGTACCAAAGACCTAACCGTTCGGATGTGGAATAATAAAGTAATCAAGGGAGCTGCGGCTCCCTTTTCATATCCAGATACTGAGTCATAGAAGACTAAAACCTATCTTCCTGCTTCCAATAGCGCTACTTTTCGTTTCTTGCTAGAATTCCTGAGAAAATTTTAATCTATGGTGGAAGTTCTATGATCATCGTAACTGGTGGCGCTGGCATGATCGGCAGCAACATTGTTAAAGCACTAAACGAAGCTGGTATTAACGATATCCTGGTTGTCGACAACCTAAAAAATGGCAAAAAGTTTAAGAACTTAGTTGATCTGGACATCACAGATTACATGGATCGTGACGACTTTCTGACCCAAATTATGGCGGGCGATGATTTTGGTCCGATTGAGGCAATTTTCCACGAAGGTGCTTGCTCTGCAACGACTGAGTGGGATGGTAAGTACATGATGCTAAACAACTACGAGTACTCTAAAGAGCTGCTTCATTACTGTTTAGATCGCGAGATTCCATTCCTATACGCTTCTTCTGCAGCCACTTACGGCGATACCGATACTTTCGTTGAAGAACGTGAATACGAAGGCGCACTGAATGTATACGGTTACTCGAAACAGCAGTTTGATAACTACGTTCGTCGCCTATGGCAAGACGCTGAAGAACATGGTGAGACCCTTTCTCAAATCACCGGCTTCCGCTACTTCAACGTATATGGCCCACGTGAAGACCACAAAGGTAGCATGGCATCAGTTGCGTTCCACCTAAACAACCAACTTAACGCAGGTGAAAATCCTAAATTGTTCGCGGGCAGCGAATCATTCAAACGCGACTTCGTTTACGTTGGTGATGTCTGTAAAGTAAACCTGTGGTTCTTAGAAAACGGCGTATCAGGCATTTTTAACTGTGGTACTGGCCGTGCTGAATCTTTTGAAGAGGTAGCAAAAGCAGTTATCAAGCATCATGGCAAAGGCCAAATTGAAACCATCCCATTCCCTGAGCACCTAAAAGGCGCTTACCAAGAATTCACACAAGCGGATCTGACCAAACTGCGCACCGCAGGCTGTGATGTTGAATTCAAGACAGTTGCAGAAGGCGTTGCCGAATACTTGACTATCCAAAACAGTTAAGCACCACAAGGTGGTAGAACCATAACCTGCCACCTTTACTCAAATGCAATAGCCTGTATCATTCCTAACTATCTTTTTTCTCATTTAAACCACTTCGCCCGTACACGAATAGGTAACTAGACACGCCATGACCATAAAACGTGATGACTTCGACCCTAAAGCATATAACCCTGAGTTTAAGCGCCACTTTCTGTCGCCTAAGTACTGGGGCACGTGGTTAGGCATTATCTTATTTTTACCTTTATCATTAATGCCACTGGGTTTACAAAAGTGGTTGGCGAAAACCATAGCCAAAAAACTGTCGAAATCCCACAAGGGGCCAGCTCACCGAGCGAGGGTTAACTTTGAGCTGTGTTTTCCGGAAAAGTCGTTCCAAGAACGTGAAGCTTTGATAGAAAAAACACTCTACACAGCGGCCATGTTCTTTTTTCGCTTCGGGTTACTAAGTTTACGCTCACCAAAGTGGCTTCAGAACCGTTGCCAAATTCGCGGCCTAGACATTTTACGACAGCACATTGATAACAACGAAAATGTGATTTTAATGGTTCCCCACTCTTGGGCAATTGATGTGCCTGCTATCTTGCTCGCTTCAATGGGAATGCCAGTTTCTGCAATGGCGAAGAAACAAAAGAATGATGTTGCTGACTGGCTGATGCACAAGCAAAGAGTTCAATACGGTGGTCGTGTTTATGAACGCTCAGGTGGCATTAAGCCTTTTCTGAAATCCATTCGAGATGGCTATGTGGGGTATTATCTACCCGATCAAGATCACGGCCCAGAGCATAGTGTGTTCGTAGATTTCTTTGCTACACGTAAAGCAACGCTACCTGGTTTAGGCAAAATAGCGAAACTATCACGCTCAAAAGTACTGCCTCTATTTGCGTCGATGAACACTGAAGATGGTACGTTTGATATTGAGATTTTACCAGCGTTTGAGCTGGATAAAGGCGAAGAGCAAGACGCTCGTACCTGTAATGAAGCCATTGAATATTTTGTCGGTGATAAACCCGAACAATATATGTGGGTACTGCAGTTGCTGCACTCTCAAGAAGACGGCAATAACTATTACAATTTGTTTAAACCAAGATATAACAGCGACTGGAAAGTGCAGTGAAAGTATTTGTCGTAAGCTTGGCTCGATCGCTGGATCGCCGAGAACGTATTGAAGAAAAGTTAAAACAACAAGGCATTACGTTTGAATTTTTTGATGCCGTAGATGGCTCTGTTAACAGTTTTCTTCATTCAGAAAAAAGTCGTCCAACCATTACTCTACGCCGCAAAGGGTATCAATTAAAAACTAGTGAGGTCGCCTGTTTTGCAAGCCATTACGAGTTGTGGGTTCGCTGTATTGAGCTTGATGAACCGATCGTCATCTTAGAAGACAACGTCGACCCCGTAGAGGGGCTAAAGCAAGTACTCGAACATACCCTTCCATTGACTGCTAATTATGACTACATCAAGTTGTCTGCCACTCAGAAGCGTGTATTCACCCCTATCGTACCTATTGATGATAATCATATGCTAGGGGGCTACTCTGCTGGAACTTGTGGTACCACCGCTTATATCGTCACACCTAAAGCAGCCTCAAAGTTTGTTATGCATGCTCAAGAGTTTATTGAACCAGTCGATGACTACATGGAAAAACCATGGAAACATGGTGTTCAAGTTTACAGCGTGTCTCCAGATCTTTTTACTAGAGCTGAGATTGCTTCGACGATTGGTGGTAAAAGAAAAGATAAATCCAAAATGACTCTTGCGAATAAAATATACGCTGAACTTTTTAGAACTTATGAGTCAATTTTGAAATTCCTATACTGGAAAAACAAAGCATGAAGATTTTAGTCATTGGCCCTGCGTGGGTCGGCGATATGGTAATGTCGCAATCGTTATATATCGTATTAAAGCAACGTCATCCAGATAGCCAAATTGACGTTATCGCTCCAGGATGGTGTAAACCGATTCTTGAGCGTATGCCAGAAATCCACCAAGCGATTGAAATGCCTATCGGTCATGGTGAATTTAACTTATTAGGCCGCAGGGAAATTGGTAAATCATTACGTGAAAAGCAATATGACCACGCCTATATCTTGCCTAAATCAGCGAAATCAGCACTGATCCCATGGTTTGCCAACATTCCTCTTCGTACTGGCTGGAAGGGAGAAATGCGCTATGGTTTATTGAATGACTTACGCCCTAACATGAAGTCTTTTCAGTACATGGTAGAGCGCTATGTAGCGTTAGCTTATCCAAAATCAGAAATGGTGGGCTCTAACTCTCTTGGCGGGCTTGAAACCTTACCTCGCCCACGCCTTGCAATCAACGCAGCTGAGCAACAAGCCACGATCAAAAAGTTCAACTTAACGCAAGGCCAACCAACTATTGGACTGTGTCCAGGAGCAGAATTTGGTCCTGCCAAGAAATGGCCAGAAACACACTACGCTGAAGTTGCGACGCAAATGGCTCGATCTGGACATCAAATCTGGTTGTTTGGTTCTCAAAAGGACTTAGAGACTTGTAACAATATTCGCGCACTTGTTCCGACGCAATTCCATAAGCACATTCATGTTCTAGCAGGCCAAACCAGCTTAATTGAAGCGGTCGATCTACTTGCTGCATGTAAGACTGTTGTCGCGAACGACTCCGGCTTAATGCATGTGGCAGCTGCTGTTGGCTGTAATGTTGTTGCCGTGTATGGTTCAACTTCACCGAAGTACACACCTCCACTCGCAGAAAAGGTGGAGATTGTTCATACCGATATTGATTGTCGCCCTTGTTTCCAGCGCGAATGTCAATACAAACACCTTAAGTGCTTGACAGAACTTTCGCCTAAGCAAGTGCTAGATAGTATCCAAAAACTTGACGCCATTACGATAAGCTCATGTTAGTTCGTATTGTTTATACCTTACTACTCGCTCTAGCGTCACCGCTGCTTTTATTTGGTTTGTACAAGAGCAAACCAAACAAGCCTAAGTTCGGCTCTCGCTGGAAAGAGCACTTTGGCATAACTCCCAAGCTAAAAAGCAACGACAAACCTATTTGGATACATGCCGTATCTGTTGGTGAAAGCATAGCAGCAACACCTTTAATCAAAGCCCTTAAGGAACAAAACCCCGAACAATCTATTCTAGTTACTACAACAACAAGTACCGGAGCTGAACAGATTGCTAAGTTGGGTGATTTAGTTGAACACCGCTATATGCCAATTGACTTTGGGTTCGCTATCAAAGGTTTTCTTAAAGCAGTGCAACCAAAACAGATGTTGATCATTGAGACTGAACTGTGGCCAAACACGCTTCACAATGTTCACAAAGCGGGTATCCCTATAACTGTCGTGAATGCGCGCCTATCTGAAAAATCGTGTAAGAACTACGCCAAAATACAGCGGCTTTTTAACCAACTTCATCCATGCCTAACTCAAGTACTCTGCCAAACAGCTTCAGATGCCGAGCGCTTTGAACGCTTAGGCGTCGAGAAAAAGAAACTATCCGTTACCGGTTCTATTAAGTTCGATATTCAAATATCAGAACAAGTGAAACAGCAAGGACAGCAGCTTCGAGCCCAGCTTGGAGACGATCGTCCGATTTGGATTGCAGCTAGCACCCACAAAGGCGAGGACGAACAGGTATTAGATGCACATAGACAAGTTTTAAAATCTCATCCAAATGCTTTACTCGTTTTGGTTCCTCGCCATCCAGAACGATTTGATGATGTATTCACGCTTTGCCAACAGCAAGGCTTTAACACTGTGCGTCGTACTTCAAGGCATGCAGTAGAGACAAATACTCAAGTATATCTCGGCGATACTATGGGTGAGATGCTAACTTTGATGGGTGCAGCAGACATCTGCTTTATGGGTGGCAGTCTAATCGGAGATAAAGTCGGTGGTCATAATGTGCTAGAGCCTATTGCACTCTCTAAACCAACTATCAATGGACCAAGCTACTTCAACTTTATAGAAATAATAAATAGTCTTCGTGAATGTAAGGCGATCTACCTAATTAATGATTTTACATCCTTAGCAGAAACAATACTAATCATTCTATCATGTAACACAGCGTCAAAAAGTGTTCATAGAGCTAACTTGTGGCTAAAAGAAAATAAAGGCGCATTAAATAGAACTCTTAACAAAATATAAGTATCTAATATAAAAATTCAACCCCATTATTAATGAATAACTCTTTTCTAGTTTTTATCGTATTTGAGAGGCAAAATGACTAATAAAATCTTAGTCCAACTTCCAATTGGAGCTCATAGTCCAAACCTAGAAATAACGCTTAGCTATACTAATGAACTGATTAAGCAAGGTAATGATATTACGATATTAACTTGCTCGGGTTCCGATGATAGCTGCTTATACAATCCTCTAGGCCTTCCATCTACCTGCCGTTCTTGTAAACGTCGGACTCGAGAAGCGTTGTCTCACCTTATCGGTGGCTATAAACACGAGGAAACTTTAGGATTAAGAAGTTATAAATTTAACTACCATTCCACTGAAGAACTAAAAGCTATTAAATATAAAAGTACAAATGTGGGCTACTCAGCCTTATCTAGTTATGCATCTCTTACACGTAGTGTTGATATTGACTATAGTAATAAAAAAACCAGATTAATTATAGATAAATATCTGTCTACTGCCTGTAAGCTAACCGATTCTGTTGTGCAGTTACAACAACATTTTTCATTTGATAAGTTCGTATTATTTAACTCTCGTTTGAATACTTATCGTAGTTTTTTTGATTTAGCAAAAATAAAAAATATCCCCGTTACTGTTGTTGAGTTAAACTTTAGCAAAGAAAATGCAATGATTTTTGAAAATGCAATGCCTCATGATATTGCATATAATGGATATTTAGTAGAAAGCTTGTTTAAAAACCTGGGCTATGCAAAGACTGAACAAAGAGCGATAGAATTTTTCAATAATAGAGCAAAATCACTATTTAGCAATGAAGAGTCTTATACCAAACAGCAGAATAAAGACCTCTTACCTGACAACTGGGATCCAAAAAAAAAGAAGATCGCTATATTCAATAGTTCAGAAGATGAATTTATGGCCATTGGAGGAAGCTGGGAAGAAAACAGATTATTTAAAAACCAATATGAAGGCCTTACGTTTATTTCTAATTACGCGAAGGATCATAATATTATTTTCTATCTTAGGATTCACCCAAATCTTCGTGGCACTCAAAAATCTTACCTAGAAAAACTATTGGCACTAAAAAGTGATAACTTTGTTGTAATTCCACCTGAAAGTAAAATTTCAACTTATAATCTAATGTATAATTGCGATGCAATTATAACATTTGGTAGTAGTATTGGTGTAGAGGCGACATACTGGAGCAAACCATCAATCCTATTAGGTAACTGTTTCTATCGACATTTAAATATAACTTACAACCCAACATCAACCAAAGAACTAATTACCTTAATAGAAAGCGATTTGGAGCCAATAGATAATAAATTAGGTTGCCTAAAAATGGCAAGCCATATGATAAATCCAGGATTCAAGGTTCACGGATATTCGTTTAATAACAAGAAAGGCTATATAAATGGCAAAGAAATAAAAAGGAAGAAGTCTCTACTACAAAAAATAGAGAGTAAATATACAAAACATTACTTAAAATCAATAAAATCGTAGTTCTACTTTTTAACCAAACATAAGCAATGCTCAGCTAGGTATTGCTTATGTCTAGACTAGAAAATAAAAACTCATCATTAAAGCACTTAAAGCCTCTTTAATCGTCTTACCTTTCAATTTATTACTACTTTCTAAAAATCACACACTACTTTTAAAGTATAGATAGGAGTGTGTGATTTTTTACTCTCTATTAGAATATCAAAAGAGGATTGAACTTAGTTATAACCGTTAGATAAGTTCAAAAGAGACTGGAGTTCCACGACTAATATTCTTTTTTACAGTTTTTCCAATCACTTCATCATAATACTTTGGTGCTAGACCAAATCCGGGACGAATACTACGAACATGTTCTGGCGTTAATATTTCGCCCTCTTTAATATCTTTCACAATGTAAAGAGAGCGACGAAACTTCACATTACCTTTTTCCGCTTCAGTTCTTTCATAATTAACCTTACCAAGAGCTTGCCACGCTGTTTTCGTATCTTTACACAATGCCTGTAACTCTAGAGGCTCCAGTGAGAAGCTATCATCAGCGCCACCACCATTGCGATCCATTGTTACATGCTTCTCAATTAAGCAAGCACCAAGGGCGATAGATGTCACTGCTGTCGCGTTATCAATAGTGTGGTCAGATAAACCTGAAAGAACATCAAAACGCTCGGCAATATCTGCAATCGTTCTTAGATTGTATTGGTCTGCAGGTGCTGGGTAACCACTGACACAATGAAGCACCACCAACTCCTGACAACCATTATCTTTTGCTGTCTTGATCGCTTCAGCAATCTCTTCTTGATTCGCCATTCCCGTTGAAATGATCATTGGCTTGCCTGTTTGGGCAACACGTTTAATAAGAGGTAAGTCAATCACTTCAAACGAAGCAATCTTATAGGCCGGAGCATCGAGCTCTTCTAAAAGCTCTACCGCGCTAAAATCGAAAGGAGAACTAAAGATAGTGATACCTAACTCTCGAGCTTTTTCGAATAACGGCTTATGCCATTCCCATGGCATATGAGCTCCTTTATATAACTCATACAAAGTCTGCCCATCCCATAAACCACCATGAATTTGAAACTCTTCAGAGTCACAATCCATAGTAATAGTTTCATGAGTATAGGTTTGTAATTTTATCGCATCTGCGCCCGCCTTCTTCGCTTCTTCCATGATTTGGAAAGCGCGATTAATATCCCCATTATGGTTAGCGGATAATTCTGCGATGATATAAGGAGGGAAGTCAGGCCCAACTTTACGGCCGTCAATGGTAATAAATGGTCTCATTTTGCCTCAATCAATTGGTCGTCGAACGTAATTTTCTTCACCGACTTGTTGGTAGCAACATTTCTGGAAGAGTCGTTGAGATGCACTATTTGCTTGTAACACCGTAGCATGCAGAGTGACATCTGGATGAATTGAATCTACAACACTTAAAGCTTTAATTGCGATCCCTTTCCCATAGCTTTTAGGGTCTAGAAATATTGATACCAAATAATGTCCGGGTTCTATTCTATCTAAGCGCACCGCTCCAACTTTATTGTCATCCCCCCTATTAACTATCATGTAAAAGTAGTCAGAGGCTGATTTTAGTTTTTTAAACATCCAGGCCTGATGCTCATCCCATGTAGGGACCTTAGGAGTCAATGCGTACTTTCTCGTCTCTGGGTGAGACTGCCAATCATAAATCAACGCGATATCTTCTTGCGAAGCAGGCTTTAGAGATAATCCATCAACTGTTTCATCAAGTAACAACTCAACCTCATAAGAAACTCGGCGTGCGCCACGCCCATCGCACAGGGAAAGATTTGCATCTTTGAACTGGTGCCACTGCTTCGCAACGGTCAGGAGTTCACTTTGCAACCGACTAGGAATATCCTCGATATCAACCTTTAACGCCGCAGAATGTTTTACTAGCTGTTTACAGATTAGTTGCTGGTTATCTGCTAAAGGAACGATTACGCTGGGTAATCCAAGACAAGCTCTTTCCCAACTTGTGGTACCTGGAGCGCCTATAGCAATGTCATGCTCTAGCATTAAGCTTGCCATATCGGAGACAAACTCAAGGTGCGAAACGTCAGCTCTAGATGAACACCATTCTTTAACTTGGTTAAAGTGAGGCGCTCTTGGCGATAGCAATACAGTAAACTTGGCTTCTACTTTGCCGTATAAGGATTCTAATACTTTGAAAGTTGCGTTAGGAGCATCAACCCCGCCCATCGATACCAGCACTTTCAGAGGATTGTTAGAAATCTCTCTAGAAAGAGCTGATTCTCGCTTACTCGCGAAGTCTGCCCTCAATAAAGCGAATTCACTGCCCGCTAAGACTCTAGATTGAGATTCAGAGTAATCAGCTTCATCACGTCCTAGAGTTTGATCCAAGATCAAGTCAGCTTTATGGCATCGCCCGAGATCATCAATAGCAAGCATTCGGCAATCTAACGAAGCGATAACTTGCTCTTGCCATTCAATCCCGATTGCATAGTGATCAGTAACAACAAGATCTGCATAAGTGATTTCTGTTAGGAAATCTTGTACATCTTCAGATACGCTCTTTTGAAGCCAGGCTGCATAATCAGCATCGTGAAGTGGTTCAATAACGTCTCTTGGTTTGGCAAGAGTTGTCACCTGAAATCCACGTTCACGAATAAACTCGCGCATGTCTCCGTCCAATGGAGAACAAGCAAACTCGATGTTATATCCTTTGTTCGCAAATTCTTCAGCCAAGACGAGACAACGCATAACATGCCCACTACCAACCAACAGAGATGCATCTACTCGAAAAACAACCTTCATACTTCATCCTAATTGTTAATTAGTGGGCTTTAGCACAGAAAACAAGGACTCAGCAAGCTCCCAATCTTCCTGAGTATCAATATCTTGAACTCGATTACGAGGTAAAAGTACGGCTTTCGAGTGAGGAGAAAAAATAGAGTACTTTTCTAAAAATGCTCTGGTTTTCCCCCAATAAAACTGTCCCGCATCGTGATAAGCTTCTTCGAGGTCTTGAGATCTCACTTGTTCATTTTCAGGTGAAAACATCGAAACTGAACCGTCAGAATCAAGTTTAATCGCGCGTTGGATTGGGAATGGAAATGAGGTAGCACTAAAAGCAAATTGCACACCTTCGCCTTGCAAAAGTGTATAGCCTTGTTGTAAATCCTTAGGCAATACAAACGGAGCCGTCGCATATAAACAACATACAGCGTCAATATCCCAACCTTCATTTTGACACCAATGTATGGCATGAGCCATGACATCCATTGTTGTAGCATAGTCATCGGAGATATCTGCTGGACGTAGAAATGGAACATGAGCACCGTGAGCCTGAGCAACGTCTGCAATTTCCGCATCGTCAGTCGAAACGATTACTTTATCAAAGCAACCAGAGGCAATGGCAGCTTCAATAGAGTAAGCAATCATAGGTTTACCATGAAATACTTTGATATTTTTTCTCGGTATGCGCTTACTACCGCCACGTGCAGGAATAATAGCGACTTTCATTAACGCCCCTGCAATACATCAGTAAGAACTTGAACAACCGTATCTTGCTGATCTTCACTCATCGCATGGAACATGGGAAGAGAAATAGCTTCGCGGTAATAGCGCTCTGATTCCGGGAAATCACCTTCACTGAAGCCCATTTTTTCATAGTAAGGTTGAGTATGGACTGGGATGTAGTGCAGATTGACTCCAATACCTCTAACTCTCAGCGAGTCAAACACCTCTTTGTGTGTTAAAGAGATCTTGTCCAACTGCAAACGTATTACATATAGGTGAAGTCCTGAGTAGGTGTTCTCCAATTGATATGGTAATACCACTGGTAAAGACTTCAATAGCTGATTGTAACGATCTGCAAGGTGATGGCGAGCGGTAATAAAATCGTCTAAACGATTCATCTGAGATACACCCAGTGCAGCCTGAAGCTCGGTCATGCGGTAGTTAAAACCTAAATCAACCTGTTGATAATACCAACCACCATGACTTTCCCCCTCCATCTGAGCAAGGTCACGAGTAATACCGTGACTGCGAAGCAAAGTCATCTTGTCAGACAAAGCCTTCTGGTTGGTCATTACTGCACCACCTTCAGCTGTCGTTACAATTTTTACTGGGTGGAAGCTAAATACGGTCATATCAGAGTATTCGCAATTCCCTATCGGCAAGCCTTGATATTTACCGCCAATTGCATGTGAGGCATCCTCTATAACTTTGAAGTTGTACTCTTTCGCCAGTCTAGCGATCGCCACCATATCGCATGGTTGACCACATAAATGAACCGGAACAACAACTTTCGGAAGCTTACCTTCAGCTTTCGCTTTGATTAACTTTTCCTCAAGGCGTTTTGGACACATGTTGTAAGTATTAGGGTCAATATCTACGAAGTCGACCTGTGCACCACAGTACAAACCACAGTTTGCTGACGCTACGAAGGTAATAGGAGACGTCCAAAGCCAATCCCCCTCACCTAACCCCAGAGCAAGACAGGCGATATGTAATGCTGATGTAGCGCTGTTCACAGCCAACGCGTAACTTGCACCTGTATGATTGATAAGTGCTTGCTCAAATGCTGGTACTTGAGGCCCCTGAGTCAGAAAATCCGAGTTCAAAACATCAATAACACTATCAATGTCTTGTTGATTAATATCTTGCTTGCCGTAAGGAATCACAACTGTTCTCACACTGTAAAGTTTGGGTCAACGTGCTCTTTGATTAGCTCTCGTAGGCCTTCAATACTTTCCCACTCTGTATTCGTACCTGAGTTGTATTTAAAACCAAACGGTACTTTTTCAGCTTTGTGGTGTTCGAGGTATTCTTTCTCTGTATAAGTGAACGAAACAGAAGGCAGAATTGCATAGTATTTACCTAGATCGATCGTGTTTAGAGAATCAGTATCAGTGATCATCTCTTCATGGAGCTTCTCACCAGGACGAATACCAACCACTTTAGTTTCACACTCAGGAGCAATAGCTTCAGCGATATCTAAGATTTTGTAAGATGGGATTTTCGGTACAAAAATCTCACCACCTAAGTGATTTTCCAGAGCGTACATCACCATATTCACACCATCTTGCAATGAGATATTGAAACGCGTCATATCTTCATGAGTGATTGGTAGAATACCTTCTTCACGTTTGCTCAAAAAGAATGGGATCACTGAACCACGAGAGCCCATGACATTACCATAACGTACAACGCTGAAACGGATATCTTTAGAGCCTTTGATGTTATTGGCGGCAGTGAACAACTTATCAGAAGCCAGTTTCGTTGCACCATAAAGGTTTATGGGAGCGCACGCTTTGTCTGTGGAAAGAGCTACAACATCTTTTACACCGCAATGTAACGCCGCATTAATAACGTTCTCTGCGCCCGTAATATTAGTTCGTATACACTCAGTTGGGTTATATTCTGCAGTATCAACTTGCTTTATCGCCGCGGCATGGATGATGACATCAACGCCTTCACAAGCTTGAATCATACGATTTTGGTCACGCACATCACCAATGAAGAAGCGAAGTTGAGGAAAGTCTTTTGCAGGATACTTTTGTTTCAGCTCAAACTGTTTTAGTTCATCACGAGAGAAAATGATGATTTTTTTAACTTCTGGATAGCGTCCAAGAATGGTTTTAATGAACTGTTTACCGAACGAACCGGTGCCACCTGTAATTAAGACTGTTTTTGAATTCAACATAATATGCTCTTTCTTGTTCAGGTTCGAAACCTGTACCTCAAATAATTTAGAATGCTAATTGCGATATTTTAGCACTTAGACAAATGTGTTGCACTAGGTATAAACTCTCAGCAATGTCCTCACTTTACATATCCTAAAAATTCACAACGGCACTTACGAGTTCATCAAAGTCCGTTTTAGACCAAATAATATTCTTACTTTTTAATTCTTTCTCAAAAGAGCGCTTTAATCTATCTAGGTTTTGTTGCTTCCAGTCACCAGAAGTTTCAAAACGACACTTATCAAAATCGATAATCCATACCTTATCTTTGTCGTCGATCAAGATATTATGGATATTCAAGTCGGTATGGTTAACGCCAACCTGATGCATCTTGGCAATTTCTTGCCCTATTTTCTGATATATTTCTGCCGATAAGGATTGTTCTTGCAAGATGCTCACCAGATCTCTGGCATTCGGGATTCGCTCACTTAATAAATCAGCTTGATAGAAGAACCCTGACTTTACGGCTCTTGCTGCAATTGGACGAGGAACGTGCACCCCAGCCTCGATTAGCGCCAATAAAAGCTGAAACTCTTGCGCACTACGGGTGTTATCCCAGCCAGAGAACCAATAATGATCGTTAACCAACTTCCCAAACAAACCGCCACGACGGTAATGACGCAGTGCTGCTTGCATGTTCTCTAGTTGGATAAACCATGTCGTGCCTCGCCCCGTCGCACTGCCAACCACCTTGTCTAAGGACTGCCAGTATTCCGCATCAAATATCGGTTGGCTAGGGTCTGTAAGGATCTCGTCATCAAACCAGATCATTTGGTTGTTGTTTTGATACTGTTGAGTCACGCGCTTACCCCCTAGCCTAAATATCGGCTGGTTAATATATACAACCAAGTAAATCCGGCGAACGCCAATGCAACCATAACGGCAGCAGAGCCTATGTCTTTAGCTCGACCACTGAGTTCATGCCGCTCAATACCGATACGATCAACCACAGCCTCAATAGCTGAATTCACAAGCTCTACAATCAAGACTAACACCACGACCCCGATCATTAAGATACGCTCAACCATGCCGACATCCACTAGCCAAGCCAAAATCACAGCGAAACTCAACAGAGCCAACTCTTGTCGAATGGCGGCTTCATGCTTAAAAGCCGCTTTTAATCCTTGGATCGAATAACCCGTCGCTTTAACGATGCGCTTTAGCCCGGTATTACCCGGCTTGCCAGATTCTTGCGATTGATGCGGTGTTATCTTTGACATTGCAGAACACTTATCAGTACTTAGCTATATTCGAGCCGTGTATTTTACATTTATTGGGGATGTCTGCATAATTTACCTGCTTCTATTCATCGAATCAGACAATAATTATGTTCACTTCTGCCCCATCGTCATTATGCATCTTGCGTTTGTCCGCTATTGGAGACGTTTGCAATACCATCGCCACCGTTCAAGCTGTTCAGAAACACTGGCCTTCGACTCAGATTACTTGGATAACGGGTAAACTTGAAGCCCAGTTATTAGCCGCCATTGATGGCGTAGAAGTGATTGTTTTTGATAAAAAAGCGGGACTCGATGGCTACAAATCGCTTTGGCGACAGCTGAAAGGCAGAGAGTTTGATGCGCTATTGCATATGCAGTACGCGATTCGAGCGAGTGTCGCAACGTTGGGCATTAAAGCAAAATACAAACTTGGTTTCTCTTCTGATAGAAGCCAAGATTTTCAGACGCTATTTACCAATGTCAAAGTGCCTTCCCCGCAATCTTTGCATGTCGCAGATGGCTTAATGGCCTTTGCCCATCAAATTGGAGTACCAAAGGCAGAACTGGACTGGGTACTTTCTTATTCAGATCACGACCAAGCTTGGGCAGAGTCTCATATTTCTCGTAATAAACCTAACCTGCTGATTGTGCCTGGTGCGAGCAAAGCTTATAAAAACTGGAACGCGGAAGGTTATGTGGATGTGATTCATCACGCCAGAGCTAAAGGCTGGAACGTGATTCTGGCAGGTAGCCCAGCTCAAGTTGAACTGGATTTGGCTGAAGCCATTCAATCTCGCTTGGAAGAACCGTGTCTAAATTTAGTTGGACAAAGTTCAATTCTGCAAATGCTTTCGTTAATAGATAAGGTTGAAATGGTCATCGCCCCCGATACCGGACCAGCACACATGGCGAATGCCATGAAAACGCCAATCATCGGGCTCTATGCACACCATAATCCGCTGCGAGTAGGACCTTACCGTTATCTAAAATACGTTGTCTCAGTGTATGAAGAAACGATCTTTGCGGAAACAGGTAAAAACAGTCACGAGTTAAGCTGGCGAACTCGCGCTAAAGATGAAACGGCAATGAACCGCATTACCAGCACTCAAGTAATGAGCATGTTCGATCAAGTCTTAGAAGATTTGTATCCTCAATACCAGTAAACTTACTGTCTTGATTTGTTAAGAAGGAAATGACCTTGTCCAAACCAACCTTAGCCGTTGCCTTAATTGTAAAAAATGAAGAGAAGCACTTACAAGCTTGTCTAGACACAGTAAAAGATTGGGTCGATGAGATTGTCCTTCTAGACTCGGGCAGCACCGATCGCACCGAAGAAATCGCCCGACAATACACAGATAAGTTTTACACCAACCTAGATTGGCCAGGTTTCGGTAAACAACGCCAACTTGCGCAGCAATACGTTACGGCAGACTACGTTTTATGGCTTGATGCAGACGAACAAGTCACTCCAGAGCTAAAAGAAAGTATCTTACACGCGGTATCAGCCAATAAGCCGAACGTTTTATACAAACTTAATCGACTAAGCTCAGCGTTTGGTAAGTTCATCTACCATTCTGGTTGGTCTCCAGACTGGATTGTGCGCTTATATCGCACCGAATATACACAATATAATGATTCGCTCGTTCATGAAAAAGTTGATGAGAAAAACTATCAAACTGAAAAACTGGATGGTCGACTGCATCACTACACTTACGAGCACCTTCATCATTACATCAATAAAACCACTGGCTACCTCAAGGCCTGGACGGATGAACGTGAAGGTAAAAAGAAAGCGGGTTTAACGACCGCTATCGTTCACGCTCTTGCGAGCTTTTTGAAGATGTATGTTCTCAAACGAGGCTTCCTTGATGGCAAACATGGTTTCATTCTAGCTTGGCTAAGCATGCACTCTACTTTTGTAAAATATATCGACCTCTACTTACGTGAACAGGCAAAAAAATCATGAAAACGACTTTAATTATCACCACTTACAACTGGAAAGAAGCATTAAAAGCGGTGTTAGAAAGCGTGAAACGTCAAACCGTTTTGCCTGATGAAGTCATCGTTGCAGATGACGGTTCTCGAGACGATACCAAAGCAATGATCGACCAACTGCGTGACGGCTTTCCCGTACCACTTATTCATAGCTGGCACGAGGATAATGGCTTTCAGCTTTCAATGAGCCGCAACCGTGCGATCGCCAAAGCATCAGGTGACTACCTCATCATGATTGATGGAGACATGGTGCTGTCCCAAACGTTTATTGAATCACATAAGCAAGTCGCAAAACCAAATTGGTTTGTGCAGGGTGGACGTGTGTTAACGGATGAAAGCTGCAGCAAGGCCATCATGGAAAACGGCTTAGTGCCTTCCATTTTCAGCAAAGGCATTCGCAATCGTAAAAACTGCATCACCAACGCCTTGCTATCGAAATGGTTCTCTTACGAGCGTAATAACGATAAAGCCACTCGCGGCTGCAACATGGCGTTTTGGCGACAAGATGTCTTAGAGGTCAACGGCTTCAACCAAGATTTTGTTGGATGGGGACGCGAAGACAGCGAGTTTGTTCATCGCATGTTGAATGCGGGTAAGTCACGTCTTTACCTAAAATTCGCAGGTGTAGGCTACCACTTGTACCACGTAGAAAACTCTCGTGCGTCACTCGGACAAAATGACGAGATTTTAGAGAACACCATTAAAAACAAGCTTAAACGCTGTGAGAATGGTGTTGAACAATTTCTAGAAGCTTAAGATTATAAAAAAGGGGCGAAACGCCCCTTTTTTATTGTTGGTGAGATAAAGCGAAGTACTTATCGGCAACCATCAATGAGATCAAACGCTCTTTACGTTTATCTTTGAACTGCTCAACCCACTGGTGCGCATTTTCAATGATCGCTAATGCTTCTT
Organism: Vibrio sp. 397; assembly: GCF_033339395.1. Taxonomy (NCBI): domain Bacteria; kingdom Pseudomonadati; phylum Pseudomonadota; class Gammaproteobacteria; order Vibrionales; family Vibrionaceae; genus Vibrio; species Vibrio sp. 397. The sequence goes on along the minus strand of NZ_JAWOUN010000005.1, from coordinate 156,641 downwards.
GCTCATTCGCTAGATAATAGTCCATCTTTTCGGGCAAATCCGAATAGTCATCCTTCACTTCAACATAGTGGACACCAGCCTCTAACTTACCTTCCATAAACCAAGTCTCATATTTTGGCTTTGACATAATAACCAAGGAGTTAGACGACATAGCCCACTTAAGGTTGGTGGCCACATCATTGCCTTCTATACACAACAAGAACTTGTATTGAAGTTGCTCCTCAATGCTCATAAAGCCTTTTTCCCAAGGCTGCCCTTCTACCGGGCGGGTCTGGCCAATGTTGCATTGCGGATGGTTGTAGAACGCATGAATCACCTTTTGACGATGAGGCTGAAAACCCACACCACGCCAAGCGACCATGTCCTTTTTATCTTGATAGCGAATAGGATCATCAACAAATTTAAAATGACGAACTTGGTTGAGTTTCAATACCACTGAATTTTGGTTGCTACCAAAAATAGGGCGGCTTTTTATAAAGCTCGGTACATTGGGAATGTGTGTAACATCACCGTTGATGTAGTTAAACGCAAAACTGGAAGGGAAATAGCGTACAACTTGGCGAAGATCGAAAAAATACGTCCAACCTTTCGTTTTTTTGAATGTATCGACAGTCGCGTAACTTTGTTCTCGGCTATCGACTGAAAACGGCGTTTCACACTTGTTGTAATAGTTTACCCGCTCAAGGCAGAGTTGCTTCTCGGCTTCAGTTAAATTCGAAAGTAAACGCTTTGCTTGTGCTCGATATACAAAACGAGGGATAAGTATCGAGAGAGCGTTTGAGAAATAATAAGGGAATTTACTGTCTTTCATTCAGTTTTTCCCCAATCGCGATGGCTACTGGCTTGGGAACGAACTGATCGATACTTCCGCCATGAATGGCCACTTCTCTCACGATAGTCGACGATAGAAATGCAAACTCTTCTTCAGGTGTCAAAAATACACTTTCGATACCTGGTAATAGCTTTCGGTACATGTTGGTCAGTCCAAACTCGTATTCAAAGTCTACCGTTGTTCGCAAACCACGAATAAGAACCTTAGCTTGCTCATCTCTCGCGAAATCCACTAATAACCCAGAGAACCCCTTTACCTTCACACCAGGTAAATGCGCTACAACGTCCTGCATCAGTGCAACGCGCTCTTCCAATGAAAACATGGTGTTCTTCGATGGGCTTGCGGCTACGCCAATCACAACCTCATCAAACATTTCGTGAGTACGTTCTATTAGATTGAGGTGACCATTAGTCACTGGATCAAAAGTGCCCGGATAAATGACTTTCATATAATTTACTAAGTTATTCGAAACTGATTGAATTATTGAGGCTCTAGCGCAAGATTACAACAACTTAAGCTCGATATTAGCTCGTCTTACTTCTGACACTCACCACAAAAGAAGGTATTACGCTGCCCTATTTTTAGCTCTTGAAGTCGTTCGCCGCATTCTGGGCATGGCTCTCCGGCTTTTCCGTAAACTAATAACTCTTGTGCAAAGTAACCCGGCTTTCCATCGGCTTGCGCAAAGTCTTTCAGCGTAGTCCCACCTTGCGTAATGGCAATCTCAAGTGTCATTTTGATATTTTCAACAAGTAACCCCCACTCTTGAGAAGTTAGCTTACCTGCAGGCCTTGAAGGGTGAATTAGAGATTTAAACAACGACTCATTCGCGTAGATGTTCCCGACACCAACCACGACTTTGTTGTCCATGATGAACTGCTTGACGGCGACACGCTTATTTTTAGCTTTCTCCGCTACATATTCCGCATTGAACTCTTCAGTTAAAGGCTCAGGCCCCATGTTTGCTAGTACAGCATGTGACTCGCCAGGAGCACACCACAGCCATGCCCCAAAACGACGCGGATCGTTATAACGCAGTATTTTTCCACTGCTTAGTTTGAGATCCACATGATCGTGCTTTGCTGGCGGAAAGTCGGCATCTAGGACACGTAAAGACCCAGACATGCCCAAGTGAACAATGGCTGTACCTGTGTTTGTCTCGATCAGTAAGTATTTCGCACGACGGCTAATCGCACGGATCACCTGCCCTTCCAATTTTTTAAGCTCTATAGGAATATCCCAGCGCAATTTAGGCGTTCGAAAAGTAAACGACTGGATCGTTTGTCCAACCATGTGGGGGCTAATCCCCATACGACTGACTTCAACTTCTGGCAACTCAGGCATTAGATTCTCCAATTCACCGGCTAATAGTTCTCGCTGCTAGCATAATCGAAAAGAAAAACGATAAATAGGAAAGCTTGTTAGGGGTATAGGCGCAAAAAGGCTCTACTCTGGCATAAGGTAGTTTTCATCGACGGAGATAGCGACCCATTTGTCTTGCCAGGTTTTAAATAGCCACAAATCAGGTAAACGAAAGAAAGTCACCCGCTGCGGCTCTTCGAGATCCTGATACCAGACTTCTACCGTTTCAGGTACCGTCAGGTTAGGTTTTAAATGATCGTACTGTTCCGAGGTAAGCTCGGTCCCTTCCAATGATTGCCAACGTGATACAAGTTCACTGATCGGTGCATCGACTTTGATGTTGGATTGCCATCGTCCATCATGCAGTTCGAACTCCCAGCCACTATAGTACAAAGACTCCACCGTATAGTCGGAGCGAAGTACATTTGGGTAGGGGTCTGCTTGGTCTGTTAATAGGTAAGTTTTGATCCACATCGGCGCATTTAAGATCACTATAAACGCGATAATGCCCAGAATAAGAATATTGTTCCATCGGCGGCGACGAGCCGGACTCACACGCATAACCATCTCTACTCTCTTATAGTTATGAGTAAACTACCAAAGAGTATTGAGCTTGACTAGAACAACGGTGTGCAAGTGTGTAGAGAATTGGTGGCAAAGCGGTAGAGAGCGATAAATCAAAAATTCTAGTGTAGCGTCGGACCGATAAAATGACTTCAGCAGTGCTTTATTATCCGATAACGTACTGAACACTTTTTTCAGCACTTTTTTATTCAGGTAATAAAAAACCCAACTCGAAAGTTGGGTTTTTCAATTCATCAAAGAGACTGAAACCAATTATTTGATTTTTGCTTCTTTGTACATAACGTGCTGGCGAACTACTGGATCAAACTTTTTGATCTCAAATTTGCCTGGCATGTTACGCTTGTTCTTATCAGTTGTGTAGAAGTGGCCTGTACCTGCAGAAGATACTAGACGGATTTTCTCACGAACGCCTTTCTTTGCCATTGCTTATTTCCTCTTAAACGTTTTCGCCACGTGCACGCATGTCTGCAAGAACAGTATCAATACCTTTCTTGTCGATGATGCGCATACCTTTAGCAGATAGACGTAGTTTAACAAAACGTTTTTCGCTCTCTACCCAGAAACGATGAGTTTGTAGGTTCGGCAGAAAACGACGCTTAGTAGCATTTCGTGCGTGTGAACGGTTGTTACCCGTTACTGGACGCTTACCAGTTACTTGGCATACTCGTGACATGAATGTCTTCTCCAAAATCGTTTCAGCTCGATATCAACCTTGGTGGCCGAACCTCTCTATCTCTCGAAAAGAAGTTAGAGGTTAAGAACCGCTATGGAAAATCCATACAAGGCTATCAAAGGTCGCGCATTATACTAACTTGATATGCATTGCTCAAGACCCGAACAGATCCTTTTTACAGGTTTTCGTGATCTTTTTTTAGACAGCAGATTTTTTTAGCAGTCCAAGCTGAATTCAGTTAAAAATTTAGTGGCGTGGATGATAGCAGATTTTTAGCAACTAACAACCTAAAAAACGCACAGTTATATCCAGCCTCTTTCAGCAAAAGAGACACTTTCCCCATCTCCGATGACGAAATGGTCCAAAATACGAATATCCACCAATGCTAATGCGTCGGTGAGACGCCTTGTAATCCTTCTGTCAGCTTGGCTCGGCTCAGCAACGCCTGAAGGATGATTGTGCGCCAAAATCAAAGCCGCCGCATTATGATGCAGAGCTCGCTTGACGACTTCTCTCGGATAAACCGACGCGGCATCCAACGTTCCTTCAAATAAAATTTCATCTTTTATCACTCGGTGCTGGTTATCGAGAAAAAGAATATAAAAAGCCTCTCTTTGCCGATCCCTTAAAATAGAAGACAGATATAACTTAGTTTGGTCGGGACTGGTTAAGGCGTCACCACGCTTTAGCGTTTCCGCTAAATAGCGCTGCGTCATTTCTAGTACCGCTTGCAACTGAACATACTTGGCTTGTCCCAACCCTTTATGACGACAAAACTCTTGCTCTGATGCTGAAAATAGTTGTCTTAGCGAACCAAAGTCTTGAATAAGGAAGTCTGCAAGTTCAATTACGTTCATTCCGTGGGTGCCCGTGCGCAAGAAAATAGCCAGTAGCTCAGCATCGGTCAATGCTTGCGGTCCTCGTTGCAGCAGCTTCTCCCTGGGCATGGACTCAGTTGGCATAGCTTTCAGTATCATCTGATGTCTCTTTATATGGAAAGTGCCCCTATTCCACAAAACAAAAAGCGAAAGTCGAGTATGACTTTCGCTTTCTTCGTACCATCAGTGCTTTCAATGCAACTTAACAGTTCATCAGAGTTTAAAGTTGCCAACCAAGCCGTGAATTTCTGTTCCAGATTGTGATAGCTGCGTGCTGATTGACTCGGCATGCTGCAACGTCTCATTAATGTTGTTCACGATCTGTTGAATAGCCACTAAGTTTTGGTTGATGTCTTCTGCAACCGCACTTTGCTCTTCGGCGGCAGACGCGGTTTGAATACCCATATCTCGAATTGTTCCGATAGAATGATGAACACCAGAAAGAGATTGCTGAATGAGCGCCGATTCTTCCGCCGTTTTTACACCTCGTTTTTGGCTCACCGACATTGTACTGACCGCTCTTGATACACCATTTTGCAGCTGCTTAAGCATGTCACCAATTTCATGAGTACTATTTTGCGTACGACTGGCTAACGAGCGAACTTCATCCGCAACGACGGCAAACCCTCGGCCTTGCTCACCCGCTCTAGCCGCTTCAATCGCCGCATTTAGGGCCAACAAATTCGTTTGCTCGGCTATCTCGCCAATCACATCCAGCACTTTGGTTATTTTTTCGGTTTGTAAACTCAACTCAGAAATTGCATCTGACGTACTGTCTATCTCCCTCACTAGCTCGGTAATGCCTTCAATTGCTTGTTCCACTTCACGCTGAGCTTCGGTAACTTGACTGTTGGCATCCTCAATCGCCTGTGCAGTCGCATTGGTATTGCTGGCTACTTCTTTGGCTGTCATGCTCATTTGTGTCACCGCAGTCACGACTTTGTCCGTCTCTAAACAGTGGTCCTGCATTTGACCGCTCGCTTGGCTGGTCTGAGTGTTCAGGCTTTGAGAAACGGTCTGTACTGTCGTCGCAGAGCGGTGGATATCCTGCATCAGTGGGTGCAGCTTATCCATAAACTCATTAAACGCGGCCGCCACTTCACCGACTTCATCCTGACTTTCGACTTTTAAACGAGCCGTTAAGTCACCACCGCCTGCGGCAACATCTTTCAATGAAGCCGCGACATGTTGTAATGGCTGAATGCCTTTAGACACCACGATACTGGTGAGAACACTGGTAATGATCAATCCAATAACGGAAATCAACACGGCAGATAATGTATGCTCTTTTAGCTCTTGAGTCTTTAACTCTCTGTGCATCGCAACTTGCTGGTCGATGTCATCAATGTAAACACCAGTACCTAAAACCCAGTCCCATTTCGATAGATATTCTGCATAGCCTAGCTTAGGCGCTTGTGCGTCAATGGTCGGTTTGTGCCACGAGAAATAGAGGAACCCATCCCCTTTTTGAGAAGCATCAATCAAGCCCGCGATAACTGCGACCCCATTTTCATCTTTTAAGTCGTAAAGGTTTTTACCCTCTAAAGAAGGTTTGATGGCATGTAACGTATTCACACCTTGAGAGTCGTAGGCAAAAAAGTAACCATCGCTTTCAAAGCGCATGGCTTTCAGAATTTCTTTTGCTGCCTCTTTATTACTTCCATTTACATCCGCGTCGTATAACGGTTTTATCGCCGTCACACCCATCATCATGTAGGCTTTTAACTCTTTCTCTTTCGTTTCGATGAGCTCTTGCCTGTCTCTTGCCAGCTCCGCTTCCAAACTTTTACTGCTGTTGATGTAATACACCACTGAGATCAACGTGGTGATCAACAACAACGGAATTAGGGTTATCAGCAGCAATTTGTTTCGACTTTTCAACACCATGGTTTCCACTACCTCTTTTTCTTTTCAGACTTGCAAACTCCGCGCAACTTGTCTGTGAGGTAGGCGCGAATTTTCCCTTCCTCGGTCAGATTAATACTCTGGAGTTTGATGTGAATTATCTTCTCGTTATATATGCTCGGGCGGTCAGACTTTGAATTGTGTTAAAATCCGGTCATCAAATTGGAGATCTCACATGCAAACACTAGCAGGAAAGAAAATTCTACTCGGCATCAGTGGCGGTATTGCCGCGTATAAATGTGCGGAGCTAACCCGTCGCCTCATAGAGAGAGGAGCGCAAGTTCAAGTGGTAATGACGAAAGCAGCAAAAGAGTTCATTACCCCTTTAACCATGCAAGCCGTTTCGGGCCGCCCTGTCTCAGACAGTTTATTAGACCCAGCGGCGGAAGCCTCTATGGGCCATATTGAATTGGCCAAGTGGGCAGATTTAGTGCTATTAGCGCCCGCGACCGCGGACTTAATCGCGCGCATGTCCGCAGGCATGGGGAACGATTTACTTACTACGCTCGTGCTCGCGACGGATTCCCCTGTTGCTGTTTCTCCTGCGATGAATCAACAGATGTATCGCAATATCGCAACCCAAGAGAACATCGCTACGTTAGCGCGTCGTGGTATGCACATCTGGGGCCCTGCGGCAGGAGAGCAAGCCTGTGGTGATGTAGGACCAGGTCGAATGCTGGAACCAATGCAGCTAGTACATCTATGTGAACAGTTCTTTCAACCAAAATTGCTAGAAGGTAAGTCGATACTCATTACCGCCGGACCAACTCGCGAAGCGATTGATCCAGTGCGTTACATTACAAACCATAGCTCCGGGAAAATGGGCTATGCATTGGCGAGCGCCGCAGCGCAGATGGGAGCAAAAGTCACCCTCGTGAGCGGTCCTGTCAGTTTAAATACGCCCGTAGGTGTTGAGCGCATAAATGTTTCCAGTGCACAAGAGATGCACGAAGCCGTTATGACACATGCAAACCAGCATGATGCTTTTATTAGCTGCGCTGCCGTTGCCGACTACCGCCCACAAACGATCGCGTCTCAAAAGTTGAAAAAGACAGAAGACAACGACGAAATGGTCATTAATATGGTTAAAAATCCTGATATTGTTGCATCTGTGGCAGCAATGACGGAGAAGCGTCCGTTTACCGTCGGTTTTGCGGCTGAAACCAATGATGTAGAGACCTATGCTCGAGGCAAGTTAACAAAGAAAAACCTCGATATGATCTGTGCAAACGACGTTTCGGTTGCAGGGCAAGGATTTAACAGCAACGACAACGCAATTACCCTTTACTGGCCTGAAGGTGAACTTGCGCTCGCTTTAGAATCAAAAGAAGCATTGAGCTTTAAAATTCTCGAAAAAATGCATCAATTGATGTAACTAACGTTTGAAAACCCTGCCAATTTTTTACAAAAGCTGGCATAAATTTGGTACAAAAATGACAACTAAGGGTGTTAAATCTCCCATTCCACCCTTAGTGGTCTAGTTTGAGGCGAAATAGCGTCTTATAATCCCCTCCGCTCAACTTTGTATTTTGAAAGGAAGTAACTAATGGCCGGCAGTAAAAAATCCAACCGTCGTGAAGAGATCTTACAAGCATTGGCAGAAATGCTTGAATCAACAGATGGCGCTTCACGCATTACTACGGCAAAACTGGCCAAGCAAGTCGGCGTTTCAGAAGCCGCGCTGTATCGTCATTTCCCAAGTAAAGCGCGCATGTTCGAAGGGTTGATTGAGTTCATTGAAGAAGCCTTGATGACACGTATCAACCGTATTCTAGACGACGAAAAAGATACATTAGAGCGTATTCGTATGGTGATGCACCTTATTTTGGCGTTCTCTGAACGTAACCCAGGTCTGACACGCATTTTGTCGGGTCATGCTCTAATGTTTGAAAATGAACGTCTACGTGAACGCATCAATCAACTCTTTGAGCGTATAGAAACACAATTGCGCCAAATCCTGCGTGAACGTAAGATTCGTGAAGGGAAGTCTTTCCCTGTCGAAGAGCGCATCCTAGCCGCGCAAATTCTGGGACAAGTTGAGGGGAGCCTAAACCGCTTTGTGCGTAGCGACTTTAAATACCAGCCGACTGCAAACTTTGACGAGTACTGGGCGCTTTTGAGTGCACAAATAAAGTAAAAGACTATGAGTAAAGACAAATACACGCAGCCCGAGTTTTCTCTTTCACTTCTTCACCCTCGTAACTGGGGCGTATGGCTTGGTTTTGGTCTGTTGGCCATCCTCGTCAATATTCTTCCTTATCGGCTGCTGCTTTCATTAGGTCGTTCACTCGGTAAACTTGGCATGCGCTACGGTAAAAAGCGTGTCCACGTTGCTCAGCGTAACTTAGAATTGGCCTTTCCAGACAAAACACCTGAAGAGATTCAACATATTGTTGAAGAGAACTTCAAAAATACCGGCATGGCACTGATAGAAACCGGAATCACTTGGTTCTGGCCGACTTGGCGCTTTAAAAACCTGATCGTCGAGAAAGATCTCGGCGCACTGCGTGAAAAAGCCAAAGAAGGTAAAGGCGTCCTACTTTGTTGTGTCCATGCTCTAAATCTAGAGATCACTGCGCGTGCTTTCGCCGTGTTAGGCGTGGCCGGGTACGGCGCGTTTCGTCCACATAATAATCCTGCTTATAACTTTATCCAGTATTGGGGACGGACACATAACGGCAATAAACTGATTGATCGTAAAGATGTAAAAAAGATGATTCGTGTTTTACGCAGCGGTGAGCGTCTGTTCTATTTACCGGATCACGATTACGGTCGCAAAAAATCAGTATTTGTGCCCTTCTTTGCCGTAGACAATGCGTGTACGACAACAGGCACGAGCATTCTGGCGTATACCTCAAAATGTGCGATCATCCCAGGCTCAGGGTTTCGCAATGACGAAGGAAAATACGACATCATCGCCGATAAGTGCATTGAAGCCGATTATCCACAAAAAGACGAAGTCGCCGCTGCCGCTTATATGAACAAGTATGTGGAAGAAGTCATTCTACGCGCTCCAGAGCAATGGATGTGGCTCCATAAACGCTATAAAACCATGCAAGATGAGCATGTCGAGAAAGGCATTCGCTATAAGTAAGTGGTCAAGGCGATGAATCCAAAAACAAAAAAGGGCAGATGAATATCCATCTGCCCTTTTTACTTTTTCAGAAAAAGTAACCAATTAAATGCCGTATTCTGCGCGGTATGCTTTGACTGCTTCTAGATGCTCTTTGTCTGTGCCTTTCTCTTCAAGGAAAGTCACAAGGTCAGTCAGGCTAACGATCGAGATGATTGCACAACCAAAGTCACGCTCCACTTCTTGGATCGCAGACAATTCACCTTTGCCTTTTTCTTGGCGGTCAATCGCAACCAACACACCAGCAAGGTCTGCACCATTCGCCTTGATGATTTCCATCGATTCACGAATCGCAGTACCTGCTGTGATTACGTCATCCACTAGCATGATTCGACCTTCAAGCGCAGAGCCTACAAGGTTACCGCCTTCGCCGTGATCTTTCGCTTCTTTACGGTTGAAGCAGTAAGGCGTGTCGATATCGTGGTGATCCGCCAGCGCGACTGCTGTTGTCGTCGCGATTGGGATACCTTTGTACGCCGGGCCAAACAGTACATCAAACTCAATGCCAGAATCAGCGAGCGCGGCTGCGTAAAAACGACCAAGACGCGCTAGGTCACGACCAGTATTGAAAAGACCAGCGTTAAAGAAGTACGGGCTTTTACGGCCAGATTTCAAAGTAAACTCACCAAACTTAAGAACTTCTTTCTCAAGTGCAAACTCAATAAATTCACGCTGGTATGCTTTCATTATTTTCTCTCTATGTCCTTGGTTTCTTGTGTCTCTTCTCGACAATCATTCATTTCTCTATTGTCGAGATAAAAAAATAGCCCCCATAATGGGAGCTATCTAAATCAATTGGCTAACGCCGCCTTCTGCGCTGCGACAATTTCCGTAATGCCGACTTTCGCCGACTCGAGCAATGCCATCAGCTGTTCGTGACTGAACGGTTCACCTTCTGCGGTGCCCTGAATTTCAATCATCTTGCCTTCTTCTGTCATTACCACGTTCATGTCTGTGTCTGCCGCTGAATCTTCAACGTATTCAAGGTCACACAGAACATCATCACCTAGCAAACCAACTGAAACTGCCGCTACGTGGCCTTTCATTGGGTTTGCTTTTAGCTTGCCGCTATCTACTAGGTGTTGGAATGCATCGGCCATTGCAACACTTGCGCCGCTGATGGATGCAGTACGCGTACCACCGTCAGCTTGGATAACGTCACAGTCAACGGTGATCATGAACTCACCCATGGCTTTTAGGTCGACAACAGCGCGTAGGCTTCGCGCGATAAGACGCTGAATTTCCATCGTACGGCCGCCTTGTTTGCCACTTGCCGCTTCACGACGAGTACGCGAATGTGTTGCTCGAGGTAGCATGCCGTATTCAGCTGTAACCCAGCCTTTACCTTGACCTTTTAGCCAACGTGGCACAGATTCTTCGACGGTCGCATTACACAACACTTTGGTGTTACCGAACTCAACTAGCACTGACCCTTCAGCGTAAGCTGTGTAGTTACGAGTAATTTTGATAGGGCGAACTTGATCCGCCTTGCGATCGTTTGGACGCATGGGCATCTACCTTAAATATGAGGAGAAGACGATTTGGTTGGGCGAAGATTATAACGGAATCGATTCCGGATTCATAGGTTACGCCGCTGGCACAACATAAACAATCCATACATCCCGCGCACCTATCGACGCAGCATGATACACTCTTGAAGTAATTTTCAAAAAATGAAGACAGGAAAATTCGATGATTTACAGTATGACAGCGTATGCACGCAAAGAAGTAAAAGGCGATTGGGGCTCTGCGGTATGGGAAATCCGCAGCGTGAACCAGCGTTATTTAGAAACATACTTCCGCATGCCAGAACAATTTCGCGGGTTAGAGCCCGTTTTACGTGAGCGCTTTCGTAAGCGCTTAGCGCGAGGCAAAGTAGAATGTAATCTGCGTTTTGAAGCAAACCCTGCCGCAAAAGGTGAGCTTAGCATCAATGAAGCGCTTGCTAGCCAGGTAATTAAAGCCGCTGAACAAGTCATGCACATGACTGGTGAACTGAGCCGAATCAATCCATTTCAAGTCATGCAATGGCCGGGGGTAATGGAAACGCCAGAGCAAGACATGGATGCGGTAAATAAAGTGCTACTAGAAGCATTTGATGGCGCAATGGATGAATTTATTGAAGCGCGCGCTCGTGAAGGCGAGAACATGAAGGCGCTGATTGAGCAACGCCTCGAAGCGATCACATCAGAAGTTGTGAAAGTGCGCGCACGCATGCCAGAAATACTAGAGTGGCAACGTGAGCGTCTGTTCTCTAAATTTGAAGATGCGAAAGTAGAGCTAGACCCATCTCGCGTTGAGCAAGAGCTAATCCTTCTGGCACAGAAATCAGACGTAGCAGAAGAGCTAGACCGTCTTGATTCTCACGTAAAAGAAACCACAAACATTCTGAAAAAAGGTGGCGCAGTCGGTCGTCGTCTGGACTTCATGATGCAAGAGTTCAACCGTGAATCGAACACGCTAGCGTCGAAATCCATCAGCACCGACATCACCGCATCGGGCGTTGAACTGAAAGTTCTAATTGAACAGATGCGTGAGCAGATCCAAAACATTGAATGATCTAAAAGTCATCGAGTATTGAAACAAAAAAGCCCCGCTAATACGGGGCTTTCTTTTATTCGTCTTTTTCCAAGGTACTGTTATCAACGTAGGGCCAATAATGATGTCCAATTCTGATCAGCAAAGTAGCCGCAGCCAAAATAAACGCAGCCAGAGATAACCACACAACCAAAACTGCATCCAGCTCTTTCATTCCGAGAGTGATATAGCGGGCGATCGCCATCATCGCGATGTAGATAGGATAGCGTACCGGAATTTTACCGTTCATCACGAACTGCTGCACCATGGCGAGCACTTCCAGATAGATAAACATCAAAAGAATATCCGTGAGTAAGACACGCTTCTCTACAAATACGTGCACAAACTCTTGCATCATGGCGTACAACGTCGCCAAGGTAATAGAGACTAATAACACCGCCTCCAAAATATGGAAGATTTTCAGGAAAGGTCGACTAAAGGATTTCGGTAAATTCGACGGCATGGTCCATTATCCAAACAAAGAAAATAGGCCTTGAGTTTAGCATGCAACGATCTTCAATCAATCAGAATAAACATCAGTGCGAATCGACTCCAAGTCCTGGCATTTGCTTATAAAAACGCTCCGCTTATTTGTCGGAGCGCTTTTGTGTTATAGGACCTGTGGCATCACTTACGCCACTTGCTGCTTTTTTTCAGCTACGCGCTTTTTCTTCCGATATTTAGGGTGAGTGATCGGAATCGCAGATAGGAGTTTTTTGGTGTATTCGTTTTGCGGGTTTGCATAAATTTCTTTAGCGCTGCCTGCTTCTACCACTTTACCAAAATACATCACGGCAACTTTGTCAGAGACATGTTTCACCACAGAGAGATCGTGAGAGATAAATATGATCGCCAAGTTCATTTCTTGTTGCAGCTGTAGCAATAGGTTCAAGATTTGCGCCTGTACCGACACATCTAACGCAGATACCGATTCATCACAAATCAGTAGTTTAGGCTTCAATGCAATCGCGCGAGCAATACCGATACGCTGCCGTTGTCCACCTGAAAATTCATGTGGATAACGGTTTACTGCCGTTTCTGGTAATCCCACTTTGATTAAAAGCTCTTTTACCCATTGTTTACGCTCTGTTGGCGTGCCAATTTTATGAATAACAAACGGTTCTTCCAGAATCATACCGATGGTATGACGCTGATTGAGTGACTCCATTGGGTCTTGAAAGACGATTTGCATGTCTTTACGCAGCGAGCGCATCTCTTTAACAGACAGTTTAGTGATGTCTTTACCTTCAAAGAAAATCTTACCTTCTGTTGGCTCGTATAACTTTAAGATCGTGCGACCAAGGGTGCTTTTACCACAACCTGACTCACCAACTAGCCCCAGTGTTTCACCTTCAGAAACAGACAGTGAAACCCCGTCTACCGCTTTGATAGTGTAGCCTTTCTTGAACAGCCCTTTACCAGAAACAAAGTGCTGCTTAAGATTTTCAATTCTTAATACTTCTTTTGCCATAACATCCTCTTTTATGACTGGTTCACTTTGCTCAGTTAACTGGCAAACATACTAGCATCAATAGGCTTGATATCGATCATCTGCTTTGGCTCATTATCTAAGCTCGGCATCAACCCCATCAAACGCTCTGTATATGGGTGCTGTGGGTTATCAAACAACTCAAAAATTTCTGCTTTTTCGACAATACGCCCGCCATACATCACGGCAACATCATCACACACTTCTGCCACAACCCCGAGATCGTGAGTGATGAAGATCATCGCCATGCCCGTTTCTTCCTGAAGCTCGTTCATCAGTTCAAGGATAGACGCCTGAACCGTAACATCCAACGCTGTAGTCGGTTCATCACAAATCAGAATATCCGGCTTACAGGCCAATGCCATCGCGATCATGACACGCTGACGCATACCACCAGATAGGTTATGGGGATACTCATTCAATCGCTTCTCTGGCATTGGAATTTTTACTTTTGCCAGCATTTCAATCGAGTACGCCTCCCGCTCCTTTTTGTCGAGCTCAGGTCGATGGAGCTCAAGCACTTCACATATTTGACGACCAATGGTGTGCACTGGGTTGAGCGCCGTCATTGGGTCTTGGAAGATGATCGAAATGCGATCGCCACGCATGGCGTACATCTCTTCCGCAGGCAAATCAACTAGGTTGGTGCCGCGATAATTCACTTCACCTTTAATGATGTTGCCATATGGCTTAGGTAATAGCCCCATGATCGACATTGAGGTTACGCTCTTACCACTACCTGACTCTCCCACCAGACCGAGTGTACGTCCAGCTCTCACATCAAAGTTCACACCATGCAGAACCTTCACTGGCCCATCATCGGTGATAAATTCAACTTCGAGATCTTTAACACTTAGGATTACATCGTTTTCCATACCCAATCCTTACAGCTTATAAGTGTCATCTACGACAACAACAGGTTCAAAAGCTTTGCCTGACTTCATCGCTTGTTTCGTTTCTTTTTTGATATCACTATCAATCCAGTAAGTGCCATCGCCTATGATTGCACCACTGAACAGCGCCTCTGTCATGCGATTCATTGGCTTATCTGGAAACTTTAACCAGCGCCAGTGACCATAGCGGACATAAGGAACCATGTAGCCTGGGACGATAACGTGAGCATCAATGATGTCACGCTGAATCTCATGACCTAGCTGGATCTTTTTATCCATATCCATGCCAAAACGATACTCGATGATCTTTTCATCCAGTTCAGGCGTGCTGTAGTTTGTGAAAGAGTTAGTTTGCGGCTTGTTCGCATTGACTGAATGGAAATACTCCCAATACGTTGGGATCTCAGACGTACCCATATCTAAGAAAGCCAAATCGTGCTTTTTCTCACGTACGTATTTGAACATGGATGAGCCATCAACTAACTTGAGCTCAATATCCAGCCCTGCTAGCTTGGCTTGCTCACGCAAAAAGGCAATACGAGGAGTATGAACAGGTGTTCCGTAGGTCAGCTCGAAGCTTAAGCGCTCACCTTTATCATTGACACGAATACCATCAGAACCAATTTTGTTAAAGCCTGCGGCTTCGAATGCCTCGGCCGCTTTTGCGGGATCAAACTTCGGTGCCTTAGCATCTGGTAGGGTGTATTTACCATGACCATAACCGGTCGGGTTCGGTTTACGGGAGTAGTCGCCACGCATGACATTCTCTATCATGCCATCAAAGTCAATCGCGTAAGTAATGCCCTTGCGAATGTTTAAATCATCCAGCAAAGGCATCGCGGTGTTCATCCATACACCACCAGCCCCAACTGGAAATTGGTTGTAACCCCAGAACTTTTGAATGTATCCCTTTTGGTAAGGTTCCGTATTCGATTTATCATGCCATAAGCTTGGTAAAACAAGACCAAATGCGTCCAGCTTCCCTTTCTCAAAGTGCTTCATCGCGATATCACTGTCGCGAATCACTGTGATGCGGATTTTGTCGACATTATATCGATGTTGATAATACTTATTGCTGTAACCCCACCAGTCTTCACCGACATGTTTGAAGGTAACACTTTTACCTTTTTTAATGTCATCTAGGTAGTATGCACTGGTCGTTGGTTCACTTTTAAAATTGTAGTAGCGGACAAAGTTGTCATGTATACCGTCACCATTTTCATCTTTTGAAGGATTAGCATAAAAATGTGCGGGACGTGGGCGCAGCGCCCCCATTCGTAACAGCAATTCTTCCGGATTGAACTCTTTCGCCGCCTTAACAGCAAACGTATGAGTGTCGTACTTGATAACATCCGCAATCGTTTTGTTGTAGTAATCGTTGTACCAAGGTTCCAAGATGTCTTTGGAACGATAAAATTTCAGCATGAAAACGAAATCGTCGGCAGTCACAGGTTTGCCGTCCGACCATTTGGCTTCAGGGTTGAGTTTGAAATAGACCGTTTTGCTGTCACCTGCTAACGCCCACTCGTTAGCAAGCTCAGGGATAAACTCTAAAGTATCTGGGTGGCGGACCACCAAGCCTGGTGTTTCATCTAAGATAAAAGAACGTAGCCCTGCATTAGCATCTGGGCCAACACTACGTAACGTCTGCGGGAAACTTGACATAAAGGTGCGATAAGTCCCTCCACGTTTCGCTTCTGGCGAACCATATTGAGGCTCATCCCAGTTTGTTTGCCAGTTTAAGTCGGTCGGAAGCGTTGCTGACATTGCACCAAAACTCAGGGCGCTCAGCGTGGACGCTAAAAATAATTTCTTCATAAAACTTCCCTTTTTTATGTTTTGCTCACAATGCTCGCTTAAACATAGCGTGTGAATTTTTTCGGGTCGAAAGCCGCTCGAATGGCTTCACCAATAAAGGTCACCATTACCAGAACCAGAACAATAGAAGTCACTACTGACGCAACAATCCATGGCGAATCTAAGTTTGACTTACCTTGTTGCAGTAGTTCACCCCAACTTGGCGTTGGTGGCATCAAGCCTAATCCTAGGTAATCGAGAGCAGTCAGTGCTGTGATGTTAGCTGCAATAGTGAAAGGCGCTAGGGTTACAATCATCACCATCGTATTTGGCAAGATGTGATTAAACAAGATACGTCCGGTCGATGCCCCTAAAGCACGAGCAGCCATTACATATTCTCGTGCCGCTTCTTTATAGGTCATGGTCCGCATGTACCATGTCATACCCATCCAAGTGAAAAGCACGTTAATAGCGACAAAGAGAGCAAACGTCGGTTGAACGATTGAGACAAGAATCATAATGACGTACAAAAACGGGACCATTGACCAGATTTCGATAAGTCGCTGTACAAACAAGTCAAATTTACCGCCCCAAAAACCCATAGCACAACCGACTGCAGTACCGATCGCGTAGGAAATGGCCATCGTAAGCAACGCAAATCCCATCGCCGTTCTGAATCCGTAGACGAGTCGCGCCAAAATATCGCGACCTATCACATCTGTACCTAAATAATGCTTATTTTCGGCACTAGGTGCTGTTGGCGGGAAATCACCACTAAAATCTTGTTCATATGGGTTCCACGGCACAAGCGGCAAAATAACAAAGTTGTCGCCCCCTTCAGCCTCAAACGCTTTTTGCAGTACACGATAATCGGCTTCACTGGATGACTCTTGGCCGAATTCGCTACCTAAACGTACGTCACTGACAACAGGAAAATAGTAGCTACCATCGTACTTGACGACTAGCGCTTTACTGTTGATCAAAAGTTCGGCGAATAGAGAAAGGATCAACATGATAGAAAGAGCAACAAACGACCAATAGCCTCGTTTGATCTCTTTAAAGTGACGAATTTTCTTTTGAGTTAATGGACTAACTTTAATCATGTTACGCTCCAAACTTCACACGTGGGTCGACTAAAGCAACACAAATATCTGAAATGATGTTACCAATGAGCAGTAACAACGCATTAATGGCGACAATACCCATAACAACAGGGTAATCACGCTCCATGATTGATTCGTAACCCAATAAGCCAATACCATCAATATTGAAGATAACTTCAATCAGGAAAGCACCGGTCATGAAGAACAACAAAGAGTTACCAAAGTGACTCGCGATTGGAATTAAGCTGTTACGCAACGCGTGCTTACGAACTGCTTTTTTGAAAGGTAATCCTTTCGCAATTGCGGTGCGGATGTAATCTGAGGAAAGGTTTTCCATCAGGTTATTTTTCATTGTCATCGTCAGCGTGGCAAAATCACCAATGAGGTAACAGATCAAAGGCAACACCGCATGCCACATAATGTCTTTAGCGCGTTCAAAGAAGGTTTCGTAATCGTCGAAGTCATCGCCGACAAAGCCTCCCATCGGAAACCATTCCAAGTGATAACTAAATAACGTGATCAGCAATACACCCACCACATAACCTGGTAGCGCGTAGCCTACGAAAATGAGTACTGAAGAAGCGGAATCAAACACAGAACCGTGCTTGAGCGCCTTATAGTAACCAAGAGGAATCGAGATAAAATAACTAATAAAGAAGGTCATGCCGCCATAAAACAACGACACTGGCAAACGCTCTGCGATCATGTCCGAAACAGGCTCGTAGTAACGCGTCGACTCGCCAAGATCTAGCATTACCAAACGACTTAACCACTCGACGTACGCTTCCGTTACTGGTTTATCCAGGCCATAAAACGCATTCAGCTCCGCGATTTGATCGTCAGAAAGGGCCGTATTACCACCCGCAGACGTCATTGATGCGGCGCCGTCCCCCTGGGACTGCATTTGTGACAACATGCGTTCAACAGGTCCGCCAGGCACGAAACGAGTGATAGCAAAGATGAGAATAGTTATCCCGAGAAACGTTGGGATAACCAACGCCAAACGGCGTAAAAAGTACGACAGCATATACAACTTGCTCCTTGTCTACTGTCCAGTTCAAACGGAGTGAAAGAGGGTATTTTCCGCCCAAAATGGTGCATATTTATCTCGTAGTAACTAAAACTGTTGAAGCACACTCCCTGCGCCTCAAGAGCTAGACTTTTCTACTACTGCAATAATTTCAGCGTCATATTTATCTTGAATCCACATCAGCTTCAAGTGTTTGAAACCAAAACATGACAAACTTCCTTCGATGTCGAAAAACAGAAATGTTTTTGTAAAAAATTATAAAAAACCACAAAAATAATTCATACAGAATATCAATCTAGGCTGTTTAGAGCCAAAACCCTACATAAAAATGCACCCTACACACATAAATAGACACATAATCCAAGGTTATATTTGACCTAAAAATACGAGTGAGCCCTTTAACCGCAATGGGTATCATATTTTGATACCACCTAATAAGTTCGAGCTAACAAAGTATGGATTCGATATAAAACTCATCTCAGAATAATTCACTGGAAAAATATCTTTTTCCAGATTCAATTACCCACTAAAAAACCATAGGCAAGATAAGTCATTAAAGTTTATAAGAAACACAAAATACGGTGTTTTATTGAAATTTAATCTCGATTCATAAACTTTATTCGGTTTTTTATTCCGCCTTTTAAATAAAGCCTGGTTATTTACATCTTTTTTACATTTAAGCATCCCCGTTTACCACTGGTTTGACTTCCTTTTTTCATCTCGGTTATACATTGGCCGAACGTTAACGAAATATTAACGTCACATTTGGCCGCTATGCGGCCAGACATAGGAAATAATAATAATCGGAGCAACAAGGATGTATAAAAACACAACCGCTTTATCTGTTGCGATAAGCCTTGCTTTGGGGACAGCAGCAGTTGCAGCCCCAGCAACAGCACTGGCAGAAGAGCAGCAAGTTGAAAAACTTCAAAAGATGAAAGTTACTGGTTCGCGTATCTCCACGACGGATATGGAAGGTCCTTCACCAGTTACTGTTATTAATAGTAAAGACATTGAGTCTAAAGGCTTTAACAGCGCGCAAGACGTATTGAACAGTTTGACCCAAAACACAGGTGGTGTAATGGCTCAAACAGACTCTTTCTCGTTTACACCAGCAGCGCAGTCAGTCAACTTACGTGGCCTTGGCGCGTCACGCACATTGATTCTTATTGATGGCCGTCGTCTTCCTCAATACCCGCTAGCACAAGATGGTACATCTAACTTCCAAGATATCGGCCAAATCCCTGTCGCCGCTATTGAGCGTGTTGAAGTAATGACCGACTCAGGTTCTGCTATCTACGGCTCCGACGCAATCGGTGGTGTCGTAAACTTCATTTTAAAGAAAGACTTTGATGGCGTTTCTGTAAAAGTACGCGCGGGTGACGCGACGGATGGTGGTTACCAAAATGGTCGTTTAGACGTTGTAGCTGGCAAAAACTTTGACGACAAACGTATTCTCTTCGTTGGCCAATTTGCGGGCAACGAAATGCTAAAGCAATCTGACCGAGATGATTGGGCTGGCGATGACGGTTCTAGCCGTTCTCAGCTAAGTGGCTACTCTAGCTACGGTGCAAACTTTGAAGGCGCCAACGGAACACTTCTAACACCAGCTGATGCTGGTTCTTCATGTAAAGAAGTCGTTGGTGATGCCGCGATTGAACGAGCGGATGGAAAGTGTGGTGTTAACCGCTCTGCGTACCGAACATTAAAACCAGAAAACAAACAAGTAGACCTACTTTTACGTGGTGAAATGGACATTAACGACAATGTCACTGCCATGGCAGAAGCCCGTTTTGGCTACAAGTCTACAGAATCTGAATTCGAACCTAACCCTTACAGCGTTGAAGTTGATGCCACTCACTTCCGCGGCGAAGGCGAATACACTCGCCGTATGGTCGAATTTGGACCACGCGAAAGTAACACTGAAGCCGATTCTTTTGGCTTAACCTTAGGCTTGAACGGCCTGCTTGCTGATACGTATGATTGGGACCTATCCGCTGGTTACTCTGAGCAAAGCGTTGAAACAAGCAACCCAGCAATCTTTCTAACTCTCGACCAAGCTGTACAAAATGGTGATGTCGATCTTCTAGGGCCTATCTCACAAGACGTTGTAGACAAATACAGCGGCACTTCAAGCAAAGAAGCTTACTCAAAGCTTTACTCTGTTAACGGCTCACTGGCTGGTGATTTGGTTGAACTTCCTGCAGGTATGTCTGGCTTTGCTGTTTATGGTGAATGGAACCGTACTGACTACAATGAGACGATTGATGCTACAACAGCAGCTGGTGGTTTCTCTGGTCTAGGTGGAACATCAGGCGGCGGTGACCGCGATCAGATTGGTCTTGGTGTTGAAGCTCTTATTCCTATCATTGAAGATTTAGAAATGACTGTCGCTGGTCGTTACGACCACTACTTCGATGACTCGGCAACTGGCGGCGCATTCACTCCTAAAGTAGCCCTAGCATACCGTCCTACTGACACCCTATTGCTACGTGGTAGCTACGGTCTAGGCTTCCGAGCTCCAGACTTGAAGCGACTATTTGGTGATCAAACTCGAGGCTTTGGTTCTGGTTTTGACCCTGTGCTTTGTGCCAACGCTGGTGGTAGCGGCCCACAAGATAAAGATAAGTACCCAGAGTGTGATACTCAGTACTTCGATACGCTTAATGGCCCTAACTCAGAGCTGAAAGAAGAAACAAGTACAAACATTAACTTGGGCCTAGCGTGGGAGCCTGTGGATGATCTTGGTGTAACCGTTGACTGGTACCACATCAAAATGGAAGACGTCGTAACTGCACCAACTTACCAAGATGTAATTAACGATCCAGGTAAATACCCAGGTACTGAAGTCGTTCGTAACCCAGATGGCACCATCAAGTCGGTATCCTATGGTCCAGTGAACCAGTCGTATGAAGAGCGTTCTGGTATTGACCTAGCGATCAAATACGCATACGACACTAATGAGTTCGGTTCATTTAACACGCGTGTTGCTGTAACGAAGATCTTGATTGCTGAATATCAAGAAAACGACAGCGAGCCTGTAACGGATGAAAGAGATTTCATGCCTGAATACACCGCAACGTTAAATCTTGGCTGGGCATATGAAGATGTCGCTATCAACCTATTTGGTAAATACCGCGACCGTATGTGTTCAAGCTACGCAAACCGTTACTACTTTGATGACTGTGATTCTGCTAAAAAAGCGGGTTACAAAGCAGAAATCGCTAGTATGACAACGTGGAACCTAACGGCTTCTTACCAATTCAACGAGAGTGGTCGTGTAACTCTTGGTGCTATCAACATGTTTGACAAAGTACCGCCTGCAGATCCTCTAAGCGATACCTCTCCATTCTATGCAACTGGGTATGACGATCCAATCGGACGTCAGCTATACGTCGAGGCATCATACGACTTCTAAAAAATATTTGGCGCGGGTTTTCCGCGCCCTTTTCGACTGACTAAAACACTGACAAGGATGCAACCATGAAATTCAAGGAATTTGGTCTCAGTGCCATAGCTGCAGCATTGCTTACTATCAGTAGTAGCTCTATAGCGGCCAACTCTGGTGCTGTCGTTTCCACACAAGCAAAAGCAAATCAATCTTCAGAAGCTTCGCAACAAAAAATCGACAATTATGCCGAAAGTACTGAAGGCATGTTGGCAGAATACAAAGGCTTACTACGTCAAATCGACAGCATGAAAGTCTACAACGAGCAAATTAATCGTATGGTTCAATCACAGCAAGGTGAATTGGACTCATTAAATAACCAAATTGCTCAGATCGATCAAACGGCAACAGAAGTAGTGCCACTAACACTTAAAATGATCGATGCACTCGATGAGTTTGTGACTCTCGATCTGCCTTTCCAGAAAAAAGAACGTAATAAACGTGTCCGAGAACTGCGTCGTCTCATGGATCGCGCCGACGTAACGACTTCTGAGAAATTCCGTAAAGTGATGGAAGCCTACCAAATTGAAGAAGGCTTCTCTCGCTCAATTGAATCTTACAAAGCTAGCCTAGATAGAAATGGGGAAACCGTGACTTACGATTTCCTACGTATTGGTCGCACGGCGCTTTTATTCCAATCTCCAGACGGTGGTGAGACAGGTATGTGGAACCAACAAACACGTCAATGGGAAACATTGCCGGAAAGCTACCGCATAGCGGTACAGCAAGGCCTTCGAATCGCGAAGAAGCAAGCGCCACCAGCGCTAATCAAATTGCCTGTATATGCTGGGGAGGAATAAGAGATGAAAGGATTCAAAACTCTAGCCGCTGGTCTACTAGCGAGCTTATTTATGGCTTCAGGCGTACAAGCAGAAACGCCTAAAAACCTATCTGAACTACTCAAAAACGTAAAATCAGAAAGCATCGTTGAGTCAAAAGAGAACAAAGCCCGTGAAGCTGAGTTCAAGAACAACCGAGATAAGCAAGCAGCATTATTGCAACAGGCTCGTGAAGAGCTAGCTTCACAGCAAGCACTGGGCGATCAACTTAAAGCGACATTTGATGAAAACGATAAGCAGCTGACTGAACTAACAGAAACCTTACGTGTTCGATCTGGTACTTTGGGCGAAATGTTTGGTGTGGTCCGCCAATATGCGGGCGAGTTTAAAGGCTTATTTGCAGCCTCTCAAAACGCAGTTCAGTTCCCAGAGCGTGACGCTCTACTAACGAAACTGGCTGAAAGTAAAGAACTGCCATCAACACAAGAGCTAGAAGCATTCTGGCATACCATTCTTCAACAAGTGGTTGCCTCAGGCGAGACAGCAACAACCCAAGCAACGGTTGTTTATGGCGAAGGTAAAGAAGCGGTTCGCGATGTTACTCTTGTCGGTGAATTTAACGCGATTGCCGATGGTAAGTACGTTACTTATGTACCTCAAACAGGTAAGTTCGAAGAACTCTCTCGACAGCCTCGCACCAATATTACACGTCATGTTGCGGGCTTTGAGTCAGCGTCAAACAGCTATGAGCCACTGTTTATTGACCCATCCCGTGGTGTAATTCTGTCTCTACTTGTACAAAGCCCTACCGTTCAAGAACGTATTGATCAAGGAGGCATTGTAGGTTACGTCATCCTTGGTATGGGTGCAGTTGGCGCTATCATTGCTCTAGTTTGCTTCCTACGCCTTCAAGTGATTGGCGGTAAAATGCGTAAGCAAGCGAAATCAGAAACCGTGATTCCTGGTAACCCTCTGGGTGAAGTTATCCAGGCTTACCAAGAGCACAAAGGTGACAACCTTGAAGATCTTGAAGCGAAACTGGACGAAATCATCCTACGTAACGCACCGAGCATTGAACGCTTTATCAGCTCAATCAAACTGTTCGCTTCTGTAGCACCACTTCTAGGTCTACTGGGTACGGTTATGGGTATGATCGGTACGTTCCAAGCAATCACACTATTTGGTACAGGTGATCCTAAGCTAATGGCTGGCGGTATCTCTGAAGCTCTTGTTACAACCATGCTAGGTCTGGTTGTCGCAATTCCATTGCTGTTCCTTTACACCATCGTACACAGTAAAGGTCGTCGTTTGGTTCAAACTCTTGAAGAACAGAGTGCAGGCTTCATCGCTCGCTATCAGGAAAAACTACATAAAGCCGAAAGCTAAGGAGGCGTTATGTGGTGGTTAGTTGGAGAACTTGAATCAATTAGGCGCTTCTTGGGAATGGGTGGCGATGTACTCGTCGCCATCTTCATCCTCAGCTTTATGCTGTGGGCAGTATTGTTAGAACGTTGGTTCTATTTTGCTGCCGTCGCTCCAAAAGCCATGAAAAAAGCCGTTGGCTCATGGCAGGGGCGCTCAGAGCACCAGAGCTGGAACGCTAAGATGATCCGACAAGAAATTGTTTCTCGTCAGGACATTGAGAATAAAAAGGGCCTGCCAATCGTGAAAGTGTTGATTGCGCTTTGTCCCTTACTGGGTTTGCTCGGCACCGTTGTTGGCATGATCCAAGTATTCGACATCTTAGCGGTAACAGGAACAGGAAGCCCTCGAGCAATGGCCTCGGGGATCTCAAAGGCAACAATCCCAACTTTAGCCGGGATGGTGGCTTCTCTATCAGGACTGTTCTTTAGTTCACGTCTTGATCATTTAGCCAAAATCACAACGCAAAAGCTGGAAGATAAGCTAAAGCATATTGCCTGAGTAAATGGAATTAGAGGTATAGGTCATGAAAAGACGCTATAGCAGTGATAGCAGTGATGAAACCGCTATCGATATGACACCGATGCTCGACATCGTATTCATCATGTTGATCTTCTTTATCGTAACAACATCGTTCGTAAAAGAAGCTGGTCTAGAAGTAAACCGCCCGACAGCAAGCTCTGCGCAAACCGTGAAAAAAGGTAACATCATGGTCGCAGTTGGTGCGGCGGGTGATGTTTGGGTTGATAAACGCCGCATCGAAGTGGACGCGGTTCGCGCGAATATTGAACGTCTTCGTGCAGAAAGCCCTGATGGCGCAGTTGTTATCCAAGCCGACACTGAAGCAAATGCTGGCGTAGTCGTGAAGGTTATGGACCAGATCAAAATGGCAGGTGTAGAAAGCATCTCCATTGCCGCAACCAATAAGGATTAAGCTTATGCGGTATCTGGCCTCAATTGCACTGGCGCTCATTGTCTCCCTCGGGTTGTTCTGGGGGATGGACAAGCTAGTAAACAAAGAGCGCCACGAGTTAGTGTCGAATGATGACCTGCGTATGGTCGAGTTTATTCGCATTAAACCAGACGAAAAAATACAGGAGAAAAAACGCGAACTTCCAAAGCCACCACCGCCTAAGCGTCCGCCGCCGCCGCCAGAAATGAAAGTGACAGCGACAGTAAAACCGGTGATGGAGCAGACCCCAATGGATATGCCAAAGCTTGACCTACCCGTAAATGTTACAGGTGGTTCGGTGCTTGGACATTATAGCCAGGGTGGAGGTGCGCAACTCGCGGGTAGCGGAGGTCCAACACCTCTAGCGACATTCCAACCTCAAATGCCTAGGAAGGCTGCGAAAGCAGGAATAGAAAAAGGGGTCGTCTTATTAGAGTTTACTGTCAACGCACGTGGTGCCGTAGAGGACATCAAAGTTCTTAAAGAGCAACCACGACGCTTAGGCCTCGGTCGAGCGGCAAGAAAAACAGTCTCTAAATGGACATTTAAACCAAAATTGGTTGACGGGAAACCTGTTAGCTCGCGCCTATCGCAAGAAATAGAGTTCTCAACCAATTAAGGAGTCACGATGAAAAGTTTATGGAAAAGCAAAGTGGCTTCTTTAATTCTCTTCGCAGGAGTGGCAATGGCCGCTCCTACGATGGCAAAAGAAGCTCCTCAGTTATCAGATCGGACATTTCGAACCGTTAACAAAGTGCAAGAGTTGATCGCAACTGAAAAATATTCAGCAGCGAAAGAAAAACTAGCAAGCGCTTTAGAAAGCACAAGTTCGAAAAAATACGACCGAGCAGTTTTACTTCAGCAGACTGGCTTTTTGTATTCGCTACAAGACAATTATGTGCAAGCAGCAAAATACTTTGCCGAAGCATTACAGCTCGACGCGCTTCCCGTTCCTGTTGCTCAACAAGTTCGCTACAGCTTGGCTCAGCTTTACCTAGCTGAAGAAAAGTATACGTTGTCTGTAAAAACGATGAAGGAATGGTTCAAGGTTGCAGAAACAACCAAAGAGAAGCCTCAAGCTCATGCTTATATCACGTTAGCGAGCGCTTATGTTCAGTTGGAAGATTACAGAAATGCAATCCCGCCAACCAAAAAAGCCATCGCGATGAGCAAGAGCCCAAGTGAGTCTTGGTACTTAATTCTCGTTGCATCTCACTACGAGTTAGGCCAGCTGAAAAGCGTTGCCAGTGTACTCAAAACTCTGACTTCAAAGTACCCTCAGAAAAAGCGTTACTGGATGCAACTTTCTGGTGTCTACATGGAGCTAGGTCAAGAGCGCAACTCTCTAGCCACCCTAGAAATGGTTTACAAAATGGGGAAACTAGAAGGAGAGAAGGAATATTTACGCTTTGTAAACTTCTTGGCTTATCAAGGTATTCCATATAAAGCAGCCAAAACTCTTGAAAAGGAAATGGCAGCTGGAAACATTGAAAAGACGAAGGAAAACTATGACCGCCTAGCCAGTTTCTGGCAGCAAGCTAAAGAGCTAGATAAATCAATTCTCGCTTATAAAAAGTCATATAACCTCGCTCCTTCTGCTAAAACGCAAATTCAGATTGCTCGCTTAATGATACAAGACAAGCAGTATTCTGAAGCAACTCGTTTTGTAGAAAGCGCGGCATCCAGTGCCTCTAAAGAGCAAAAGGCAGAACTTGAATACATTCGCGGGATGGCCTATTTCGAGCTTAAGCAACCACAAAAGGCCTTACAGGCAATGAAAGGTGCGGCTCAATCGCCAAAATTCAGGTCAACCGTTAGCCCTTGGATAAATTTCCTAGAGTCTCAAGGATAATTCGAAGATTAAGTGTGAGTCAGTCGCACGCCTGGGGAAGTGAAAGCTTCCCCTTTTTTCCGTCTTATCATTGTTAACCCCTATTTTTAACCAGAGTCACTCACGCAAGCCAAATCGGGACTCTAAACCTAAAATCAGCACACTAAATGGCTGTAGAAATGGTTTTAATAACAGAGTGCGCGGATGGTAAGTCCTGTACCACGCTCCTTCTTCGCTGTTTAGGAACACTCTGGCGTAAGTAACTATTTCATCTGGGACGATCACAGACAGAAAGATCAACTGGTAACAAAATAGAGATCATGATACTCTTCGCCTCCATTTTTCTGGCGGGATTATCACCAATATCCACCCCTTTGGTGGTTGATTTCTCAATGCCAGTGCTATCGTTATAAGAATGTCGAACTTTCCTTCGGCACTCAATCAATCCAATCAAAAGTGGAACAGTACAATGGGCAAAGGTACTCTCTATATCGTATCTGCACCTAGCGGCGCAGGTAAATCTAGCTTGATCTCAGCGATGTTGGAACGCAACCCAACCTACGCAATGAAAGTGTCTGTGTCTCACACCACGCGCAACATGCGACCTGGTGAAGAAAATGGTGTCCACTACCATTTTGTAGCGAAAGATGAGTTTGAAGCCCTGATCGCTAAAGGTGACTTCCTAGAATACGCAGAAGTGTTTGGTAATTATTACGGCACATCTCGTGTATGGATTGAAGAAACACTAAATAAAGGTATCGACGTTTTTCTAGATATAGACTGGCAAGGCGCACGCCAAATCCGTGAACAAATGCCAGAAGCCAAAAGCATCTTCATCCTGCCACCATCAAACGGTGAGTTAGAGCGTCGCTTGAACACTCGTGGTCAAGATAGCGATGAAGTGATCGCAAAGCGTATGGCTGAAGCCAAGTCGGAAATCTCTCATTACAACGAGTACGACTACGTGATCGTAAACGACGATTTTGATACCGCTTTGATGGATTTTAAAGCTATCTTGCGTGCTGAAAGATTGAAGGAAGAAAAGCAAGCTGCTAAATATAAAGGTATGCTTGACGCGTTGTTAGCAGAGTAACTTCAAAAAAGTCACGCTGTAAAACATAAAGAATTTCCCGTTTTTTGCCCAATGCGAAAAACACAATAAACTACCTGAGAAAGTCCACAAACGGTGGCTTGTCTAATTGCTAGTAAATAAAGTAGTTAGGTTGTATACTTTCTCGTCATTCTAAAATTTTAGTTAACTATTTGGAGTCCTCATGGCACGCGTAACTGTTCAAGACGCTGTTGAAAAAGTTGGCAACCGTTTCGACCTAGTACTGATTGCGGCTCGCCGCGCTCGTCAAATGCAAACTGGCGGTAAAGATGCACTAGTGCCAGAAGAGAACGATAAGCCAACGGTTATCGCTCTACGCGAAATCGAAGAAGGTTTAATTACTAAAGAAGTTCTAGACGCTCGTGAACGTCAAGAACAGCAAGAGCAAGAAGCGGCAGAGCTAGCGGCAGTAAGCAGCATCGCTCACAACCGTTAATTCTGACTTTAGAATTCAACAACCTCCCGGGCCTATAATTTGTATCTATTCGATAGCCTCAAAGACGTTGCCCAAGAATACCTAACAGAGCCTCAGATTGAGGCTCTGCGTCAATCTTATGTGGTAGCGAGAGATGCCCATGAAGGGCAAACCCGCTCTAGCGGTGAACCATACATCATCCACCCTGTCGCTGTGGCTCGAATCTTGGCCGAAATGCGCCTTGATATCGAAACCCTCCAAGCTGCTTTGCTGCATGACGTCATTGAAGACTGTGATGTAACTAAAGAAGATCTCGAAGAGAAATTCGGCAACACTGTCGCAGAATTGGTTGATGGTGTATCTAAACTGGACAAACTCAAATTCCGCGATAGGAAAGAGGCTCAGGCTGAGAACTTTCGTAAGATGGTTCTGGCCATGGTGCAAGATATCCGCGTCATTCTGATCAAACTGGCTGACCGCACGCACAACATGCGTACGCTTGGCGCGCTTCGACCAGATAAAAAGCGTCGTATTGCTCGTGAAACGTTAGAAATTTACGCGCCCCTCGCTCATCGTCTTGGTATTCACAATATCAAAACCGAACTCGAAGAGTTGGGCTTTGAGGCGCTATATCCCAACCGCTACCGCGTACTGAAAGAAGTGGTTAAAGCCGCACGTGGTAACCGTAAAGAGATGATCCAACGCATTCACAGCGAAATAGAAGGCCGTCTGCAAGATTTTGGCTTGAATGCTCGCGTCGTTGGTCGTGAGAAAAACCTGTTCTCTATCTACAACAAGATGAAAACCAAAGAACAGCGCTTTCACACCATCATGGATATCTATGCGTTCCGAGTCGTTGTTGATACCGCTGATACTTGTTATCGCGTTTTAGGCCAAGTACACAGCTTGTATAAGCCACGTCCTGGTCGCATGAAAGATTACATCGCGGTACCAAAGGCGAACGGCTATCAATCGCTACACACTTCCATGGTTGGCCCTCACGGCGTACCTGTTGAAGTTCAGATCCGTACTGAAGATATGGATCAAATGGCGGACAAAGGTGTCGCGGCACACTGGTCTTACAAAGACAAAGGCGACAAGTCTGGCACCACTGCGCAAGTGAAAGCTCAGCGTTGGATGCAAAGCCTGTTAGAGCTACAACAAAGCGCGGGTAACTCATTCGAATTCATTGAAAACGTAAAATCCGATCTTTTCCCAGATGAGATTTACGTCTTCACACCAAAAGGTCGTATCGTTGAACTACCTTTAGGCGCAACGGCTGTCGACTTTGCCTATGCCGTACATACCGATGTAGGCAACTCTTGTGTTGGTGCTCGTGTTGACCGTAACCCTTACCCATTGAGTAAGGCATTGAAAAACGGTCAGACGGTGGAAATTATCAGTGCCCCTGGTGCGCGTCCGAATGCGGCATGGCTAAACTATGTCGTGACTTCTCGTGCCCGCACTAAGATTCGACAAGTACTGAAAACGATGCGTCGTGAAGAGTCGATTACTTTAGGTCGTCGCCTACTTAATCACGCACTTGGCCGTCACTCGATTGATTCAATTTATCCAGAAAATATCCAAGAAGTCTTGAATGATCTTCGCCTAGAAAGCATCGATGATTTATTGGCTGCTATTGGATTGGGTGAGTTGATGAGCATTGTGATTGCACGTCGTCTCCTTGGTGACACCGAAGAGCTCACGACAACAAGTTCAATCCCAACGGACTCGAAGAAGAAGCTTCCGATTCGTGGCGCAGAAGGCTTATTGCTGACGTTTGCAAATTGTTGTCATCCTATCCCAGATGATCACATTATTGCTCACGTATCGCCTGGTCGTGGTTTGGTTGTTCACCGAGAAACATGTCCGAACGTTCGTGGTTATCAGAAAGAGCCAGACCGTTATATGGCTGTCGCTTGGTCTGAAGACTACGATAAAGAGTTCATTGCTGAACTTAAAGTCGACATGCTTAACAACCAAGGTGCTCTTGCAGAACTGACCAACGTGATCTCGAAAACAGGATCAAACATTCATGGCCTTTCAACGGAAGAACGTGATGGTCGTCTATACACTGTGACTGTGCTGTTGACGACGAAAGATCGTGTCCACCTTGCTGGTATCATGCGTAAGATTAAGGCAATGCCTCAAGCAACCCGAGTCAGACGCAGAAAGAACTAACCTCTATCGCCACCTACTCTGTTAGGTGGCGATTTTTTATACCTCAATAAATATGAACCTAGAACGTTACAACCGTATTCACCAAGTCCTAAAAACTCGCCAAACTGATCTGACACTTTGTCTCGAAGAAGTACATAAGCCAAACAACGTCTCTGCTGTGATCCGCACCGCTGACGCGACAGGCTTACACAAAGTTCACGCAATTTGGCCAGACAAAATGCGTACGCTGAGCCATACCTCAGCTGGCGCGCGTAACTGGGTTGAAGTGGATACTCACGATTCGATTGAAACTGCGATTACCGAACTCAAAGCGCAAGGTATGCAGGTTTTGGTGACCAATCTTTCGGACACCGCCGTCGATTTTCGCGAGATCGACTACACCAGACCAACGGCAATCATTTTAGGCAGTGAAAAAGTTGGCGCTTCGGAGCAAGCCAAACAGCTTGCCGAACAAGACATTATTATCCCAATGGTGGGCATGGTGCAGTCACTAAACGTATCGGTTGCCAGTGCCGTAATTTTGTATGAAGCGCAACGTCAACGTGAAGCCGCAGGCATGTACGACCGAGAAGAAAGCGCTCTGCCTAAAGAGACAATCAACCGTATTCTCTTTGAACGTGGTCACCCAGTGCTGGCAAAGGTCGCGAAACGAAAAGGGCTCGTTTACCCACCACTCGATGAAGAAGGTCAAATCATCGCCGATGACGCGTGGTGGCAAGAGATGCAAAGCAAGTAACAGACTTTCGTCATCCTGAACGGCGGCGAAGGAGCGTGGTTCAGGATCTAATTCTCAAATATACAGATGCTGATAGTGTTAACTTCAGCGACATACTTGTTGGAAATAGAATCCTGATGTCGCTAAAGCTCCTCGGAATGATAGGTGATCAGTCAAATCATGACACTAACTAAAGCATGACTATTTTTTCCTGTACAAAAACACAGCTCCATGGTTAACATACTGCTATGTTAACCATTTTCTTGAGCCCTCTATGTCCGCCCAAATGTTATCTGCCGTCCCATTAACCTCCCTTTCTGGAGTTGGCGCGAAAGTCGCAGAAAAACTCGCCAAAGTTGGCTTACATAGCGTTCAAGATTTGCTGTTTCACCTTCCGTTACGCTACGAAGATCGTACTCGTATTTACCCTATTGCCAAACTGCATGCTGGCCTTTGGGCAGCCGTGCAAGGTAAGGTCATGGCAGTCGACACTATCTTCGGTAAGCGCAAAATGCTAACGGTAAAAATCAGCGACGGTAATGGCACTATCACGCTGCGCTTTTTCAACTTTACCGCAGCCATGAAGAACAATTTCACGCAAGGTAAGTTAGTACATGCTTACGGTGAAATTAAGCGCGGTGGCGTGGGCTTGGAAATTGTTCACCCTGACTACAAGTTTTACGTCAGCGAGCAAAAGCCCGATGTAGAACAGAGCTTAACCCCTGTTTATCCCACCACCGATGGTTTACGCCAAATCACATTACGCAACCTTACCGAACAAGCTTTAGCCCTGCTTGATAAAACCGCAGTGCAGGAATTACTTCCAGCGGGGTTGTATGACCATCAAATCACGATGTCGCAAGCGCTGCACACCATTCATCGCCCACCACCAACCATTAATTTAGATGAGTTTGACGAAGGCAAACATCCTGCCCAAATCCGCTTGATCATGGAAGAATTGCTCGCACAAAACTTATCGATGCTAGCGGTGCGTAGCAAAGGTCAGAAGGATTCAGCGCTACCTCTCGGTCCTTGTAATAAACTAAAAACGCAGCTTTTAGCCCAACTGCCTTTCTCTCCTACAAACGCTCAAACCCGAGTAGTACAAGAGATTGAAGCCGATCTAGAAAAACCGCACCCAATGATGCGATTAGTGCAAGGCGATGTTGGTTCGGGGAAAACGTTGGTTGCCGCTTTGGCCGCTGTTAGAGCCATTGAGCATGGCCATCAGGTGGCACTCATGGCGCCAACCGAACTATTGGCCGAGCAACACGCTATCAACTTCGCAAACTGGTTTGAAACAATGGGTATTCAAGTCGGTTGGTTAGCGGGCAAACTCAAAGGTAAGGCAAAGGAAGCCGAGTTGGCTCGTATTGCCAGTGGTGAAGCAAAAATGGTAGTGGGTACTCACGCGCTATTCCAAGAGCACGTTGAATTTCATCACCTTGCCTTGGTCATCATTGATGAACAGCACCGCTTCGGTGTCCATCAGCGATTAGAATTGCGTGAAAAAGGCGCAAAACAAGGCGCTTATCCTCATCAGTTGATCATGACGGCGACGCCTATTCCTCGAACCTTAGCGATGACCGCTTACGCCGATCTGGAAACTTCCGTGATTGACGAGCTACCACCGGGTCGAACGCCGATTCAAACCGTTGCCATTCCTGATACAAAACGTGACGACATCGTCGAGCGTGTCCGAAATGCCTGCTTAAACGAAGGCAAGCAGGCATATTGGGTGTGTACCCTGATTGATGAGTCGGAAGTATTAGAAGCGCAAGCCGCGGCAGATACCGCAGAAGAGCTTCAACGTAAACTGCCGGACGTAAAAATTGGTCTAGTGCACGGACGAATGAAGCCGGCAGAGAAACAAGCGGTGATGCAAGATTTCAAAGACAATAAACTGCGTTTGCTGGTCGCAACGACAGTGATTGAAGTTGGTGTGGATGTGCCAAACTCTAGCTTGATGATCATAGAAAACCCTGAACGTCTTGGTTTGGCACAATTACACCAGTTAAGAGGTCGCGTGGGCCGAGGTTCCGTTGCTAGCCATTGTGTGCTGCTGTACCACTCTCCTCTGTCAAAAACCGCGCAAAAACGTCTCGGAGTACTACGTGAAAGTAACGATGGCTTCGTCATTGCGCAGAAAGACCTAGAAATTCGTGGCCCTGGAGAACTATTGGGTACAAAGCAGACAGGTCTTGCTGATTTCAAA
Organism: Vibrio sp. 397; assembly: GCF_033339395.1. Taxonomy (NCBI): domain Bacteria; kingdom Pseudomonadati; phylum Pseudomonadota; class Gammaproteobacteria; order Vibrionales; family Vibrionaceae; genus Vibrio; species Vibrio sp. 397. The sequence goes on along the minus strand of NZ_JAWOUN010000005.1, from coordinate 123,315 downwards.
ATCGCAGACCTAGTTCGAGATCAACGTCTGATTCCCGAAGTTCAGCGCATTGCGCGTCATATTCATGACAATTACCCGTCTAACGCAACAGCGATTATCGATCGCTGGTTGGGTGAGCGGGATATTTACTCCAAAGCGTAATGATTGAAAGCGAGCCAAATGGCTCGTTTTTTAATACGCCAAAAGCAAAGCAAACGTTTGCTTTTTGAGTAAATCTCTCTATAATCGCGCACAAATTTTTAAGTGTGTTAGATCACACTCCACCAACCTGAGTTGACTCTGATTAACAGCAATCACAGGTAACGACGTCAACTCCACCCTGCTCTCCCATTCAGCGAGAACTAGGGAAATATTGCGACTAGCGAGACAAACAATGACAACTTCAAACCGATCTTCGGAACTGGTCTATCAACTCAACGATCGACCACCTTTGCCTCAAACTATTTTTGCCGCACTTCAGCACTTATTGGCGATGTTCGTCGCGGTTATCACTCCTTCACTGATCATCTGTCAGTCTTTGGGTGTACCAGCAGACCAAACGAATACCATCATCAGCATGTCTTTGTTTGCGTCAGGCGTGTCTTCGTTTATTCAAATTCGCACCATTGGCCCAATCGGCTCAGGTTTGCTCTCTGTTCAAGGTACCAGCTTTAACTTTTTAGGCCCTATTATTGGTGCAGGCCTATCGCTGAAAGCCGGTGGAGCAGACATCAGCACCATGATGGCTGCCATTTTTGGTACGATTTTAGTCGCATCATTTGCAGAAATTTTCCTATCTCGCGTATTGGAGCATGCCCGCCGAATCATCACTCCGCTCGTTTCAGGCATCGTCGTCACTCTTATCGGTCTCACACTGATTCAAGTCGGCTTAGTATCAATGGGCGGTGGCTACGCAGCATTAAATGAAGGAACCTTCGGCAGCTTAGACAAACTTGCTCTGGCTGGGACGGTACTTGGATTAATTGTGATTTTAAACCGCTCGAAAAACCCATACATCCGTGTGGCTTCAATAGTGATTGCGATGCTAGTGGGTTACATCATGGCGTATTTTATGGGGATGGTAGATACTTCTCAGCTAGGCGCAACCGAGATCGTAGCACTGCCCGTACCAATGCAATATGGCTTATCGTTTGACTGGTCTCTGTTCATTCCGCTGGTACTGATTTTCTTTATTACCGCACTAGAGGCCATCGGTGATATTACCGCAACATCTGAAGTGTCTGGTGAGCCAGTAAAAGGCCCAGTGTACATGAAACGTATTAAGGGCGGTGTGTTAGCAGACGGCTTAAACTCTGCAATCGCAGCCGTTTTCAACAGCTTCCCGAACTCAACGTTTAGCCAGAATAACGGCATCATCATGCTAACAGGAGTCGCGAGCCGCTACGTGGGTTACTTTATTTCTGGCATGTTAGTGATTCTTGGCTTGTTTCCTGGCGTCGCTAGCTTTGTTCAGCTGATTCCTGAGCCAGTACTTGGCGGCGCAACGATTGTCATGTTTGGTACGATTGCTGCCGCTGGTGTGCGTATTATCTCTCGTGTTGAGCTCGATCGCCGCGCAATTCTGATCATGGCCTTATCCTTCTCAATGGGACTTGGTATCGCACAAAAACCAGAGATCCTGCAATTTATGCCAGAATTTATTAAGAGTATTTTCTCAACTGGTGTTGCAGCAGGTGGCATCACAGCGATCATTTTAAATCTACTTCTGCCAGAGAAACTGGAAGACGAAGATGAACTTCCTCAGGAAGTGAAAGAGTCTTAAGATTATTGAGAATAAGAAAAGCCCAACCTATTTAGGTTGGGCTTTTTGTTTAAAGGGTGCAGGCCATCGACTTACTTGGTAGGAAAGCTGATTTGAGCGATTAAACCGCCTTCACTGCGATTACGCATCACCACAGAGCCTGAATGTTGGCTGATTATACGCTTCACAATCGCCAACCCTAGCCCAGTGCCTTCACTACCGCGAGCGGTGTCACCACGCGTAAAGGGTTCAAATAACCTCGCGATTTGAGAATGCTCAATACCCGGTCCGTTGTCCTCTACTGAGATCCACACTAGCTGCTTATCTGCTGTCACACCAGTGCTGATTTTGACCCAGCCATTACCATAACGTAGCGCATTCACAACTAAGTTACTGATCGCCCGCTTAATCGCAATCGCACTTCCTTTGGCTGGCGGCAAGTTAAGATTAAGATCTGTTTCAATTTCAACCTCATAACCACCTTCAGAACTGGCGACGTCACTGGCAATCGTACTGATATCAACCGCTTCAAACGATTCTTGGTTCACCGGTTTGAGGTAATCCATAAACTGACTGATGATCTCATTACATTCTTCCGTATCGCTAATGATCCCCTCCGCAAGATAGCTGTCCTCAGGAGACATCATTTCTGTCGCTAGGCGAATACGCGTCAGAGGCGTTCGTAAGTCATGGCTAATCCCCGCCATTAATAAGGCTCGGTCTTCTTCTAGCTCTTGAATACCTTTCGACATTTGATTAAAGGCTCGAGTTACAGAGCGAATTTCCGATGCGCCTTTTTCTGCCAACGGTGGCGGGATCTCACCTCGACCGACGTCTTTCGCGGCTCTCTCTAAAGCCAAAAGTGGACGGTTTTGCAAACGAATAAACAACCAACCACCTGCAATGATCAGCAGCGCCATAATCAAGCTGTTACGAAACAGCGGGGCAAAATCTTCTTCTTGCAGCTCAGATAACGGAATACGAATGATGGAGTTCGGCAACTTTTCGATGTGCATCCACAAAATGTAACTTTCATCGCCAAGCAATAAGCGCACTTCTGTGGGCGAACCCAGCTCTTGGCTCATTTCTTCAGACATCAAATCAATCGACATTGCGTGACGAAATTCAATCGCCTTATCGCTATCGAGACTATGAACCGTCACCCCTAATCTTTCTAACAATTGACGCCTTAACGGTGCATCAGACTTTAAAGGTCCTTCATCATCAAGCACCAAATTGAGCTCATGGGCGAGAATTTTATTGAACTGCTGCAAACTCGGCATCAACGCGTAGTTAAAAACGGCGTAGTAAGAGAAAACTTGGCTCGCGAGAAGCAAAGAGATGAACAGCAGAATAGATTGTGTCAGTGAACTTCGGATGCGCATGGAACGTTCCTAGTGGTCCTAATCGCGAAATTTCAGCCTTCAAAGGGAAGGTAATGAAGGCTGAAGTTGCTATAGCCAAGTGCTGGCTATGGAGTGAAGAGATTACACCTCTTTGCCGTCTGGGACGAAAACATAACCTAGGCCCCACACGGTTTGAATGTAGCGCGGCTTGCTCGGATCGTCTTCTAACATGCGACGTAAGCGTGAGATTTGTACGTCAATAGAGCGTTCCATTGCAGAATATTCACGGCCACGCGCCATGTTCATCAATTTATCTCGTGACATTGGCTCACGCGCATTCATCACGAGCGCCTTTAGGACAGCAAACTCTCCAGAGGTGAGTGGCATTGCCTCGTCACCGCGGAACATCTCGCGAGTGCCTAGATTGAGTCGGAACTCCCCGAACTCCACCACTTTTTCTTCCGTGCTTGGTGCACCCGGCAACTCTACAGTTTGGCGGCGTAATACTGCCTTGATGCGAGCCAACAATTCGCGTGGGTTAAACGGTTTTGGCAAATAATCATCCGCCCCTACCTCAAGACCTACGATGCGGTCCACTTCATCACCTTTCGCGGTGAGCATTAAGATTGGCAACATATTGTTCGCGTGGCGTAGACGACGACAAATTGACAAACCGTCTTCACCTGGCAACATTAGGTCCAGCACCATTAAGTGAAAGTTTTCGCGCGTTAGTAGGCGATCCATCTGTTCGCCATTGGCGACACTTCGTACCTGAAAACCTTGCTCAGAAAGGTAACGCTCCAATAGAGCACGTAAACGAGCATCGTCATCAACCACTAAAATTTTATGATTTTCTTGCATTGAAACATCCTTTCAGAAGCGTCTATTGTCGAAAATGTATCACTGTTTTTCCTAACGTGCTCAAGCAAATTGTTACTCTTTTTATCTTAAGCGCTTTATTCTCTCTCTAGCAGGTATTTTCAGCACCTACTATTGACCATAATTCCATTCCAGTTCACGTTTGGCCTCAAGCAGCTCTTGCTGTGCCTCAGCCAGCTTGTGACGTTTTTTCTCAATTTTGTCTGCTTTCCCTGAATGCTGAGCTTCGACTAATTCTTCCTCTCGCTCCTCAACTTCTTTAGTCTTTTCTTCCACTTCTGCTTGCAGCTCTTGCCGCAGCTCACCTTCCGAGCATTCATTCTGGATAGCGGAAAGTGCTTGCTCCAAGCCTTTAATGCGATGCTCATTACCTTGCGCTTTTGCATACTCAAGCTGCTGCTCTACCGCTAACTCTTTAGCGTCACAGCCTTTCACTTCATCTTGAGCGAAAACTGAAAGTGAGAAACCTATTGTTAGTGCAGCACTACACATGACTGCTTTGTTCATTTTACTTCTCCGAGAAAGGCACCATGCCTTTATACCAAATATTCTGACGTTGAGACCCAAATCACTCCTAGTGAACTTCATGAGACTTGAATCGGTGATAAAGCCTCAGTCTTCCGAGGCCGGTTGAGTATATTCAATTGAGTTGATGAACCACTCTTTTTCACCTTCTGGGGTGCGTACCGTGAACTCTTCATCCACTTGTTTTTTCAACATCGCTCGCGCCATAGGTGAATCGATAGAGATGTAGTCTTTCGCATCGCCATAAATCTCTTCAGGCCCGACAATACGAAACTTTTTCACTTCTCCTGCCTCATTTTCTATTTCCACCCATGCACCAAAAAAGACTTTGCCTTCTTGTTGCGGAGAATAGTCAACGATCGTGACTTCTGGCAGGAATTTACGAAGGAAGCGGACACGACGGTCGATCTGACGGAGTAAACGTTTATTGAAGGTGTAATCCGCATTTTCTGAGCGATCGCCCAGGCTCGCCGCCCAAGTGACGATCTTGGTGATTTCCGGGCGCTTTTCATTCCAAAGGTAATCATGCTCTTGTTTGAGTTTGTTGTAACCTTCTCGTGTAATCAGCTTAGTTTTCAAATTAACTCCTATCTCAACTAAAAAATGCTGCTCTTTGGCAGCATTAAGGAGATGATATACCCAAAGATCCAATGTTGTTCGGGCTTTGGGTATCAAGGTGATAAGGCGGCCAGAGTGTTACTTTTCGTAATCCGGTTTTTGCGTCACGATGTAATTCGTATCACTCGAAACAACTGCGCCATGTTTTAGGAAGTTTTTACCTAAAATCATGCTGTAATGGAAGCGACCTCGGTCCTGTAAGTTGACTCGGATCTTCTTCTCTAATTCGCCAAGCTTAACATGCATTTCAACCACAGGGCGTACGTTCGCTTTCTCGCCTTTCTTCGCTTTAATACGCATGACGTCAACAACAGGCTTAGTAAACGCCTGTTTCATGCCAAGATCGTTCTCATAGGTAAAGCTCACCATGTCTTTGCCGTCTTTCTTAAACTGCTTGATGTTCTTAGCATTGATTGAGCTTACATCTGCACCCGTGTCTAACTTCACAGGGAAAGACATCCCCTCAACTTCCGCCACTTCGATATGGCCAGCTTTGAAAAGTGGCCTTGCATCTAGTAGATGGTCTGCTCGAGTGTTCAGCAACACACCCCCCTTGGCTATGTCATGACCAAAGACGAAAAAGGGTTGAGTGTCACCCTCATCAAGCACATCGAGCGCAAACTTCATTGATGTGTCTTTTCTACCGAGAAGAAAGTCTCCTTCGACAACAGGGCGCACCGCGCTGCCAACCTTGAGCTTTTTCAACACTGGTTTGGTGATTTTTTCTTCTTTTCCCTCATCGTTCATTAAATAAAACGTGACGGACTCATCCTTACCTTTTTCTGTTACTTCAAACCCATTTACACGCAGTAATGGCGTTTTCACAGTAAAAGTGGGGTAAGCAGGGACGGTATAGCCATCAATGGTGACCTGTTCTTCTGGTGAAACGACAAGAGGTTTTGATTTGAGTGCGCTTTTGAACGTTTTTTCTACGCCACCCAGTAGATTTTCTCTGTCCGTATCAATAACAAAGTGCTGACTCGCGACGTCCCGACCTAAGCGAATTTGCGAACTGAACTTACTGCGATCACGCAGATACACCAACCAACGTTGAGTTTCATTTTCGCCGACTTTGACGGGTAAATAGACTAAAGGGCGCTCGCTTTTGGTCGTTTTCAGCATTCGTACCAAGGGTAATGTCATTGGATGACGCTTGCCATTCTCGCCCTCTAACATAAAAGAGACTTCGTTATGCTTTTTGTCTACCTTGATGTCCAGTGCATGGACGTTGGTATAACGGCTAGAAGTTGAAATGCTGATCTTATATGGCACACCTTCGACTTCAACCGTCTCTTTTTTGCCAATCATTTTTGCGCTTGGCTGTTCTTGAAGATAATCGTAACCAGCGAAGACCCATGCGTTATCATCGAGATAAGTTTTACCAATCAAGATAGGAGAAGAGAATTGCGTACGCTTGGTCAGGTTCACTTCCGTATCAACGGTGTGACCAGCGATTGTCATCGGCATTTTTATTGTCGGGCGTAGGATGGGCTTTTTGCTTGTTCGACTGCGAATCGCGCTCACTCTTTCCAGATCATCGGTAATCTGTATTTCCTTCCCTGTATAAGGGTGAGGAACCGTAAAGCTAACCTTTACTTGATATGGCTTAAAGCTGTCGGCGTCCCACTTTGCCTTCGTACCACCTAAGTCATCGACAATCGCCCAAAGTAACTCGTTATCTTTCAAATCTTGGTAATCTGGGTGTGAGCTACTGACATGGATATTCTCCGCATGCATCGATGTCGTATCTGCACCAGTATCAATCTTGCCAATAAATGGCACCGCTTTTAGTTCCGGAATGTCACTGTAGTAGACGCTCTCCACACGCCCTAGTACCAATTTGTTATCGAGCTGATAAACGGGAGCTTGTGTGGTTCCTGAGATAGACTGCGCCCAACTAAGCGGGGCGGCAAGTAAGGCACTCGTAAGCGCTAACGCCAAAGACATTTTTTTCATCATGATTATCCGTATAAGCCGAGGTACATTTAGTGATATCAACAACCGTGGAATTAGGTTAGTCGATAACTGCGGATATAAGTTCTCAATTTAATTACAGTTTTGACATAAATCTGACTGATGTCCACCAGCGCCCGGTAAATTTTTGCCTCGTTAATTTAAAACATTGCAAATTCTTCGAATGACCCCAATGTTCTATACAACCAAAACCGAATTAAAAGAGAAAACACGGATGAGCCAAGCTATCTGTCGCATGATTGCTCAAGAACTGAATGTTCGCCCAGAGCAAGTCAACGCCGCTGTCACCCTAATTGATGATGGCAACACTGTCCCTTTTATTGCACGTTACCGCAAAGAGGTGACGGGGGGCCTTGATGATACCCAGCTTCGTACTTTGGACAGCCGTCTGTCTTACCTTCGTGAAATGGATGATCGCCGTCAAACCATCCTCAAATCAATCCAAGAGCAAGGCAAACTGACGCCAGAGCTAGAACAAGAGATCGCGCAGGCAGACAGCAAAACTCGTCTTGAAGACTTATACCTACCTTACAAACCCAAGCGTCGTACGAAAGGTCAGATCGCGATTGAGGCTGGTCTTGAGCCGCTCGCAGATCAGCTTTGGAATCACCCACAAACCGAACCAGAAAGCGAAGCAAGCAAATACCTTGATGCAGACAAAGGCATCGCAGACACCAAAGCTGCATTGGATGGCGCTCGCGCGATCATCATGGAGCGCATCGCAGAAGACGCAAACTTACTGGAAAAAATTCGCAACCACTTAAATCGCAATGCGGAACTGGTCTCACGAGTCGTTGAAGGCAAAGAGCAAGAAGGCGAGAAGTTTAAAGATTACTTCAACCACAACGAGCCCCTAAGCAAAGTGCCATCGCACCGAGCACTGGCGATGTTGCGTGGCCGTAACGAAGGCTTCCTGACATTGGCAATGAATGCTGTTCCAGAACAGGAAGAAGGCGCTCGTCAGTCTTACTGCGAAACGATTATCGCCGACCATTATGGCGTGACACTTAGCAGCGCACCTGCGGATACCTGGCGTAAGCAAGTGATCAGCTGGGCATGGCGCATCAAAGTATCGATGCACATGGAAACCGAGCTAATGGGCGCAATGAAAGAGCGCGCTGAAATCGAAGCGATTGAAGTATTCGCCACTAACCTAAAAGACTTGTTGATGGCAGCACCGGCTGGCCCTCGTGCAACACTTGGCCTCGATCCGGGTCTGCGTACAGGTTCAAAAATCGCGGTTGTCGACTCAACAGGTAAAGTGCTTGCCACCGAAACTATCTACCCTCACCCTCCACAAAAACAATACGACAAGTCAGCACAAATCGTTGAGCAGCTGGTGCGTAAGTACAACGTGGATTTGATTGCGATTGGTAACGGTACGGCTTCACGTGAAACCGACAGCTTTGTCGCAGACGTCATCAAACGTGGCAACCTGAAAGTTCAGAAGATCATCGTAAGTGAAGCGGGTGCATCGGTTTACTCAGCGTCTGAGCTTGCAGCAAAAGAGTTCCCGAATATGGACGTATCACTGCGTGGTGCAGTGTCGATTGCACGTCGTTTGCAAGATCCATTGGCTGAACTCGTGAAAATTGATCCGAAATCTATTGGTGTGGGTCAATACCAGCACGATGTAAGCCAATCTATGTTGGCAAAACGCCTAGATGCGATTGTGGAAGACTGTGTAAACGCGGTTGGTGTTGATGTGAACACCGCTTCTGCCGCACTATTAACACGCGTAGCAGGCTTATCAAGCACCATCGCGCAGAACATTGTCGACTTCCGCGATGAGAACGGCCGCTTCGAAGCACGTACAACCTTGAAGAAAGTACCTCGTTTAGGTCCTAAGGCATTCGAGCAGTGTGCGGGCTTCCTGCGTATTATGGATGGTAAGAACCCACTTGATGCGTCTGCGGTTCACCCAGAAGCGTACCCGGTGGTCAAAGCAATTTCTGAGAAGAACAACAAAGATATCAAAGCACTGATTGGTGATTCAAGCTTCCTTAAAGGTCTGCATGCGGTCGATTACACCGACGATAACTTCGGCGTTCCAACCATTACAGACATCATCAAAGAGCTGGATAAGCCGGGTCGTGACCCACGTCCAGAATTCAAAACGGCGACCTTTGCAGAAGGTGTAAACTCGGTATCTGACTTAGAACCGGGCATGATTCTAGAAGGCGTGGTGTCTAACGTAGCCAACTTCGGTGCCTTCGTTGATATCGGCGTTCACCAAGATGGTCTTGTGCATATTTCTGCACTGACAGATCGTTATGTGTCTGACCCACGTGAAGTGGTGAAAGCGGGCGACATCGTCAAAGTGAAAGTGATGGAAGTTGACGTGCAGCGTAAGCGTATTGGTCTATCGATGCGTATGAACGACGAACCGGGTCAAGACAACCGCAGCCAACGCTCATCAGCAGCGCCACGTCGTAATGACCAACCGCAGCGTCGTCAGCCTCGCCGTGATGATTCGTCATCGAACAGCGCGATGGGCGGTGCGTTTGCTGCAGCGTTTGCTAAAGCGAAAAAGTAACCTTACCTAGGCTTCACCGCTAACGAGCTTTCATAACTAAAAAGAAAACGCTCCAATCAGTCAACCTGCTTGGAGCGTTTTTGTTTGAGTAGGATATTGAGTCGTCATAATACTGCTATCACTTCTGACGGGGTATGGGGAGCGACTGCATGACCATAATGAAACTTGATCACCTTCCTGCGCTTTTCCATTAATCCTTCATTGATCGCAGCATCCAAAATGCGCTTTGGTAAGCGAAAGCGGATCGCGTAGCCTTTCCCCTGGTCTTCACTATACGATTTGAGCGCAAGCAAACTAAAAAGCCGTTCTAGTGTATCTTCCGGTTCTTCTTGATAACGCGTGTCGACTTCCGTTTCCATATCATAATCAGGATGCTCTGAAGGATCCCAAGAAGACTGACGTCGGCGCTTGTCATCACCTTTTACTTTTCGCTCTGCATTGGTTTTGGCCAATGCGACCGTTGGCGTTACAGGCTCTCGGACTTTATTGTCGCGAGCTGCTTGTTCCGTCTGCACATTCACGGATGGGGCGATCAGTGGCACACTTACGTTGGTCGGTGACACAATCATTGCGAACCCTCCTCAGAGTCGCCCAACTCGTCAATATGGCTTAGCTTTATTGGCTAATAAAACCTCACCAGCCTTTATATCGACCACTTTTTAAACAACTTGAGGTGTTTCCGCTCGCACTTGCTCAATCGTGAGCAAACTCTCGGATTTGAACACAAAATTCGTCATGTTCGGTGATAAAAGGCGCATGAGAGGACTGATTAAAAACAAACTGCTGGGTATGAGGCAACTGTTCACTTAAATCGTTAGCTACTTTAATTGGCACCAACCCATCTAAACGGCCATAAAGACGCAACATTGGAACAGAAAGAGACGTCAACGCATCGCGCAGATCCACATCAGCAAGGATGTTTAGCCCAACCAACAGCGATTCAGGGTTTGGCTGAGGGCGCGATAGTATCGCTTGCTTGAGCTGTTTAACGTCTTTACGCGCTGATGGGCTGCCCATCGCTTGCAACGCCATAAAGCGCTCAATGGTCAGTGAGAAATCTTCTAGCAACTGAGAGGTGAACGCACTCAGTACATTCGGTTGAATGCCGCGCCACGGTTTTTCTGCGGCAAATTTTGGTGAGCTGGCAACCGTAATCAACTTAGCCACGCGCTCGGGCATATTTAATGCCACATGCGTCGCCACTAAACCTCCGAGGGACCAACCAAGCCAAATCGCTTTCTCTGGCGCACCTTGCACCACCAAGTTAGCAATATGGTCTAAATCTTCGGCATGAGATTCGGCGCTATGTCCGTACCCCGGAAGGTCAACCACATGAACTCGGAAATAAGGTTGAAGAGACTCGACTGTCTGCTGCCATACCGCACCATTCATGCCCCACCCATGAAGTAACACCAAATCTGGTCCCTGACCAAATGACTGCCAGTGTAATTTCGTGCTCATGCTCTCAATCTCTCCCACTTATTTTATTCCCTACGGCTTCAGCCAAGCGTTAGGCTGAGTAAAATATCACCATGAATAAACGCTATGTTATCTCATCACTGGCAAAACATCATGCATCGTGTATTGAGCAGTCAATGCGGCCTGTGTCGGTTCCCTATTCAAACACCAAGCCACACAAATACTCTGCGCTGGTGCGAGCACTGTTTAAAATACCTAACTCCAGTAAAACGATGTCAACGCTGCGGTTTATCATTACAGAAAGAAGAAATGAGTACGGATAGTGTTTGTGGTGAATGTCTTTCAGAGCCACCGCCATGGCAAAGGCTATACACGTTAGGCGATTACGACTTTCCCCTTTCACGGGAAGTACAACGCTTTAAAGATCACGGAGAGTCTTGGCATGTAAAAGCATTAACCGAGCAACTGGCACAGCGCATCACCACGCCAGCTCCAATCATTACCAGTGTGCCATTGCACTGGCAGCGTTACCTGCGCCGGGGTTTTAATCAAAGTGATGTTTTAGCCCGACACCTCGCCAAGCAATTGCAGACTAATTTTGATGCGAAGGTCTTTCGTCGAGTAAAGCTCGCCCAATCACAGCGTGGTAATACCAAAACAAGCCGTGAACAAAACTTAAAAGGCGCGTTTATTCTCAATAAGCAACCTCACTATTCCCATGTTGCCATCGTCGATGATGTAGTCACCACAGGCAGTACCGTCCGACAATTATGTCATTTACTACTTGAAGTTGGTGTAGAAAGCATCGATATTTACTGCATCTGCAGAACACCTGCTCCTCGTTCTCTCTAGATCGCTTCGCCATGCCTTAGCATCAAAAAGACTAGACCCATACGTCAACAAGAGTAGAATAGCAGCAGTAACCTACAAATTTACTCGGGTATTCGTCGTGTCAAATATTACTATTACAGAAACTGCGCAAACGCATTTCGCTAACCTTTTAGGTCAACAACCTGAAGGCACTAACATTCGTATTTTCGTTGTGAACCCAGGTACACAAAACGCTGAGTGTGGCGTGTCTTACTGCCCACCAGAAGCAGTAGAATCGACCGACACTGAACTCTCTTACAGCGGTTTTTCAGCTTACGTGGATGAGCTAAGCCTGCCATTCCTTGAAGACGCTGAAATCGATTTTGTTACCGATAAAATGGGCTCTCAGCTAACGCTAAAAGCACCTAACGCTAAAATGCGTAAAGTTGCGGACGACGCACCACTGGTTGAGCGCGTTGAGTACGTTATCCAAACTCAAGTGAACCCACAACTTGCTGGCCACGGTGGTCACGTAAACTTGGTTGAGATCACTGAAGACGGTGTTGCGATTGTTGCATTTGGTGGCGGTTGTAATGGCTGTTCTATGGTTGACGTAACACTAAAAGAAGGCATCGAGAAAGAGCTGCTAAACCAGTTCATTGGTGAACTAACCGCAGTTCGTGATGCTACAGAACATGACCGTGGTGATCACTCTTACTACTAAGAGTAAACACTGTCAGAAAATGGGAGGCTTCGGTCTCCCATTTTTGTATCGATACTGAGGTGATGCTGAGATGCTTAGCTCGACTCGTAAAATCCGCTAGAAACTCAGGCGGAGTTCTCATATATTAAGAATCTTACGCATCTCGTAAACGCCAACGACACCAAGGAGCCAGCGTCATGCCGAAACGAACCCCACCAGAGATACTCTCATGCCAGACGGTTGCAAAATCCAAACTGTTTGCTGTGGAAGCGCTCGACCTTCGTTTTTCCAATGGTGAGCACCGTACTTATGAGCGTATGAAGCCAAGTGGACGAGATGCTGTAATGGTAGTCCCTGTAACAGAACAAGGCGATTTATTACTGGTGCGTGAATACGCCGCTGGAACTGAACGTTACGAGCTAGGTTTCCCAAAAGGGCTGATTGACCCAGGAGAAACACCACACCAAGCTGCGGATCGTGAGTTAAAAGAAGAAATCGGCTTTGGCTGTAATCAGTTAACCCCGTTGAAACAAGTTATCCTCGCGCCATCTTACTTTTCGAGCAAAATGACTCTATTTTTAGGACAGGCGCTTTATCCAGAGAAGCAAGAAGGCGATGAGCCTGAACCACTGGAAATTGTTCGTTGGCCACTTGCGCAAGCCGAAGAGTTATTAACTCACATGGATTTCTGTGAAGCACGAAGCATCACAGCGCTAATGTTGGCACTGAAACACTTACCAAACACCACTCACAAGCATAACCAATAACGGTCATTAGAACCGAATAACACTGTGAGTAAGGACTATCACTTATGCCAATGACAAAAGATCTATCTCACCTACTTCCTCAAGTCATCGAGATTGCCCGCAGTGCTGGGCAAATGATCCTCGAAATATATGAAAAGAAGCAATACGAGGCCTACACCAAAAGTGACGAAACTCCCGTAACAAGTGCAGATATTGCAGCTCACAAGTTCATCACTGAACGCTTGAGTGATCTGACGCCTGACATTCCCGTGTTGTCAGAAGAAGACGCAGACATAAGCTTAGAGCAACGCGCTCAGTGGGAACGTTATTGGTTAGTCGACCCTCTTGATGGTACTCAAGAATTCATCGCTCGCAGTGGTGACTTTGCCACTATTATCGCGTTGGTCGACAACAATCGACCAACCATGGGCGTCGTTTACGGTCCTGTATCTGGCGTGACTTACTACGCTTATAATGGCAAAGGCGCCTGGAAAATTCCCGACATGTCGGACAGCGTCAAAATCCATACACACAAACACGAACAGCCAGAGCAAAGCATCGCAATTGCTATTAGTCGTCGCCAAGACATCAATCGTATTACTAACCGTATGAGCAGCGCCTGGAATTACGACTTAATACCGCTCGGTTCTGCGGCATTGAAAGCATGCCTCGTCGCGGAAGGGGCGGTAGATTGCTATCTCCGACTAGGTCCAACAGGTGAGTGGGACACCGCTGCGACACAATGCATTGTTGAAGAAGCTGGCGGACGTATTCTCAGCACGCAATTAGAACCGCTGTCATATAACGAGCGGGAAACACTAGAAAACCCGAATTTTATTGTTCTTGGTGATGCGGATTTACCTTGGAATGAGATTTTACAACGCAAAGATTAAGCGCCCTATCGGTAAAATTTAGAGCACAAAATTCTAGCAATAGAAAGGCCACGAATATCTTCGTGGCCTTTTCTTTTTGACCTTCTGTACAGCACTTGGAGTATTTGGCCTACTATGTTCCAATTGCCTGTAAAGCTGAACGAAAGAAAACAAATCAATTAAAAATCATGGTTTTAAATTTCCATTCATTCCCAATGTACAGCGAATAGAGGTTTTAGCTTACAATGATCCAAAAGCAAAAAGAGCTGCACAATAGCAGCTCTTTTAAGATATTGGATTTTGTCACGATAGGTTAGAAGCGCCCTTGGTAGTTAAACTCATATTGACCTTGAGCATTCGGCTTACCCAACCATTTCAGTTGCTCCCCCATGCTGGATGGGAACTCTGCACCAGGTTTGAACCACGCTTTGGTTGAGTACCGTTGATTAGGCATCAGTTCAGCGGAAAACGCCGCAGAGACTTGTTTGCTGCTCTGCTCACCAGTTGCCGTCAATACACTATCCTGACAGTTTATATCGGCAATCACAGGACCGAGATCTAAGCTGCCAACGGGGCTTTGAATACCACTGGCATTCCATACTAAAGTGCCTTCACCGTTCTTACACCAAGGCGCAGCATAAGTCGCATGACGAATATTCAGCTCAAGCTGCCCATCAACACCAACAGGCACAGGGAGGCGCGCTTGCTCAACAACTTTTACCGCCGGAATCGAGGCAACTAAGTTTTTGGCATAAGGGCCATCACTTAAGCTATAGCCGACAAAACCGCGCCCACGAACGTCCATTTCACTACCACGACCAAAGCGCACAGCAAACTCAGCTTTACCTGTCAGTAGACTCGACCATTGGAAATCCCAATTAACTTCTCCAAGGTTCTGGCGCTGCCAACGAATACTAGCAGCTTGACCTTGCCATACCGAACCGTTGGCTCCTTGAATGTCCAGGCCTCTCACTGTTGGTGCTTGTTGTAACACCCAAGAGACTGGTAATCCCATTAAAAGACTGACTGAAAAAAAGACGATAAAGATAACAACGTAAAGTACTGCTCGCTTCACCTTAACCTCGCTTAAACTGAAGGCGGTTTACATCGATCATGCCCGCTTGCTCTGTTCGGTCGATATCTAAAAATTCGACTTCAATACCCTGTTGCTCTTTCAAGTAACGTAACCAATCCACTAGTTGATTAAACGCGAGTGGTTTGATCCACACTTGAACGCTCTCATTACGAGGTTGTACTCGAATCAACTCAACTTTATAACGACGAGCTGAAGAAGAAACTAACTGATTCAACGGTTGACTAGAGTAGCTCACACCGCTGCTTTTTCGCAGTGCAGTGATGCCATCCGCTTTATCTTGTACCCAAGCTAGCAACTGCTTTTCACTTTGAATACGTGACTGAGCTAGCTCCGCACTTTGACTCATTGGTTGTAATAAACCCCAATAAATAATACCGATAACGGCAATAGCGCCACATCCCATGACCAAACGCTGCTCACGCTGCGAGATGCTGCTCCACCAAACCTGAGCTTGAGAAATTAAATTTTTCATCATCACCTCACAAACGCTTCAAAACAAAGCTGCCAACCACAACGTTATCGCTACGGTTCAACTGACCTTGCTCAACATTAAACTTCTCTGCCAATTTCACACGAGCCTGCTCAAAAGGTTGGAAGTCTGAACTACGAGCCTGAATACGTACTTCGCCACGTTGTCCGTCGTATTTAAAGCTAGTGATCTCCAAGTCGCTGACCTGACCAAGCGTCGCGGGTAATGCCGCCAACCATGACAACATTGCCTGCTGACCACTTCCACCAGATAAGCGGCGCTCTTCATCATCCATTTGTCGTTTGAGGTAACTAACGGTAGGAATGCGTCGTTTATTTGGGAACACTTGGCGGAAAATACGCTCACTCTCCTCACGATACGCTTGAGCTTGTGCTTCGTACTTGTGGACCACGAGCAACTGCTGCGCAACCATGACAACGATAAGCACCCCCGCAGCAATGGTGGCTTTTTGCCAGAGCTTCCAGTATTTACCCCAAGAAGATTTCGGCTTGAAGATCCCAGTCAGCAAATTGACTTTGCTTTCTGTCACCCCCTTCGCCAGTAAAGCCATCGTCATTTCTTCTGGTTGCGGATCCCATATTTCAGGTAACGCAGATTCCGGGACCGAGCTATAGCAATCGAGCTTCCAACCTTCATGATTTTGTAGATAAGAAGAGAGGTAAAGGTCTAACCAAGAAGCGTCGACAACCGCGCCCTCTGTCGCAGAGTGACGAATTAGCCATTGCTCGCCAATCATTGCAGCACTGCTGTGCTCTCCACGAACCGGTAATGCAAGCACATCGGGTAAAATGCGTTTAATGGCGATACCTTGGCTTGAAAAACGTTGCAGTACAGTCTGAATCCAAGCACGTTCAACTGCGCAAATCTGCGCTTTGTCCGCTTGTTTACCCAACACGCTAAAGTGCAGGCCATCAACGTCCTGAGCAACTTCGTCTTCCACTAAGTACGGTAACATCGCCTCGAATTGGCGTGTTGCACCAGGTGGTATATCCACTTGCGTCAGGACCACATCATTACTCGCCAACAGCGCCACAACTTGGCGCTGACCAGCGTATGAGACCAACTCATCTAAGTGTTCCCATCCGGCGATTTCACCGCTAGCAATCACTTCCTGTTGATCTGTCGACCACACCACCCAAGGAATGGTACTTTGTTGTTCGCTACTCAGCCGAACGGTCAGAAACTCGCTCACTGATCCCTCCAAAACGACGGCGAACTACGGTCACCGTTTCTCTATTTGTACTTTGCAAAAGGCTTCGGATACGTACACGTGATTCATCCACCAACACTTGTGCATCCAATTCAAAAAAGGCGCTATCCACACCCAAATAGCCTTTGGCGTTTTTCTTTACATCTTCACTTAAGCCAGCCATTTCTGACTCTGCTAAAAATTCATCAATGCTATCCCACCCATCAAATGGGCGTTTTTCAATTAGCTGAATCGCATCACTACTGCTTAAGTTTGGTGAGAACATTGCCACCAAAATCGGAGTTTGCTCAACATCAATCGTATTCACGTTTAAACGCCAGTCATCACTTGGTAATGCACAGACCAGCGGCTCCAATTTTTGGAAAATTTCACCACTCACCTGATAGACAGCACGTAACTCGGAAGCATCTGCCATCCAACCATTTGATGCTAAATAGGAAGGCTTCATCGCTTCATATGTGCTGTCTTCAACCCCAGTAGTCGAACGGACAGAGTCGTCAGCATCAATGTATTCCCAAGTAGAGTCTGCAATGATTTCTGCTTGATATGGCTCGACATCCAACTCTTCTAATAGGCGCTGCAATACATTCACTAAATATGGTCTTGTAATTTGCTGACCCGTTGGTTGCACACGACTCAATACATTTAGATTAAAGCACGCTTGCTTGTCTCTAATTCGTCCCGCCGCTTGACCATAATCTAACGGATAGACTTGCTCTTTTATCGCCCACGGTTGACTCATATTAATCGTGTCGGTGTCTTTATAACTTTGCTCGATACCCACTTTTGCTAGCGCCTCGACGCCAAGGCTGTACCAATACGCTTGCTGGTAATTGATTTGATTAGCGCCTCGCTGAAACTGCAAGAACAAACGTTCCGACATACTGGCAGCAACCGTCGCCATAATCGCCAGCAACATCAACACTATAATCAAAGCAACACCGCGTTGACGGTTAACCATTATTGCTGTCTCCTGAACTTTCCTCTTTCTGACTCAATGTGCCATCAGGAGTGAGATAAGTGCGGGCAATTTCTCCATAGTCTTTGAGAGTGAGAACAACAGAAACCGCTTTCGGCAGCGCTTTTTCTTCAGCCCACTCTTTTTTCCATTGCTTACCATCATAGAAACGCATATCAAATGACTCGACCTGCGTTAGCAATGGAGTAACAGTACCTTGTTGCCCAACCGTCGTATCAGGATAGCGCCACCATACTCGCTGCAGTGTTTCTTCTTTTAAGCGATAGCCAACCTTGGTTACTTCTCCACGAGGGAACTGCTGCTGAGGGTTGTGCCAACCTAAACGGGCAAACATCAGTCCTTTGGTATCGGAGTCCAACAGGTAATCGGACCAAAAAATTAGCCGGCTAGCAGGCTCTTCACCATTAGTACGTGTTTGACGCATCGCCATTTGACGAAAATCGTTATCCATCATAACCATGGCACGTTGAATTTCGTTTAAGCGCTGGGTTCGTTCTTGTGATAGCGCATTGCTACGCTGTACTTGCGATACCACTTGGTACGCTGCGACACTTAAACTGGCAAAGATGGCAATCGATACCAACACTTCAATAAGTGTAAAACCTTTTACCCTTTGGCGCGTGTTTGCGCAGAGATGATTATTGCGCCACATAGCTTCGTACCGTTACTACAGGGCTCGCGCTTTTCTCTACCGAGACGCTCACATCAAATGCTTTCAGCAATGGCTGCGTCGTGGCGACTGGCGTGACTTTCCAGAACCAAGTGCGTCCTGCCAGCTCTTCTGTGCCGTTTTTCGCTTTGAGTTCTCCGGTATTCAACATCACATTTGCCATCTGATTATCCACAACCATGGCTGCAAACATTTTTTCTTCTAGATAACTGATTGTATTAATATGCTGGCTCACAGAGCGAATGACACTGATGGCAGCGGTAGCGAAAATTGCCAGTGCGACCAATACTTCCAGTAAGGTCATGCCTCTCGTCCGGCGATGACTCAAATTTGGGCGAGCTTGCTTAAAATTGCGCATTCTCATCCTCTTTCACTTCTTCGCCCGGAGCTAATAACAAAATTTGTCCACTTTCTTTGCCAATGACTCGCCAACCGTCATTAAAGGCATCACCATTTTGCGGAAAAAAAGACAGGGTAAATGGCGTGACTTCGGCGCTGGAAAAGATAAACACTTGCGGTGGCTGAATTTTCTTTTCGTCCTCTTCTTCTGCGAACATGTCTTCATCAAAAAGAGAACCTGGTTTGAATAAGCGCTCATCATTATCCCAAGCACCACCTCCGAGCTCGAGTTGTAGCGTAATATCTTCTTCTAGCTTGGTTTTGCTCGGAATCTGCTTTAATTTCAGAGGCTGCCAACCTTCTGAGGTTAAACTCAGTAGAGCGTAGGTCGATTTGGTATCATCCACTCGAACGCCAAAATCTTTACCGCTCAGCACCGCTTCTTCATTGAGCAGCTGTAAACGCTGAAAAAAGCTTTGAGCATACTGTTTGGAAAGATCTTTTTGGCTAGTCGGTAACGTCGAGATCACGGCCACAGCCGTAAGAGATAGCAAAACCAGCACCAATAGAATTTCTATCAATGTAAAACCGTTATGTTTTCGCATTTGTTTCATTAGTGCTGGCTTAGGCTCAATTATTGGAAGTCTTGCATGTTCCAGTTGCCAATATCTGCAGCTGGACCTTCTCCACCCTCTTGGCCATCTGCGCCTAGAGTGAAGATATCGATTGTACCGTTATCACCTGGGCTTAAGTATTGGTACTGGTTGCCCCAAGGGTCATTAGGAAGACGTTTGATGTAACCACCATTACGGTAGTTGCGTGGCTCTGGGTTAGATGGCTTGCTAACCAATGCTTCTAGACCTTGGTCCGTTGTTGGGTAAACGCTGTTATCCAACTTGTACATATCTAGGGCATTTTCCAGCGCTACGATATCCGTAATCGCTTTTTGTTGGTCAGCCTTCTCTTTGTTACCCAATAGGTTTGGAACAACAAAACTTGCCAAAATACCCAGGATAACCACAACAACCATCACTTCTAAAAGTGTAAAACCCTGTTGTTTACTACGCTTAAACTTCATTTTTTTCTCCGAAAGTTAGATTAAAGCCATGCCGTTAGTAGACACGTCTTAATTCGAAATTATCCGCTCATCAAGTTATTCATTTCTAGCATTGGCATCAAGGTCGCCATCACAATGAACAACACTAATCCAGCCATTAATGCAATCAGCGCAGGAGTAAACACACCCAGAGCAATATTGACTGTTGATTCAAAGTTTTGATCTTGGTTATCGGCTGCCCGCGTCAACATGCTCTCTAATTCACCACTTTGCTCACCACTGGCGATCATGTGTAGCATCATTGGTGGAAACAAGCGAGTTTGGTCCAACGCCTTACGCAAACTAGCGCCCTCTCGGACGTTATCCGCTGCAAGCAAGACTTGCTGCTTCACATAACGGTTAGACATAACATCTACCGCAACGCGCATACCCTCGAGAATTGGAATCGCACTGGAAGTACAGATCGAAAGTGTTCGTGCGAATCGTGCGGTATTCAAACCTCGAGAGATCTTACCTATTAGCGGTAAGCTCAAGATTTTTCTGTCCCAAGCTAAGCGAAAGTCTGGCTTTTGCAACGCCAGTTTGAGGCCATAGAAAAGCGCCACCAGCACAACGAAAATAATCAGCCCCCAATCTTGCACAAACTCACTGGCTGCCAGTAAAAATTGCGTCGATTGAGGTAACTCTTGGCCCATCTGAATGATGGGTTCAATGATTTTAGGAACCACTGTCGCCAATAAGAACGAAACGATGACAACCGCGAATACCACCAAAACTACAGGATAAATCATGGCTTGAAGCAATTTAGAACGCATCTTTTGGCGGTTTTCGACATAGTCTGCCAAACGCTCTAATACGGTATCGAGGTGACCTGATTTTTCGCCCGCCGCAACCATAGAGCGGTACAGTTCATCAAACACGTGTGGGTAATCGGCAAAACTGTCGGCAAGCGGATAACCCTCTGTTACTTTCGAGCGAACCGCAGCCAACATAGAACGAATCCTCGGCTTTTCAGCCTGCTCAGAGACCGCACGCAAACACTCTTCCAAAGGCATACCTGATTGGACTAGCGTAGACAATTGCCGTGTGATGAGTGCCAGCTCAGATGTTGAGACGCCGCGCTTAAAGCTGACTGAACCTGAAGACTTAGCCGATTTAGCTTTCGTCTCAACCACTTCAATCGGGATCATCCCTTGCTCTTTGAGTCGCTGGCGCACTTGTCGGGCGTTGTCCCCTTCTATCGTGCCTTTTTTATGCTTGCCTTTTGCATCTAGCGCTTTGTACTCAAATGCCGCCATTAGGTTTCCTTCGTCACTCGCATCACTTCTTCAAGTGACGTAATGCCACGACGCACTTTGCTTAAACCATCGCTGCGAATACTTGGCGTATGGGCGCGAACGGCTCTCTCAATTTCTTGCTCACCAGACTCTCGGTGAATCAACTCTTGTACTTGCTCATCAACCATAATGAGCTCGTGGATACCTGTTCGACCTCGGTAGCCTTTTTGGTTACACGCTTCACAGCCTTTTGCTCGGTGCAGTTCTAACGGTTCATGCGCTTCCATACCAAACAGTTTTTTCTGTTCCGCATCGGCTTCATACGGCTCTTTACAGCTTGGACAAAGCGTTCGAACTAAGCGCTGCGCTAGCACCCCTAATAACGAAGAAGAAATAAGGAATGGCTCAATACCCATATCACGTAGACGCGTAATCGCACCCACTGCGGTGTTGGTGTGGAGAGTCGACATTACCAAGTGACCCGTTAAGGACGCTTGCACTGCAATTTGTGCGGTTTCTAAGTCACGGATCTCACCGACCATCACCACATCCGGGTCCTGACGCAGAATGGCACGCAAGCCGCGCGCAAACGTCATGTCGACCTTTGGGTTCACCTGAGTTTGACCGATGCCATCAATATCAAATTCGATCGGGTCTTCAACCGTTAGAATGTTGCGTTCGTTGCTATTGATCTCTTGCAAGCCAGCGTACAAGGTGGTGGATTTACCAGAACCTGTCGGGCCCGTCACCAAGATGATACCGTGAGGGCGGCCAATCAAGTGACGGAAGTTGTCATGCACTGAAGGGGTCATGCCCAAACTATGTAAATCAAGACGAGTCGCGTTTTTATCCAACAGACGCATTACCACGCGCTCCCCATGAGAGGACGGCATCGTCGATACACGCACGTCCACCGCACGACCACCGATACGCAACGAAATACGGCCATCTTGAGGCACACGCTTTTCTGCGATATCTAGTTTAGCCATAACCTTCACACGAGAAACCAGCAAAGGCGCTAGCTTACGACTTGGGGTCAGAACTTCACGTAATACGCCATCGACACGGAAACGAATCGAAAGGGTTTTCTCGAACGTCTCAATATGAATATCCGACGCACCTTCTTTGATCGCTTCACCCAACATGGCGTTGATCAATTTGATGATTGGCGCATCGTCTTCCGATTCTAATAAGTCTTCATCATGCGGCAGTTCTTCAGCCAAAGAGAAGAAATCATCGCTATCAGCACCAATATCTTCCATCAACTGACGCGCTTCAGACGAGTCGCGTTGATATGCTTCAGTCAGCTTTTTATCAAAGGCTTCTTTATCGATAGGTTGCGGTACGAAGCTTTTCTTTAATACACGACGGACTTCAACCAGAGCCGCAGGGTTAAGCGGCTCGACATAGTAAAGAATAGGTGGACGCTCAGGATGCTCTGTCTCCAGCACCAGTTTAAAGCGGTTGGCAAAACTGAATGGCAGACGACGCATACTTGGCGCTGTGTCTAACATATCAACCATTAGTTGTTTTCCATTTGATCAATAAACGCTTGGATCTCTGTTGGGTGCTGACGCTCCTGGCCAAAGGCTGGCATAACCGGGATCTTCTCGTCAGCCATCAACTTCAAACCTTGATCCGCTTTGTAAAGCTGTTCTGCGCGAATAAAGTTGTATTTACGCTGCGTAATACCGTCGGCCGTCACACCATCGCGAATAATCGTCGGCTTGATGAACACCATCAAGTTACGTTTTTCTGTTTGCGTGCTAGTTGACTTGAACAGATGGCCAAGTACCGGAATGTCACCCAATAGCGGCACTTTAGACTCACTTTCAAGTGCGCGTTCATCGACCAAACCACCAAGAACCAACATCTGACCATCTTGGATCATGACAGAGGTGTTTAACTGTCGTTTAGCAAAGCGAACGTCAACCGCACCGTTTGCGCCTAATACGTTGGAAACTTCTTGTTCAATGTTTAACTGTACAGAGTCACCTTCGTTAATTTGTGGCACTACTTTGAGTTTGATACCGACTTCTTTACGGTCAACCGTTTGGAATGGGTTGTCGTTGTTTGAGCCAGCCGTAGAGCCCGTAATAACCGGAACCTCTTCACCCACAATAAATGATGCTTCACCATTATCCATTACAGTGATACTTGGAGAAGATAGAATGTTTGAGTTGGAGTCAGAAGCAACAGCACTAATTAGCGCTGTCCAGTCACCCATGACAATACTCATTGCCGCACCATTTACTCCGCTAAGCGCTGACGCTAGCGTAGAGTAGTCACCTGATTCAGTAACATCATATGGCGTTCGTTCGCCATTAGAGTTGGTATAGTATTCAGTGCGGGTTTGATCTTTTGCTTCTTCTAGACCAACCATCACCTGACCAATCGGGGCTCCTGAGTTACCGTACTGAATTACAGCACCCGTTTCTAATGAACCCCACTGAACACCTAGGTTAATACCATCACCTTCAGACATTTCGACAATTAACGCTTCAATAAGAACCTGAGCACGACGAATATCGAGTTGAGAAATGACGTCTTGTAATGCCATCATAATATCTGGTGGCGCTGTTAAAACTAACGAGTTAGTTGCAGCGTGAGCAGCAATGACGACCTCACCACGCGATGCACCTGATGCTTTCTGACCGGCTTGCTTTTCAGCTTGCAGGTTATCGGAAACACCTTTCAATACATCCACCAAGTCTTCAGCTTTCGCATTTTTCAGGTACACAACTCGGTTGTTACCTTTTGTCGCCATTTCAACATCAAGTTGACGAATCAAACGTTTCAAGCGGGCTCTTACTTTTGGATCACCAGAAATTAAAATCGCGTTAGTACGTTCATCGGCCACAATTTTAGGTTCAAGGAACTCTGGCGTGCTTTTCTGATTCGCACTTTTATTCAGTGCTTCGACAATGCGTACCATTTCAGCAGCAGATGCATTACGCAGCTCTACCAATTCAATTTCTTTATCACCGGCTTGGTCAACACGCTTGATGATCTCTGCTAAGCGATTCACTACTGCCGCACGACCTGTGATCAAGATAATATTCGCTGGATCATAATGAACCACGTTACCGGCACCGGCGTTATCAATCAGCTGACGAAGTAGAGGAGACAACTCTCGAACCGACACATTACGCACCGCGACAACTCGAGTGATAACACTATCGCCTTGCGCGCTGCCATCACCTAACACAGGGATTGCTGAGGTTTTTGAGTCTTTTGCTTTGATAACCTTAAGTACCCCATTGTCCATCTCTACGACTGCGTAACCGTATACTTCAAGGACATTAAGGAAAAAGCTGTAGTATTGCTCTTCGTTAAGAACGTCATAGCTGCGGACATCGATTTTACCGCGTACTGAAGGATCAACAATGATGGTCTTTTCGAGGTTACGACCCACTATGTTGATGAATTCTTGAATATCAGTGCCTTTAAAGCTCGCACTAAATTCGTTTGCCATTGCACCTGGTACGCAGAGTAAACTTCCTGCTAGTAGCCAAGCACTTTTGCTGAACCAATGTTTCACGTATGTCTCCCTGAACTTACGCCGGTTGCCTAAGTCTTACAATTGGATATAGATATCGTACTGTTGGCCGTCTCGCTCAACAGTTAAATTTAATTCTTGCGGATCGCTCATCACTTGCATCAGTTGTACTGAAGAAGACGGGTCACTTAAATCGATCCCGTTCAGTTGAACCGCAATATCGCCAGGTTGTAGCCCTACATCATTAAATAATGCGGCATCACGACCAGGTAATACTCGATAACCAACAATGTCTCCGTCTTTTTTGACGGGTGAAATGGTGATGTATTTAAAAACGCTTTGTGGATCTTTCGCAATTTCCTCGCGGATTTGCTCTAATTTCTCTCCAACGTCAGACGTCGCTGCTTCTGCTCGCTGAGCTTGCGCCCTAGCTACCTGCGGCGATTCAGATAGCTTCTTATATTCTATACCTTCCATCATTAAGGTCTCGTCTCGACCTTGGTTATCAATGATGACGCGATCCACCAATACCGCTTTTAGTGTCGCACGTGTCCCTTCGATTTCTTCACCCAAACCGTACGTAGCTTGCTTACCTCGGTTAGCAATAACAGCAAGGCTGGTGTTGGCATCACTACTTGCAACCGCACCGACCAGCGTAAGGTTAAGGCGCGTCTTAGGGGCGTCTTTAACAATAGGCAGTTCTACAACCGCCGCTTTTTGCTCAGTGTATTTACCGAATAGGTTGGCATTCTGAAGGGCATTAAAATCTATCGCGTCGCCTTTATTGCTCGCAGCAACGCTACTCGCCGATGGACGCCATTGCGGCACTTCCGACGATTGAGGTATGGCTAACCACACAATTTTGCCAAGTATCCATCCGGTTATCGCAATAAACAGACAGGTAAGCAACAAGCTAAGTTTGGCTTGAATGGTATAATGATTGGACTTGATCTGAGCCAGTAGCGGTCTGCTTGATAATCCTGCACTTAGCTCTAAACGTTTCACTGAATGGATTCCTTTATTCTAACGTCCGTCATTTAAGCTATAACGATAGCTATCGACTTTAAATTGCTAAATTTGCAATAAAATTATTACTCAACAAAGAGCAGTGAACTATATCACAAGTTGTCTTTCATACCTTTTTCTTATGCAGTTTTTGCCAACTCCCTTGAAAAAAATACGCCTTGACTCCATCTGTAGGTGAATAATCCATCACTCATTGCCGTATTCGGGCAGTGATTAGATAGCGTAGTGTTCTATGAGTTCCCTAAATGAAGCCGTTAGGCTAGATAAATGGCTATGGGCCGCAAGATTTTACAAAACCCGCTCCATCGCGCGTAACATGGTCGATGGCGGTAAAGTCCACTATAATGGCCAACGAAGCAAGCCGAGTAAAATCGTTGAAGTGGGCGCTGAAGTCAGACTTCGTCAAGGCAACGAAGAAAAAATCGTGATCATCGAACAAATCTCAGATCAACGCCGAGGCGCTCCCATCGCACAAACCTTATATCGCGAAACCAATGAGAGTATCGCGAAACGTGAGGAACACGCGACTCAACGTAAGCTTAATGCCCACAACCCAAGTCCGGAACGCCGCCCAGATAAAAAGCAGCGCAGAGACATCATTAAGTTCAAACACCAATAAAAGCCGGAATTACCAACGAGGAAAGCACTCCATGGCAAATAATGTTTTAAACCGCTACCTATTCGAAGATCTTTCAGTACGTGGCGAGTTGGTACAATTGGATGAAGCGTACCAACGTGTTATCTCCAGCAAGGAATATCCGGCAGCAATAGAGAAACTGCTGGGTGAGCTACTCGTTTCAACTACTCTTTTAACTGCCACTCTTAAGTTCGAAGGTTCGATCACCATCCAGCTACAAGGCGACGGTCCTGTGTCTCTTGCCGTTATCAACGGTGACCATAACCAACGTGTTCGTGGCGTAGCTCGCTGGGAAGGCGATGTTGCCGATGACGCAAACATTCACGATCTAATGGGTAAGGGCTACCTTGTGATCACCATCGAACCGAAAAACGGCGAGCGTTACCAAGGCGTCGTTGGATTAGAAGGTGACACTTTAGCAGAAGTGCTAGAAGGCTACTTTGCAAACTCAGAGCAGTTAAAAACGCGCCTATGGATCCGCACTGGTGAGCATGAAGGCAAAGCACACGCAGCAGGTATGTTGATTCAAGTGATCCCTGACGGCACTGGCTCTCCAGATGATTTCGAACATCTAGAGCAGCTCACTGATACAGTAAAAGATGAAGAATTGTTTGGTTTAGAAGCGAACGAGTTATTGTATCGACTATATAACCAAGACAAAGTACGTCTGTACGAGCCGCAACCTGTCGAGTTCCATTGTGGCTGTTCTCGTGAGCGTAGCGGTGCAGCAATCATCACCGTTGAGAAAGCTGAAATTTATGACATTTTGGCAGAAGTTGGATCAGTTTCTTTACATTGTGATTACTGTGGCACAACTTATACGTTCGACGAATCTGAAGTCACTGAACTGTATGCACAAGCTTCTACAGACAAGAAAACCCTGCATTAATTTACATAGCTTATCAAGCACGTAATTTACCCTACAAAAGGCCAGCTTAATGCTGGCCTTTTTGTGATCAACCCCTCGTAATAACTAGCCTCAAGCGTAATAAAACAACTGCTTAATTTTAAACAATTAATAATGATTTTGCCCTAGCGCAAAGGATTGCGTGCACGATAGACTATTCCCACCAATATGTGACGGGTTACCTAAAACCTTATTGAAATCATGGGTAAATTTTGAGCTATCTCCCTGTTTTCTCCCCGCCCCGTTGCTAGCATGGTGAGCAGATTAAAATTAAAACATTCTTACAAAATCCCTACAAAATCCTTATAAGGAGCACCTATGACCGTTATGGAACATACTAAGGCTGCAACACTTGATCTAACCAAGCACGGACTGCATAACGTAAAAGAGGTTATTCGCAACCCAAGCTACGAAATGTTGTTTGAGGAAGAAACGCGTGAAGACCTAACCGGTTATGAGCGCGGCGTGGTTACTGAACTAGGTGCGGTTGCCGTTGACACTGGCATCTTTACTGGTCGCTCACCAAAAGATAAATATATCGTCAAAGACGCTACGACAGAAGAACATATGTGGTGGACGTCTGATCAAGTGAAAAATGATAACAAACCAATCACTCCTGAAGTGTGGGACGAGCTAAAAGAACTGGTCACAAACCAGCTTTCTAACAAACGCTTGTTTGTTGTTGACGGTTACTGTGGTGCAAACCCAGATACACGTTTGAGCATTCGTGTTATCACAGAAGTCGCATGGCAAGCGCACTTCGTTAAAAACATGTTTATTCGCCCGACGGAAGAAGAGTTAGCGATATTTGAACCAGACTTCGTAGTAATGAATGGCGCAAAATGCACTAATCCAAAATGGGAAGAGCAAGGCCTGAACTCAGAAAACTTCACCGTATTTAACCTAACCGAGCGCATGCAACTTATCGGTGGTACTTGGTACGGCGGTGAAATGAAGAAAGGTATGTTCGCCATGATGAACTACTTCCTTCCACTAAAAGACATCGCATCAATGCACTGTAGCGCTAACATGGGCAAAGATGGCGATGTAGCGGTATTCTTCGGTCTATCTGGTACGGGTAAAACGACCCTGTCGACTGATCCTAAACGTGCGCTAATTGGTGATGATGAGCACGGCTGGGATGATGACGGTGTCTTCAACTTCGAAGGTGGTTGTTACGCAAAAACCATCAAACTTTCGAAAGAAGCGGAGCCGGACATCTACAACGCAATTCGTCGTGATGCACTGCTAGAAAACGTAACAGTACGTGGCGATGGCTCTATCGATTTTGATGATGGTTCGAAAACAGAAAACACACGTGTTTCTTACCCTATCTACCATATCGATAATATCGTTAAGCCAGTATCAAAAGGCGGTCACGCGAATAAAGTGATCTTCCTATCAGCCGATGCATTTGGCGTACTGCCTCCAGTATCTAAATTGACACCTGAGCAAACTAAGTACCACTTCCTGTCTGGCTTTACCGCCAAACTAGCGGGAACAGAGCGCGGTATTACTGAGCCAACACCAACTTTCTCTGCTTGTTTCGGCGCGGCGTTCCTAACGCTCCACCCAACAAAATACGCGGAAGTACTGGTAAAACGCATGGAAGCAGCGGGCGCTGAGGCTTACCTAGTGAATACTGGTTGGAACGGCACTGGCAAACGTATCTCTATTCAAGATACACGCGGAATTATTGATGCCATTCTTGATGGTTCGATTGAAGAAGCACCAACTAAGCACATTCCAATCTTCAACCTTGAAGTACCAACGTCACTACCAGGTGTGGATCCTAGCATTCTAGACCCTCGCGACACGTACGTTGACCCACTTCAGTGGGAAAGCAAAGCGAAAGATTTAGCAGCGCGCTTTATCAATAACTTTGATAAGTACACAGACAACGCTGAAGGTAAATCTCTGGTTGCGGCTGGTCCTCAGATTGATTAAATCGAGTAACAGCGACGTCGCGTAAACGCAGTGAAAAGTTGGCATTAACTTATCACCTTTACGTAGGCCAAGTTACAAAAATTGCTTCAAGCCCCTCTTTTGAGGGGCTTTTTATTGAATACCACAGAATATTGATACAAGCTAAAGCCTATCTAGTTTTATTTCATAACACACGTAGGTTCTAGCAAAGATGAAAACAGCGCGTCGAGTTCTACTTCTGTTACTGGTTATCTTAGTTGCCATTCCAGCCGCTACGATTGCGCTGCTAACAACATCTTACGCGGACGCAACCTGGCGCTTGCTGTCAAACACCTTTTCTCTTCCTTTCCGGGCCGAAAGCGTGCGTTATGGCTTTCCCTATCACCTAACTTTACAACGCGTGAACACCAGCGGAGACGATGCGTCTTACATCGAGCAAGTCGATTTATGGATGAATCCCGATGTTTATCGCGATGGTAAATGGATCGTTGATAGTTTATTGATTGATGGTATGAGCTTGCAGTATGGCGCACCAAAGCTCCCAGCTTTAGATAACGTTTTATTCCATCAAATCGCGCTCAAAAATATTGATTACGCCGACGAGCAGTTCTCTGCCAATGGCATTGATATTCAAATTCAATCACCACAATGGAATGGTCAGTTAATACCATATGGCGAAGTTCAACTTGCGGCCGACCAACTCTATTGGAATGGCGAAGCCTTTAATCAAGTCTTAGTCGATATAGACTACAAACCGCAAGACAGTACGCTTTATGGCACCTCTTTTAACTGGCGTAACAGTCAAATATCTGGGCAAGGGGAGCAGTATCCTCAAGGCTGGTCTTTAGTAAATGTGACCATCAACAAGCTGAAACTGAGTAATACGCAGCGCCAATCACTGCTTGCAAAACCTTGGCACGATCTACCATTTAACATTAATCATATTAATAGCTTAGATTTGCTTAACGCCGATATTGAATGGGGCGACTGGCACTGGCAGAACTTGGATCTTTCTGTGGAAAACGCCACACTGCCACTGTCTCTCTGGAAGACAAAAGCTCAAGTGTCATTGCAGGCGGATAGCGTTCGATTCCAGCAGCAAACCGCAATAGAGCCACGTTTGAGTGCCGCTATCGAGCCAGGAGTAATCCAGCTCAACGAGCTCAGCTTAGATTGGCAGCAAGGTCGAGTGCAAGTTTCTGGATTGTTCACGCCAACACAATGGAAGCTCAAAGAAGCCTCTATTCAAGGCCTCAAGTGGGCAATACAGCCAGAAGACAACCTAAATTGGTGGCACGCCGCCACCAGCGAGTTAGAGCATGTTGCAATCGAACGACTCGACATTGAGCGCAGCCAAATTATCCAGCTATCTCACGAACCTTATTGGCAGCTTTCCGGTTTAAATATCGAAGGGCAACAGCTTGATATTAAACAGTCGGCTCAACGTTGGGGCCTTTGGCAAGGCGAATTGGAAGTCAGCGTTGTCAACGCCAGCTATGACCAAATACTCACGTCTCACGCAGCACTTGCCATGCAAAGCAAAGATGGCTTTTGGCAATTGACTCGCCTTTTTGCGCCACTCGAGCAAGGCTACGTAGAAGGCATCGGACAAATAGATTTGAGTACCCCGAGCCAACCTTGGGCGCTCAACGTCAATGCTGATGGTATTCCCTTATCGCTCTTCCACGATTATTTTTTACCCGACACACTGGCTATTGATGGTTTTTCCGATCTCAGCCTCGATCTACAAGGGTTATCAGGTGATCGCAACATGCTGGCCTACAGCTTATCGGGTGAAGTGGAAGCCAATCTCCGAGATACCCGCTTGAAGTCCCAAGCGGATCATTCGCTCAAAGCCATTACCTTAAGTCCACTGCGTTTAAGCGCGCAACGAGGGGAAGTTGCCATAAAGCCGGTCACCATCTCAGGAAAAGCCATAAGTGGTAAGGTTTGGGGAACATTTGATATGGCCAACAACCCGCTAAGTGGCATTACTTATCAATTGGAAGAGTCGTGCGGAAACATTGAAGGCGATCTACTAAGTGGCAAAACCCACCGTAATGAATGCGTGAACGCATCAAAACTGGCCGAGCCTACTGATATTGAGACTCCACAGAAAAATGAACCTTCCATCGAGCAGCCAATCGTAATTGATAACATCAATTTGGAGACTCAAGAGGAAGAGCTTTACGAAGAAGTTATCGAAGAAGATGAAGTACCCGACACGAATTCCGCAGCAGAACAAACCCTCTCACCGACAGAGCAAGAAGGTGAAACAGATAAGCGCCCAGCAGATCAGTCGGCGCTTACCCCATCAGCAACTGAGTAACTGCGAGTAGTTCGGTATCAGCATATAGGTACCGACAAAATCAACAGCTGGCGTGTCACCACTATAAATCACTACGTGAATAACGATGCGTGCTTTGCGTCCCGACTCCAATCGGTCTAGGTCACCACTGATCCCATCCAACGAAGTACTCGCCACGGGGTTTTGTTCGACTGGTTGACGATAGCGAATCGAGCTGTCGGCCAACACAATATCACCGTGCAGCCCACGCTCTTTAAGCAGCAGCCACGTCATCCCCCACCCTGTCAGGGTTGCTAAGGTAAAAGCTGACCCAGCGAACATGGTGTTATGCGGATTAAGGTTAGGATTAAGCTGCGCACAGCATTCAAACTGGTAACCCGTGTACTGGTTAATCTTGATCCCCATTTTGTCGCTAATTGGGATTTGTTGCTCCCAGCGCTGTTGAAGCTCAGTACACCATTCAGGGCGACGTAACACATTGGCCATCGGATCCAGTTGCTTCACCATTTGCTGATGGCGCACAGGGCCACGCTCATCGGTCAGCTCACCTCGACGCTCAAAGCCATTTTTTTCATAAAAGGCGATGGCATCTTCACGGGCATTACACACCAAGCGTTTCGCTCCTTCCTGGCGTGCTAACGACTCTAGTGCAACCAAAACCAGCGAACCCATCCCTTTGCTACGGCGATTATTTTTAACCGCCATATAGCGGATCTGGCCATCATTGTCCGGCGTAATGTATAAACGGCCAATCGCCATAGGACGACCTCGACCATCAACAATCATGCGGTGATGACTCATTTCGTCGTATTCATCGCGCTCTGAGCCGATCGGCATACGCCATGGCTCACGAAGCAGTTGCCAGCGAAACTGATAATACTTGTTTATCTGATTATCGGTTTTGGGAGTAATGAGTTTGAACATATCAATCCTTTGAAAGCACAACACTAATCAGTGTCGGAAAAATTACTCCAAGCCAATTCCATGAGCTTGGAGTTAAAGCTTAGACTATGGCGCCTGTGTTACCAGATTAGACCTGCAACCAAAACGTCACAGGACCGTCATTCACCAAGGACACTTTCATATCGGCAGCGAAGCGGCCACGCTGTGTGGGTAAGACTTCTTCACACAAGTCAGAAAAGTAATCATACAAGCGCTCTGCATCAACAGGATGCGCACCACGAGAAAAGCCAGCTCGCGTGCCTTTTTTTGTATCCGCAGGCAGCGTAAATTGAGAAACCACCAGCACTTTACCTTCCACCTGTTTAACGTTCAGGTTCATCTTGCCTTCGTCATCTTCGAACACACGGTAGGTTGTAACACGCTCCATTAAACGCTTTGCTTTAGCTTCATCGTCGTCCTTCTCTACGCCCAATAAGACCAGCAGACCACGATCAATTTCTCCTACGACTTCACCATCCACGCGGACGGCTGCTTCACTGACTCGTTGAATTAGCGCTATCACTACTCTCGCTTCCTTCATCTGTTAACTGAGATTCAGCGGTCGAGTGTATCATGTCTAAATCTTCACTCCAGTGCTCTCGCTCACCAAGCGCAGCCGTAACTTCCGCCCCCAATAACACGATCATCCAGCATAAATACACCCAAACAAATAAGATAGGAATCGCCGCTAACGCGCCGTAGATGAGCTGATAAGACGGAAACTGAGTGATGTAAAGCGCAAAGCCTTTTTTACTCAACTCGAACAGTATCGCGGCGACTGCTGCCCCCATGGCACCATGAGCGAGGTGTACTTTTTTATTCGGCACTAGAATATACAAGCCAAGAAAAGCAAAAAAGGACAGCAACAACGGTAGCCAACGCAGAAATAAATTAAACGCACCAGATAATGTCTCGTTCTCTAAAATTTGCAGCGAAGTCACGTACGACGTCGCCGCAATACTCGCACCGACCATGATCGGCCCTAACGTGAGTACCATCCAATACATAGAGAATGAAAAGACTAAACGGCGCTTGTCTTTAACTCGCCAAATGTAGTTTAAGTTCTTATCAATGTTGGAAATCAGCATGACCGCTGCGATGAATAAAAACCCACCGCCAACCGCGCTCATTTTGCCCGTATTCGCCACAAATTCCTGTAATGCCGTATGTACAGCTTCTCCAGAAGCTGGCACAAAATTCTCAATAATGTAGCCTTGCAGCACCTCACCAACGTTCGCAAAAACGGGAAATTTCGACAATATTGATAACAATACCGTCAGCATTGGCACAATAGACAACAAGGTAATGTAGGCAAGATAGCCCGCGTTCACATTCACACGGTCATGCGTTAATCGCTTAAGAAGGTACGTAAAAAACGCGACGCAACTTGGCAGTAGATTGATTAATCTCGCCTTGTAACTCTCTGATAACTGGTTCATAGTTCATCCCATAATTAGCGCCGAGGACATAAGAATGCCTTATTTATTAGCAATTGTACTATCAATTTTCACTTTAACAGGGTGTCAATCTGCTTATTACTCAGCAATGGAGCAGGTTGGGTATCATAAACGAGATATTATGGTCGACCGCGTCGAAGATGCCAAAGAATCTCAACAAGATGCACAAGAAGAATTCACCAGTGCACTTGAAGCCTTGTCTGCGATCACCAACTTTGATGGTGGTGAGCTAGAAAATGTCTACAACAACATCAATGACAAATACGAAGATAGCGAAAAAGCGGCTCAAGACGTACGTGACCGTATTGCTGCGATTGAAGACGTATCCGGCGCACTGTTTGATGAGTGGCAAGATGAGCTAGAGCTGTACTCGAGTGCGAAACTGCGTCGTTCAAGCGAGCAAAAGCTACGTGAAACCAAAGCCTCGTACAAAACCATGCTTAGCGCTATGAAGCGTGCAGAGAAAAAGATGACACCGGTACTGGATACGCTGCGTGACAACACGTTGTACTTAAAACACAACCTTAACGCCAGTGCGATTGGTTCTTTGCAAGGTGAGTTCTCTAGCTTAGAGAAAGACATTCAGTTTGCGATCAAACAAATGAACGAAGCGATTGCAGAGTCCGATAAATTCCTACAAAAGCTCAATCAAAAGTAAATGATTTAGACCTCCTCCTAGTGAGGAGGTTTTAGTCGGCGACCTTACCGAGTAAACCGATGACTCTTCGAACAAAGCCTACCCTCTCTGGCACAGTTCCCCATGGCACTTCTACCACTTCATAACCCAACTCAGTATAGACACTCACTAACGACTGATGAATCTCCAATGCTTCTTCAAAGCTGTGCGGACGCACTTCATCTTGTACGTAAATGGATGCTTCAGGTCGACAAGTAAACACCTGACTATGGTACCCAGCGCTTTCGGTTAAGAAAGCTTGGTCAACCTTACAGCCGCCCACTTGTAGGTATGCAATGATGTCGGGGATGGCGCGATCAACAAACGCAACATCATGACAACGCGCATCACTCTTTTGTTTGTCCATCAACCCAAGGCATAACTTGGCAAACTCAGGTAAATTCGTCCACGGCAAAATACCATTTTCTAACTGGCTTTGCTGCTCAATCAAGTCGCGAGACCCTTCAGGAAACGTGGCGTAACCACACGCGTCTAGCGCATTCAGCAGTGTTGTTTTTCCCGCACCAGGCCCACCGGTGATAATAATCGGGTTCATATTCAACTCCAGAAAACAAAAAGCCCCGAGCATAACTCGAGGCTTCTTCTTAATTGAATCGCTTAACGAAAATTATTTCGCGCCACGAGAAGCACGCTTACGGTCGCTTTCCGTTAGGAACTTCTTACGGATACGGATGCTTTCAGGCGTTACTTCTACTAGCTCGTCGTCATCGATGAATTCTAGTGCTTGCTCAAGAGTCATCTTGATTGGCGGAGTAAGAACCTGTGCGTCATCGGTACCTGATGCACGAACGTTGGTTAGCTGCTTACCTTTCAGTGCGTTTACCGTTAGGTCGTTGTCACGGCTGTGAATACCGATAACCATACCTTCGTAAACTTCAACACCGTGACCGATAAATAGACGACCACGCTCTTGAAGGTTGAACAGTGCGTTAGTTAGCGCTTTACCCATCGCGTTCGCGATTAGTACACCGTTTACACGTTGACCGATGTTACCGCCTTTGTGAGGGCCGTAGTGATCAAACGTATGGTAAAGAAGACCTGAACCTGAAGTCAGTGTCATGAATTCCGTTTGAAAACCGATCAGACCACGTGATGGCATAACGAAGTCCATACGCACACGACCTTTACCGTCTGGAGACATGTCTTTCAGCTCACCTTTACGTAGGCCGATGTTCTCCATGATGCCGCCTTGATGCTCTTCCATTACGTCGATCGTTACAGTCTCGAACGGTTCCATCAACTGACCATCTTCTTCTTTGATGATTACTTCTGGACGAGATACTGCTAGCTCAAAGCCTTCACGACGCATGTTTTCGATCAGGATAGAAAGGTGAAGTTCACCACGACCTGATACGCGGAATTTATCTGGATCGTCTGTTTGCTCAACGCGTAGTGCAACGTTGTGTACCAATTCCTTCTCAAGACGCTCAAGGATGTTACGTGACGTTACGAACTTACCTTCTTTACCCGCGAATGGAGACGTGTTTACTTGGAACGTCATTGTTACTGTTGGTTCATCAACAGACAATGGTGGTAATGCTTCTACTGCGTTTTGTGCACAGATAGTGTCAGAAATTTTCAGCTCGCCAAGACCAGTGATTGCGATGATATCACCCGCGTTAGCTTGTTCCACTTCGTGACGCTCTAGGCCAAGGTAGCCCATTACTGTACCCACTTTACCGTTGCGAGTTTTACCGTCAGCACCAATAATGGTTACCTGCTGGTTTGGTTTAACGCTACCACGAGTTACGCGAGCCACGCCGATAACACCAACGTAAGAGCTGTAGTCTAGCTGAGAAACTTGCATCTGTAGTGGACCATCAAGGTCAACATTTGGCGCGTCAACAACATCAACGATAGTTTGGAATAGTGGTTCCATGTTCTCGCCAGTTTCGCCTTCTTCTAGAGAAGCCCAACCGTTAAGTGCAGATGCGTAAACTACTTTAAAGTCTAGCTGGTCATCAGTTGCACCTAAGTTGTCGAATAGATCGAACACTTGGTCCATAACCCAATCAGGACGTGCACCAGGGCGGTCAATCTTGTTGATTACAACGATTGGTTTTAAACCGTGAGCAAACGCTTTTTGTGTTACGAAACGCGTTTGAGGCATTGGACCATCAACAGCGTCAACGATAAGTAGTACAGAGTCTACCATCGACATGATACGCTCAACTTCACCACCGAAGTCCGCGTGTCCCGGAGTATCTACGATGTTGATACGGTAATCGTTCCAGTCGATTGCTGTGTTTTTAGCAAGAATGGTAATACCGCGCTCTTTCTCGATGTCGTTCGAGTCCATGACTCGCTCTTCAGCTTCACCGCGAGACTCAAGCGTGCCTGATTGTTGTAGCAGCTTGTCAACCAACGTGGTTTTACCGTGGTCAACGTGCGCGATGATCGCGATATTTCTTAATTTATCAATCTGTGGAGTAGCCATGGATATTGATTCACTTAGATAGATGAAATGCCCCCACGCTGAGAACGGGTGCTCTCTGGCGACATTTGCTGATTAAAAAAACGGCCATAATGTACCAGATTTTAGCAAAAAGCCTAGAAATATGTGATCTACTCCCGAGCATTTCTGCGATTTTTACGCTTAATGCCCATTTTCTTCCTCAGAACGAATTGATTAAACGCAACTTTATTCTAATCGATGCATAATTCAAATTGACTCTTGCTCAAAAACTGGGCTGAATACGCAATGTACCTGTCACATTATGGTGCAACAATGATTTTTGGCACCATAATAGTGCAAGCAAAGATCATTTTGGTGCAAGCAAGTGCACCAAACTAGCATTCAAAAACACAATTGCTTGAAATTAATGGAATATTTTTTTTGGCACGGTTTTGGCTTTAGTTAAAACAGCATCGATTAATGAAAAGTCAAATTGATTAATCAATGCCAGGTTTCATGAATAATTCATAAATCGAGCTTTTACCGCTTATTAACACTGGAGGTTATCCAAGATGTCAGTAGAAAACGTTCTATCGCTGATCCAAGAAAACGAAGTTAAGTTTGTTGACCTACGCTTCACTGATACAAAAGGTAAAGAGCAGCACATTTCGATCCCTGCTCACCAAATCGACGCAGACTTCTTCGAAGAAGGTAAAATGTTCGATGGTTCATCAGTTGCTGGCTGGAAAGGTATCAACGAATCAGACATGGTAATGATGCCTGACGCATCTTCTGCTGTGCTTGACCCATTCACGGAAGACGCAACACTAAATATCCGTTGTGACATCTTAGAGCCTGCAACAATGCAAGGCTACGACCGTGACCCACGCTCTATCGCAAAACGCGCTGAAGACTTCATGCGTTCTACAGGTGTTGCAGATACTGTACTTATCGGTCCTGAACCAGAATTCTTCCTATTTGATGACGTGAAGTTCTCGACAGACATGTCAGGCTCTTTCTTCAAAATCGACGACGTAGAAGCGGCATGGAACACAGGTTCTGACTACGAAGAAGGTAACAAAGGTCACCGTCCAGGCGTTAAAGGTGGTTACTTCCCAGT
The DNA here is from genome assembly GCF_033339395.1 of Vibrio sp. 397. Classification (NCBI taxonomy): domain Bacteria; kingdom Pseudomonadati; phylum Pseudomonadota; class Gammaproteobacteria; order Vibrionales; family Vibrionaceae; genus Vibrio; species Vibrio sp. 397. Next base: position 85,114 of record NZ_JAWOUN010000005.1, on the reverse strand, counting down.
AGCTCCAGTAGATTCATCTCAAGACATCCGTTCTGCTATGTGTCTAGTAATGGAAGAAATGGGTCTTGTTGTTGAAGCGCACCACCACGAAGTGGCAACGGCGGGTCAAAACGAAATCGCAACTCGTTTCAACACGCTAACAACCAAAGCTGACGAAATCCAAATCTACAAGTACGTTGTACACAACGTTGCTCACGCGTTTGGTAAAACAGCGACGTTTATGCCTAAACCACTTGTTGGCGACAACGGCAGCGGTATGCACGTTCACCAGTCTCTAGCAAAAGATGGCGTAAACCTATTTGCTGGTGACAAGTACGGCGGTCTATCTGAAATGGCGCTTTACTACATCGGTGGTATCATCAAACACGCTCGTGCAATCAACGCATTCGCTAACCCATCAACAAACTCGTACAAACGTCTTGTACCAGGCTTCGAAGCACCAGTAATGCTAGCTTACTCAGCGCGTAACCGCTCTGCTTCAATCCGTATCCCAGTGGTACCAAGCCCGAAAGCACGTCGTATCGAAGTTCGTTTCGGTGACCCAGCGGCGAACCCATACCTATGTTTCGCAGCAATGCTTATGGCTGGTCTTGACGGTATCAAGAATAAGATCCACCCAGGCGAAGCGATGGATAAAGACCTTTACGATCTTCCAGCTGAAGAAGCAGCAGAAATCCCAACTGTTGCATACTCACTAAAAGACGCGCTAGCAGAGCTAGATGCTGATCGTGAGTTCTTAACAGCGGGCGGCGTATTCTCTGACGACTTCATCGATTCATACATCGACCTTAAGTCTCAGGACGTAGAACGTGTGAACATGACAACTCACCCTGTTGAGTTCGAACTTTACTACTCTGTGTAAGGTCGACACTGTGTAAAATGTAAACACAGCAATAAAATATTAGGCTCGCCTCGCAGGCGGGCCTTTTTTGTATTCGCCAGTCAAGCTTCGACGTTTAACATGAGGGGATAATAAAAATACGCTTAGAATTTTTTCCTTACAGGTCAAAGAGCTAAGCCATTGAAACGTGAAATCATCGAACAAGAGAAGGTGAGCAATGAAAGTTCAGCTTATTCCATCACTGTGTGCACTCAGCGGATTGTTAATCGCCTCTATCGCCTTCGCGCAGGTCGCGTATACGTGGGTAGATGAAAATGGCGTGGTTCACTTTAGTGATACGCCAAACAAAGGAGCAAAAGCGATCGCACTGCCAAACCTTGAAGCCAGCGCACCAGCTCCTGAGGTAGAAAGTACTGAATCGCTCGCACCTCAGACTACGCCATCTACTGCATCACAAAACAAGCCAGAGAAAACAACCGAGAAGCCTCTCCCATTACAACTCTCGATGCTGACTCCCAAGCACAACGAGACCATCCGCAGTAATCGAGGCATCATCAATATTCAATTAGAAACCAATCGCAAGCTTGGTATCGGTGAGCAATTGCAATTGTTACTCGATGGAAAACCTTATGGTGCACCACAAAACCATATAGTGTGGCAGTTAAACAATATTGACCGAGGCACTCACACACTTGCTGTGCACGCGAAAAGAAGCGGCAAGCTTATTGCATCTACTAGCCCTATAACGGTGCATTTACATAAAGCAAGTGTTAAGCCGACCGTAAAAGGGGCAAAATAGAATATCTGGTGAAAAAAAATCACATCACAGCGATGCTTTTCACTTTTTCTTCTAAGATTTATTCGCCATACTTAACGTTCAATTGCACCATTATTGTGCATCGCACAATCTTAAAGCAAAACAAGGACGTAATGTGGATACCAGTCTTCCTAGTGCCATTCTCAACAATATGGTGACAGCAACGCTGATTCTTGATGATGGATTGGCCATCCGTTATGCCAATCCGGCTGCCGAATTGCTGTTTTCTCAAAGCGCCAAACGAATTATTGAACAATCACTTTCTCAATTGATTCAGCATGCGTCGCTGGATCTCGCGCTGCTCACTCAACCGTTGCAAAGTGGCCAAAGCATCACCGACAGTGACGTCACTTTCGTTGTTGATGGCCGCCCTTTAATGCTAGAGGTGACGGTTAGCCCTATCACTTGGCAAAAGCAGTTAATGCTTCTGGTCGAGATGCGCAAAATTGATCAGCAGCGCCGACTCTCTCAAGAACTGAACCAACACGCCCAACAACAAGCGGCGAAGCTGTTAGTCCGAGGGCTTGCACATGAGATCAAAAATCCGCTTGGCGGCTTACGCGGTGCGGCGCAATTGTTAGAAAAAATGCTGCCAGAGCCCTCTCTCACCGAATATACACACATCATCATTGAGCAAGCAGACCGTTTAAGGGCGCTCGTGGATCGATTACTAGGACCGCAGAAGCCAGGTAAGAAGACACAAGAGAATCTGCACCAAATTCTTGAAAAGGTTCGCCAACTGGTTGAATTAGAGTCACAACGCTCAATCATCATTGAACGAGATTATGACCCAAGCTTGCCAGAGATTTTGATGGATACAGACCAAATCGAGCAGGCAATGCTTAATATCGTCAGCAACGCCGCACAAATTCTTAGCCATCAAGAACACGGGAAAATAACCATTCGCACCAGAACGGTGCATCAAGCCAATATTCACGGCAAACGCTGTAAACTCGCTGCTCGTGTCGAAATCACAGACAACGGCCCAGGTATTCCACCGGAACTACAAGACACGCTGTTCTATCCCATGGTCAGTGGCCGCGAGGGAGGAACTGGATTAGGGCTATCTATTTCGCAAAATTTGATCGACCAGCACAATGGAAAAATAGACGTAGAAAGCTGGCCTGGTCACACAACATTTACTATTTATCTGCCGATCTGATTGCGCTAATGGACTTCAAGTCGCGTCAGTTTTTCGGTTTGCTGCAAGGATTACTACATGAGTAAAGGATATGTTTGGGTCGTTGATGACGACAGTTCAATTCGCTGGGTAATGGAGAAAACGCTCTCCTCTGCCAACATCAAATGTGAAACCTATGCCGATGGAGAAAGCGTGTTAATGGCGCTCGAACGCGAAGTGCCGGATGTTCTAGTATCAGACATTCGCATGCCAGGTATTGATGGGTTGGAGCTACTAAAACAAGTACAGCGCGATTACCCAGACCTTCCCGTGATTATCATGACCGCGCATTCAGATTTAGATGCGGCAGTGAATGCGTACCAAAAAGGTGCTTTTGAATATTTACCAAAACCTTTTGATATTGATGAAACTTTAACTCTGGTTGAACGAGCCATTGCACACAGCCACGAAAACAAACGCGAGCAGCTCTCTCCAGAAGACATTCCAGCAGAAACGCCTGAAATTATCGGTGAAGCACCAGCGATGCAAGAGGTGTTTCGCGCCATTGGTCGTCTTTCTCGCTCCTCTATTTCAGTCTTGATTAACGGTGAATCGGGCACGGGTAAAGAACTCGTTGCTCATGCACTGCACCGTCACAGTCCACGTGCTAACAAACCTTTCATTGCGCTCAATATGGCGGCGATTCCCAAAGACTTGATTGAATCAGAACTGTTTGGCCACGAAAAAGGCGCGTTTACGGGAGCAAACAATGTTCGTCAAGGACGATTCGAACAAGCCAATGGCGGCACTCTATTTTTAGACGAAATCGGCGACATGCCATTAGACATTCAAACTCGTTTACTACGCGTTCTAGCTGACGGGCAGTTTTATCGAGTGGGCGGTCACTCTCCGATCAGTGTCGATGTACGAATTGTCGCGGCAACACACCAGAACTTAGAAAAGCTGGTGCACGAAGGTGACTTCCGTGAGGACCTATTTCATCGCTTAAACGTGATTCGCGTTCAGATCCCGGCACTGCGTGAGCGTAAGCAAGACATTGAAAAGCTTACACAGCATTTTCTTATCCGTGCGGCTGATGAGCTTGGTGTGGAAACAAAAACTCTCCACCCGTCGACCGTGGAGATTCTTAACCGCCTTGATTGGCCTGGCAACGTTCGTCAATTAGAGAATATTTGCCGTTGGTTAACCGTTATGGCCAGTGGTAGCGAAGTGTTACCAAATGACTTGCCAAGCGAACTACTCGAAGAGAAAAAATCCATTTCAGACTCTGCACATGGTAGTTGGCAAGAACAATTGGCGGATTGGGCACGGCATTCACTCGCAGCAGGAGATAAAGAACTACTTTCTTACGCTTTACCAGAATTTGAACGCATTTTATTAGAAGCAGCCTTAGAGCACACTAAAGGTCATAAGCAAGATGCCGCTAAAGTATTAGGCTGGGGGCGAAATACACTCACCAGAAAATTAAAAGAATTGTACTGACAATCACTTACGTGGTGCGTTAACAACGAGCGTCGTTTGTCACTCGATATTAATAAAAACATCAGTACAATTGTGGCGCACCACCATCTATGTGATTAGGCGATGTCTACTGCTACGACTCAAATTACACTGCGTACTGCTGTTCTGATTCCATTTGTCATGATCTTCTTACTGGCGATCGGTGTCATTGTCTACGTCCAAAAACAAAGTTACGAAGAAGTGGTCACGGATATCAGTGACAAGCAACTTTCCGCGTTAACCGAAAGTGTCCACGACCACCTCAATAGCTATCTACGTAAGCCTTTTACTGCGGTTATGGCTCTCGCGCACAACGTCAGCTATCACAACCTTTATCGCCCTCACGATACCTCAGACATTCAAAACTACCTGCTAAGTGCATTCAAAAATCTTTACCAATCGATACCGCAGTTGGATGTAATCGCATTTGGTTCAGAAAACGGCGACTTTGCAGGCTTTCGCCGCGAACTTTCCGACGATTACACCTTAATGGTGCAAGATCGCCACACCGATGGTGATCTGGTTATTTATGGAACCAACCATGTGAGTAACAACATTCGAACGGTTATCTCCCAATACGATCCTCGCACTCGCCCATGGTATAAGCCCGTTGCGGAGAGCCAAAACGCCACTTGGTCTGAAATTTATACCAACGCTGATGAACGCCAGGATATTACGCTATCAGCCATGACGCCGGTGTACAAACACGACCAATTTGCTGGTGTTTTGGTGACAGACATTCGTATCAATACATTCAACGAATTCCTGCGCGAGTTAAAATACAACACTAAAGCGTCGGTCTACATCATGGACCCAGATCATCGTTTAATCGCTCACTCAGGCCCGGGAAGCGTCATCTCATGGGGCACAAAATTTTCGGATAAAGGGCAGCGTTTGCTTGCCGCTGAAAACGCAGACCCGATCATCAAAATCAGTGCGAGCCGCGTCCGGTCTTTCGATCTCAACAACACCAAGCAACCTTATACTTTTTCATTTGAACATGATGGCCAACGTATTTTCAGTCGGCTAACCCCGTATCGAGACCAAGACGGCTTAACATGGTTTATTGGCACCTCCATTTCGGAGTCCGAGCTTCTCGGCCTGTTACCGAAAAGCCAGCAAGAGAGCTGGCTCGTTGGCATTATTGTAAGCCTATTTGGGATCGCCATCAGTTGGATCATTTTCAACCGAGTTACCAGACCAATTAACGCGACGGCCGCCGCCGCTCAGCACCTGGCAAATGGGGATTGGGATAGCGGCATGCCAAAGCCTGGTTATGTGTATGAGACAACCGTACTGGTCCATGCTTTTAATGAAATGGCGAACAATCTAAGAGCTTCATTCAAAGCATTGCGTGAACAGTTGGTTTATGACTCTCTGACACGCTTATATAGTCGTCAGGGTTTGGTCGAAATCTGTGAAAATCAGTCTCATCTTTGTCACGGCAGTTTATTTTTACTTGGCATCAACAAATTTAGAGATATCAACGACAGTGTGGGTCATCACAACGGCGACCAGTTGTTGGTCAGCATCGCTAAAAGGTTAAAACAGCAGTTTCGTGACAACGCATTATTGGCTCGGATTGGTGGTGACGAATTCGCGGTGTTTCTCTCAAATGTCGACACGGAAACCAAAATTAAACAAACCGAGCGTCGATTACAGCAACTCTTTTCCACCCCATTTATGGTGGAAGGCGAGAATGTAGTGATGAAGATTTCACTTGGTATTGTACAAACCCAGCCAAACGAAACCATGCCTTTATGGTTACGCAACGCCAGCATCGCATTAAGTTACGCCAAACAAGACTCACTGACTGGTGTTTGTCACTACAGCCCAGAACTAGCGAGCGCTTCAAAGTTTCGTACACAAATGCTGACCAAGATCCAAACTGGCATTGAAAACCGAGAGTTTATTCCTCATTACCAACCGATTGTGGATCTCGTCAGTGGCACAGTGTGTGGCGCCGAAGCACTTGCGCGTTGGCATAGCGACTCAGGTATGGTGTCACCATTAGATTTTATCCCAATCGCGGAAGAAAGCGGCATGATCAAAGCCATCGGCCAACAGATTCTGTTACAAGCTTGTCGCGACACTTACCAAGCGATCGAAAGCAAACAGTGGCCGTCGGACTTCCAACTGCATGTGAATATCTCCGTTAATCAACTATCTTGCCCAAGTTTTGTTGATACGGTGACAAGCGTATTGGATATCACGAAATTACCAGCAAGTAACCTCACACTAGAGATCACAGAATCACGTATCATTGATAGCGCACCGACCACACTAGAAAATATGACTAAACTGCGTGAAATGGGTATTGGTATCGCGATAGATGACTTTGGCACCGGCTACTCATCACTGGGTTACCTCCACTCTCTGCCGTTTACCTGCTTGAAGATTGATCGCACCTTCATCAATCAACTCACACAAGAAAACTTAAACAGTTCAGTCGTCGCTGCCGTCATCAATATCACAGCAGGTCTCAAAACTAATGTCGTCGCGGAAGGTGTCGAGGATAGCAATCAAGCACAATTACTGCGCTCTTTAGGCTGTAATCAGGTGCAAGGCTTCTACTACAGCCGCCCTATGCCACTAGAAGAATGGCCAACACATTTGGTGAACATGAAGTAGAAAAGAGCGAGAATCGTTGATTTCCTAGTCATCCTCTACTGACAATCTACCCAACTGTTATTTATACTTAACTGCAAATCTTACCCATGTATTGTCACAGATGATGTTTGGGCCCTGTTCCAGTTCATAACTATCCGGATCGACAAAATGATAACGAAGAACCTTCCTCTTACTGATTTGCACCGTCACCTCGACGGTAACATTCGTACTAAAACGATTCTTGAGCTAGGCCAAAAGTTTGGCATTGCCCTACCAGCGTACGATATTGAGTCTCTCACTCCTCACGTTCAAATTGTCGAAGCGGAACCCTCTCTTGTTGCTTTCCTTTCTAAGCTCGACTGGGGTGTTGCTGTACTGGGCGATCTAGATGCGTGTCGTCGTGTCGCGTACGAAAACGTAGAAGACGCGCTAAACGCACAAATCGATTACGCAGAGCTGCGTTTCTCTCCTTACTACATGGCGATGAAACACAAACTACCAGTAGCGGGGGTTGTTGAAGCCGTCGTGGACGGTGTGCAAGCGGGTATGCGCGATTTTGGCGTGAAAGCCAACCTGATCGGTATCATGAGTCGTACATTTGGTACTGACGCATGTCAACAAGAACTGGACGGCATTCTGAGCCAGAAAGATCACATCGTTGCCGTCGACCTTGCGGGTGACGAGCTAGGCCAACCGGGTGATCGCTTTGTGTCTCACTTCAAGCAAGTACGCGATGCTGGCCTTGGGGTAACGGTCCATGCTGGTGAAGCAGCAGGTGCAGAGAGCATGTGGCAAGCAATCAATGAGCTAGGCGCAACTCGTATCGGTCACGGCGTAAAAGCGATTCACGATCCAAAACTGATGGATTACCTAGCAGAAAACCGCATTGGTATTGAATCTTGCCTGACGTCAAACTACCAAACAAGTACGGTAGAAACGCTAGAAAACCACCCTCTCAAGCAGTTCCTAGAGCATGGCGTTCTTGCGTGTCTTAACACTGACGATCCAGCGGTTGAAGGTATCGAACTGCCATACGAATACGAAGTAGCGGCACCAGCCGCTGGTCTGAGCCAAGACCAGATTCGCCAAGCGCAAATCAATGGCCTTGAGATTGCGTTCCTTTCAGAAGCAGAAAAAGCGGAACTGAAAGAAAAAGTAAAAGATCGCGCTTAAATCCAGCGAAAACATAAAAAAATGCCAGCATCTGCTGGCATTTTTTATATCTTGAATCTGTATCTCGGATTAAATAACACGAGAGAATTGTTGCTGACGCGCCTTCGCTCGCAGGTACTTATCGAAGCTCATACAAATATTACGGATCAGCAAACGACCTCGCAGCGTCACACGAATTTCATTGTCATCCACTTCCACCAGCTCATCGTTGATGAAGGTCTGAAGTAGCTGTAAGTCTTCTTTAAAGTACTGATCAAACTTCACTTTAAACTCAGACTCAATGGCTTTCTTGTCTAACTTGAAGTTACAAATCAGCTGCTTAATCACTTCACGACGGAGCAAATCATCAGAGTCCAGCGAGACCCCTTTCCATAGAGCGTGACGAAGTTCGTTGACTTGAGCGTAGTATTTCTTCAGCTCTTTCTGGTTTTGCGCGTACGCATCGCCGATCATCGAGATTGCAGAAACACCAAAGCCAACCAAGTCACATTCACCTTGTGTGGTGTAGCCTTGGAAATTGCGATGCAAAATACCTTCGCGCTGGGCAACAGCAAGTTCATCGTCCGGCAAAGCAAAGTGGTCCATACCGATAAATTGGTAGCCAGCACCAGTCAGTGTCGCGATGGTGTCTTGCAGAATCGCCATCTTCTCCTCTGCTTTTGGCAGGTCTTCGTCTTTAATCTTACGCTGCGCTGCAAATAGCTGTGGCATGTGCGCGTAGTTAAACACGGATAGACGGCCCGGCTGCATCTCTAGCACTTGTTCTAGAGTCTTGGCAAAAGATTCTTTGGTCTGCTTCGGTAAACCGTAAATCAAATCTAGGTTCGTCGAACGAAAGCCTAACTCTTTTGCGCGCGCAACCATCGCAACGATGAACTCTTCATCTTGCTCACGATTCACCAGTTTTTGCACTTCTTTGTTGAAGTCCTGCACACCGATGCTCAAGCGATTGAAGCCTTCACTACGCAGATGATCCAGCATGGTCAGCTCGATTTCACGCGGGTCAACCTCGATACTGATTTCAGCATCGCTACTAAAAGTAAACTCTTGGCGTAGCAGGCTCATTACACGCGTGATTTGCTTTTCAGAGAGAAACGTCGGTGTACCACCACCAAAATGCAATTGCGTCACGGTGCGACCAACAAGTAATGCAGCACGTTGACGAATTTCGTGTTCAAGCACGTCGAGGTATTCATCCGCTTTGTGCGAGTGGCGCGTAATGACTTTATTACATCCACAGTAGTAACAAAGCTTGTGACAGAACGGAATGTGTACGTACAGCGATAATGGGCGTTCTGGGTATTGAGTGCATGCCATATCATAATCAGAAATGGTGAACGCTTCATGAAACTCCAGCGCCGTTGGGTACGACGTATAACGAGGCCCGGAATAGTTGTACTTATCCAATACCGCTTGATCCCAGACGATTTGCTGTTTCGATTCAGTGTGTTGATTCGACATGGTGGTACTTTCCGTTAAATGCTAGGGCAACGAAAGCCGTCACCCGATATTCAGAGCCGCTATTTTGCCATACGACGATGACAAGCGTGGCAACGCCGACTGGCTTTTTAAGTATAAAACTAAAGAAGTGCTAGCGTGATCACGATACCCCCATTAGTCATAAGGAGACTATTGGGGGTCGCGCTTAAATCATCTGAATATTGATTTGATTATTCAGTGGCTGGACGTTTTTCTGCAACACTTTGAGCTCCTCAATAATCGCATCAGTGAGGCGGCTTTCCGCTTTATGACGCGTCAAGTTCTGTTGCATACGCTCTTTCTTGGCAAGTTGTTGGCGTTCTTCGCCACGCGCCATATCTTTCACTATGTGGTAAAGCTCAGAAATCGCAGGGTACGTTTTATCGAAATCAACGCGGTCTTCACCTTGTACATAATCCATGATGTTATACACACGGATACTGATTTCAGATAAATCGCACTGCCCTTGAATGCCCGCCTGACACAAGGTATGCACATTCTCAAAAATGTTGGCGTTACGTTTGTCTATCGCCAATTTTTGATGCTTCAGCTGCAATTCCTTTTGCTTTTTCAATTGAAGCAGAAGGTAACCTGCATAAGAAGCGAGTGCGATGATAATCACAACACCAGCAATAGCTAATAAGGTTACATTCATAGCTTAATTATCCTTTATAGTCGTCGAAATTAATGTCGTCGAAATCTGCCAGCAAGTCATCATCGTTGCGCGTGCTTTTCTCAGCAGGTGCAGTGAAGTCTTCCTCTTCTTCAGGTTCCAACAAACCTAGTTGGTCCATTAGCTTCTCAATGCGATCGAGTTTCTCATCGACGAATTTCTGTAGACCTGTGCCCAGGTTTTCACCCGCTTCAATACGGTCTAGCAACACGTTCAATTGCGCGTCATTTTCTAGCATCTCTAGTTCTTGCTCTGCCGACAAACGACGCTCTTGCTTCGTCATTTTCTTCGCAGGTTCAACAATCAGAGGTATTTTCTTTTTGCTGCCTAAGCGCGGGTCGCGATTTTGTGCAGCAGCTTGCTTTTTCTGCTCGTTAACTTCTGAGTTACGGTTACCCGTTTTCAGACCTTTACGCTTTTTAGCACGCTTGCGTAAGCGGCCTTCCACATCAGATTCTGTACGGTTACGAGTTACAACAAACTCAGGTGCACCAGCGGCACCCGGTTTTCTAGATTTTTTACTACGGCTCATTACTGGGGTTTCCTCAGTAAAATTACATCATTACCAATAAATTCGAGTTCGAGCTTATCCCGCTCTGCTAGGAACTGGAACGTGTCACGACTAAAGAACACTACGTGAGTGAGATCGTTCTTATAATGCCATGATTTGAAAGCCTCCACGTCGATGACCATTTTCGTCATCAGGCCTATCCAGCCCCCTGGCTTAACTAAATTCAACCATTGCTTCCACACCAAATCTGGGTGGTAGAGGTGCTCTATCACCTCTGTTGCTGTCATGAAGTCGTACGTTTTTTCTAAAACCGACGTATCAGGGTGGTAGTAGAGATCGTACAACGCCATGTTGTGCCCCGCCTCTTCCAGCATCAAGGAGAGCGTTGGGCCAGGACCACAACCAAAGTCAATACCATTTGATTGTGGAGAAATTCGCTCTGTGATCGGGTCAGCAATACGCGACAAAAAGCGTCGGTAACCCAAATCATCGGGGTTGTTCTCATGCAAATCATAGTGAGCTTTTTCGCTTTCCGCATCCAAACGTTGGTCTGGATTTACGAATACCAAGCTGCACTGCTCACATTGAAGATATTCACGACGCTTATCTTCAAAATAATGGTGAGTGCGCTGATTTTGGCATAAAGGACAGGTATGCATGCTGACTTCCTCAAACAGGGATGCGAAACATACCAGAAAGTGAACTCGGATTGGAGTGTTGTTGAGTATTTTTTCAGCAATTTTTGTTAAAAAACTTTGTTTACAACCTATAAAGCTAAATAAGTGCAGTAATATCAATTCAAGTTACGACTGAGCAAGTCAACGGATATAAAAAAAGCGACAGTCAGACTGTCGCTTTCTAAGTGCCATCAATTGGCGAAACTGTGTTGCACACATTTGGTGCACCAATGATCCCTTTGTTTTTAGAGCTTTCCCTGCCAAAAAGAGTTGTTTTTCATCTTCCTGATGAGTTTTGGCTATCCGTTTACTTCCTGTCTACTGAGCAACTTCCTGTGCCTGATCCGTTTCACTGTCTTAACCGTCAGACGAGATGACCATCCTTATCTGATAGGCTCCCTACCTATCTAAATCCCTTTCTAAATCACCAAGCATCCGAGCTACATCCTTGGAGACCTAAACCGTGGTCTTAAATCCTTACATTCACTCCCTGTGAACGACTTCTACTTTACGCCATCCCGTTATGCTCACAAGTAATGGGTTGAAAAAATAATCCGCCTATTTTTCTAAAAAATCAAAATTATCATTTAATCAAAAACTTAAAAACACTAACAAGAAAAAGCCAACATCAAGTATGGCAAATGTCTCACAAACTGCCGAGCCAACTATCGCTTTCGTATCCAAACTCGACTGTGATATCTGTCACGAACAAAAATGCCCTAGTGGATTCACTAGGGCATTTTTGTACAAGTTGCTCGAACGATGTAGGGACATCTACCCAACCAGCTCAAGATGCAGGTTCTTGAGCGATTTAGGTATATTAGTGCAGACCGCCAACGTATTTAGACAGCACTTCGATATCTTCGTCTGTCATTTTCTTCGCGATGTCGCGCATCATGGCATTCATATCATTACCACGGTCGCCATCACGGAATTTTTCTAGCTGAGCTTTGATGTAGTCAGCATGCTGACCAGAAATTTTCGGGAAACCTGAAAGCTCAGTACCATTGCCACGAGGACCATGACATGCAATACATGCGGTTAGGCCACGCTCGGCATCACCAGCGGTATAAAGCGTTTTGCCTTTTGCTACTACATCTTCAGGTGTTGAGTTTTCTGAAACTGGTAGCGAAGCGTAGTAAGCAGATAGGTCTGCGATATCTTCATCGCTCAGTGGCATTGCCATACCACTCATTACAGGATCGTAACGACCTTGTTTACCACCACTTGTCATGCCTAGCTTAAGTTCTTTTAACTGCTTCTCAAGATACTTAGCGTGTTGGCCTGCGAGTTTCGGGTACGTTGTTATTGCACTGTTGCCATCTGCTCCGTGACAGGCGACACAGGTTTGTGATTTTGCTTTACCAGCCTCAATATTACCTTGGGCCCATACTGAGCAACTGGCTAAAAGACTCAAAATTAGCGCTAATTTCTTCATGACATTCCATTATAATTATCAAGCTTCCAGTACCACGGAATGTGAACATACCGCGTACACTCATGGTACAATAGGCGACCTTATGCCGAGCACGGTTATTTTACACATTTTCACAAAAAAGTAATCAATCGACTACACAAAGTCGAGATGGAGTTAACAGTGAGCGTAAAAATTCATTACCAAAATACGCATTTCATCACCAGCGCACCCGATATTCGTCACCTGCCGGAAGACGAAGGTGTCGAAATTGCGTTTGCAGGACGCTCAAACGCTGGTAAATCGAGTGCACTTAACCGTCTAACTAATCAAAAAAGCTTAGCCAAGACATCAAAGACACCTGGTCGTACGCAATTAATCAACCTTTTCAAAGTAGAAGAAGGTTGTCACATTGTCGATCTACCTGGATACGGTTTTGCTCAAGTACCGGTAGAAATGAAAAACAAATGGCAGAAATCTTTGGGTGAATACCTACAGAAACGCGAGTGCCTAAAAGGCTTAGTGGTTCTAATGGACATTCGTCATCCAATGAAAGATCTCGACCAACAAATGATTTTCTGGGCCATCGATAGCCACATTCCTGTGCAGGTTTTGCTAACCAAAGCAGATAAACTAAAAAGTGGTGCACGCAAACAAACTCTACTGAAAGTTCGTAAGCAAGTAGAAACTTTCGGTGGTGACGTTTCTGTTGATGTGTTCTCCTCACTTAAAGGATTAGGTGTCGATCAGCTACGTGCAAAACTGGATACCTGGTTTGCACCAGCACTAGCACACCTGATAGAAGAAGACGAACAAGAGATACCAGCGAGCGATGAAGAATAATTAACAATATTTGTTAAATTTCTTCGACACGGCCCTGCCATTTGGTGGGGCTTTTGTTTATCTGAACTAAATAACAGGCAATAAAAATCCCCGCCTTCCTGGCAGGGATAACGGGAGAGAAAAATTGGTAATTATTGTTATGTGACGAAGCATTGCTGAACTGAGATTCGATTTCAATAGGTTAAAAAGCGCTCTTGTTTCCTGTGTATCACCAAACATTCACTCCAAAAACACCCAATAGCGTTACAATTCAGACAGTTAAGCCAAGCAAATCTTCAAAAAGATGTAACTTAGTTTCTTTCAAGAAAAAATAATAGTGTGACTGGCGTAAATTTACAGGATGAATAACGCAATAAATTTGAAGGAAAAATCGAGATTTTGCAGTAACTTAGAAAGGTCAAAAAAGAAGGTTTTTGAAGGCTAACTTTAAGCTGCTGATCCAAAAGAATAATTTTCTTTCGCCCAATAAAAAACGCCCCAGTCAAAAACTGACTGGGGCGGCTGAATCAGCCTAATCCAATAACGTGAAACAAAAGGTCTGAAAGATAGAACATCTTACCTCTGTACCCTACGAGTATTAATGTACAACAATTGGTCAGAATTGCAAAGAATTTTTGTAGTTTTTTTTCATGAAATTTTTATTAAGCAACATCAAAGTTAACTTTGCGCTAGCTTTTTTAATCTCAAAAAAAAGCCAGCGTTTGTGCGCTGGCTCATAATTAATTGGTTATTTTGGTCTAAAAGTGACTAATGAGCTTGATCCCAGTTATCACCGTGACCTGCTTCTGCAACCAACGGTACTTTTAGCTCTGCTGCAGATTCCATCAATTTCTGTACTTTACTTTCAATTTCGGACAATGATGACTCTTCAACTTCAAAGACCAATTCATCGTGTACTTGCATTAATAACTTCACACGACCATTGCCTTCTTCCTGAATCCACTGATCAACCAACAGCATCGCTTTCTTAATGATGTCCGCTGCCGTACCTTGCATTGGTGCGTTGATTGCCGCACGTTCAGCAGCTTTACGACGCATCCCGTTGCGCGATTTGATTTCTGGCAAATGCAAACGTCGACCAAAAATCGTTTCAACATACCCTTTATCTGCTGCTGTGCTGCGTGTGTCTTCCATGTACTGCATCACGCCTGGGTAACGTTCAAAGTATGTATCCATGTACGCTTGAGCCTCACCACGAGGAATGCCTAATTGCTTCGCCAAACCAAACGCACTCATGCCGTAAATAAGACCGAAATTAACCGCTTTCGCACGACGACGTTGCTCACTTGAAACATCCTCAATAGAAACACCCATGATTTCTGCTGCGGTTGCCGCGTGGATATCTTTGCCATCACGGAATGCATTCAATAAAGCTTGGTCGCCAGAAAGGTGCGCCATGATGCGCAGTTCGATTTGCGAGTAGTCGACCGCTAAGATTTTATGCCCTGATGGCGCGACAAACGCTTGACGAATACGACGGCCAGCTTCGTTACGAATTGGAATGTTCTGTAAGTTCGGATCAGTAGAAGATAGACGACCCGTTGCAGTCACTGCTTGGTGGTAAGAAGTATGCACGCGTCCCGTTGATGGGTTGATCATCTTCGGCAGTTTGTCGGTGTAAGTTGATTTTAACTTCGCCAGACCACGGTATTCCAAAATCAGCTTTGGTAGTGGGTAGTCTAGCGCGAGTTCTTGCAGAACTTCTTCATTCGTCGATGGTGTGCCTGATGGCGTTTTCTTCACAACCGGTAAACCCATTTTTTCAAATAGGATGGCTTGTAATTGCTTTGGCGAGTTCATATTAAACTCTTGCTCAGCAATTTCGTACGCTTTCTTTTCAAGCTCATCAAGGCGAGCGGTAATCTCGACCGACTGCGCACTTAGCTTCATTTCATCAATAAAGACCCCAGTGCGTTCAATGTGTGAAAGAACTGGCACTAACGGCATTTCAATCTCTTCGTAAACTGTCTTCAGGCTTTCATCCTGCTCGATATTAGCAAACAAGCGATTGTGCAGACGAAGGGTCACATCCGCATCTTCTGCCGCGTATGGCGATGCTTGTTCCAGTTCGATTTGGTTAAACGTAAGCTGATTTTTGCCTTTACCTGCAATTTGCTCAAAAGAAATGCAGCTGTGCTGTAGGAAGCGAAGCGCCAAGCTGTCCATATCGTGTTTACCGCCGACACTGTTGTAGATATACGATTCCAACATCGTGTCGTGCTTAATACCTTTTAGCTCAATGTCGTAACGAGCGAGTACAGACGCATCATACTTTAAGTTTTGACCGACTTTTGCTTTCGCTGCATCTTCAAGAATTGGCTTCAGCTGTTCTAGTACCCAATCACGATCAAGCTGTTCAGGCGCATCTAAATAGTCATGTGCAACTGGCACATAAGCCGCAATACCTTCATCGACAGCGAATGACAAACCAACTAGATTCGCTAGCATGTAATCTAGGTTATCGGTCTCCGTATCAAATGCAAACAGCTCAGCCGTTTGAAGTTTATCTAGCCAAGCATTGAAGGTTTCTTTATCCAGAATTGTTTCATATTGGCTGCGATCGATTGTTACCGCAGAAGTTTCCATCTCGGCTTGAGAAGAAGAAGCTTGTGAAGATCCTGCAAGCTCTACGGCCTCCACAGATCCAGAACCGCCTTCAAGTAGTTCATTCAACCAAGATTTAAACGTCAGTTGGCCATATAGCTTCACTAATTCGTCTTTATTTGGTTCCGCTTTCAGCAATGATTCTGGCGTTTCCTCAAGCTCAACATCCAATTTTATGGTCGCTAGCTCATACGAAAGCATGGCATTTTCTTTGTTGTCGATGAGCTTTTTCGCCATGGTTTTAGAACCACGGAAACCAAGCCCTGCAATATCATCGAGGTTTTCATACAACTTCGTCAGACCACCAATACCTTGCAGTAGTGCGGTCGCTGTTTTATCACCGACACCCGGTACACCAGGAATGTTATCTACTTTATCGCCCATCAGTGCTAAGTAGTCGATGATCAACTCAGGTGGAATGCCAAACTTTTCAACCACACCTTCACGATCCATTACGACGTTCGTCATGGTGTTGATCAAGGTAATGTTATCATCCACTAGCTGCGCCATGTCTTTATCACCAGTACTGATCAATACAGGCATGCCCTTTTGTGATGCTTGGTATGCTAACGTACCGATGACGTCATCCGCCTCGACGCCAGGAACACAGATCAGCGGCAAACCCATTGCACGAATAACATTGTGTAATGGTTCAATTTGACAACGCAGGTCATCCGGCATTGGCGGACGATTCGCTTTGTATTCTGCATACATATCATCACGAAAGGTTTTTCCCTTTGCATCGAAAACCACCGCGATGCGCTCAGACGCAAACTGACGCATCATGCTGCGTAACATATTCACGACGCCGTAAACGGCATTAGTTGGAATTTCACCATTGCTCATGGTGCCCGGGTAGGCGTGAAAAGCGCGATATAGGTAAGAAGAGCCGTCGATAAGGATCAACGGATTTTCAGGAATACTTGCCATAATTGTCTGTATCCAATTCAGTACTTGAGAGATCTGCCTAGGATGCCATGACTGCTGATCTGAATCTATCTTGTTCGCTCGATCTAGGTCGCGTAAATTTTTCCGACTTTATTCACGAAAACACCACCTCCTGTGGATAACTCTGTTTATAGAAATTATCCACTGGTTATCCAATAACAAAAAACACAAGAAAACACCAACCCAAACCATTGATTAATAACAACAAATTCGCATAACGGCGAGAAGATCAACGATCCTAAAATGATCATCGCATGTGGAAAAGATATTAATAGTGACGTCAAATAGAAATCGTAGAAAAGAAAAAAGCGACCCGAATGGGGTCGCCTAGCAGAAGTGGTAAAGCAAATTCTGTAAATAGAGCAGCTTAACCAAGAAGCTATAAATTACACTGGAAGCAATGTGAGCAATGTCGTGTCAAAAAGAATTCGTGCAAGTTCTCGGAAAAATGTTTCATCACTTCTCAACTTTCAGTTAATTAACTTCTGTTAATAAGTCACTCAACGTCCTTGTGAACTTTCCTCATTCCCTAAGACAGGTTTAATAATAATGATTCTCATTTCGTAGTCAACAGTTAAATGAGAAAAAATCTCATTTATTTTCACATTGCTTTAATGAAATGCACTCGAGATTCTCGAAGATTTACTTTTTCTTCAAACTTTTCAATTATATAGCCATTTCTCAACAACAAGCGAAGCATAGCCGGAAACTGGTTTCGAGATTTCACTTTTAATGTGTTGTAGCCTTGTTCTGCCACCCAATCCTCTTGAGCTTCCAAAAGCAGTTGTGCCACGCCTTCATTTCGAGCTTCAGGGACAACACCACCTAACCAGCTATAGAAAACACCATCCTCTAATTCGTAACCTATTTTGAAGCCGACAATCGTGCCATTTTTTTCTGCAACGAGGATTAAACTGTTTTTCTCTTCTAAACGTTGAGTCATGGAGTCTACCGTTTCTCCTTTCGAAAACTCGGTAACACGCGCCACAACTTGAAGTGCTTCTTCCAATGTGCCTTCACGAATCAGCATTGTCATTATTCTCTTCTCCAAAATAAAAATACCCAAGCACCTTGGATTGTTACTGTTGTAATCCGCCTGAGGTTACTTGGGTATATACAGACGAACAACTCTTGTTGGTCTGGTATTTCTCACTGAGCGATAATTACTCTTCTGTCGCTTCCGGAGTACGATTTAGGTGTTGAGCAGTTTGTGCATTCTCTTCTGCCAACCACTCAGCAACGTCTTTCGCAAAGTACGTTAAGATGCCATCTGCACCTGCACGTTTGAAGCACAATAGTGATTCCATCACAATTTCACGCTCTTTGAGCCAGCCATTCATGATCGCCGCTTTATGCATCGCGTACTCGCCAGAGACTTGATAAGCAAATGTCGGTACTTGAAGTTCAGTTTTTACTCGGCGAACTACATCTAAGTATGGCATACCAGGTTTAACCATCACCATGTCCGCACCTTCATTGATGTCTAGCGCCACTTCGTGAATCGCTTCATCAATGTTTGCTGGGTCCATTTGGTAGTTTTTCTTGTTGCCGCCTTTTAGATTTGAAGAAGAGCCAACCGCATCACGGAATGGTCCGTAGTAGTTCGATGCGTACTTAGCCGAGTAAGCCATGATTTGAGTATGAATGTAGCCCGCGTTTTCTAATGCTTCGCGGATCTTACCAATTCGGCCATCCATCATGTCTGAAGGCGCGACTACGTCAGCACCCGCTTCTGCATGAGACAAAGCCTGCTTAACCAATACTTCTGTGGTTTCATCATTCATTACGTAGCCATCTTCATCGATGATGCCGTCTTGGCCATGTGTCGTGAATGGGTCGAGTGCCACGTCTGTGATTACACCAATTTGAGGAATGTGTTCTTTAAGTGCTCGTACTGCTCGCTGAACCAAACCTTCTGGGTTGTAGGCTTCAGTAGCACATAAGCTTTTAGCGTCTTGGTTTACGACAGGGAAAAGCGCGATTGCTGGAACGCCTAGATTTGCAAGGTATTGTGCTTCTTCTAGCATTAAATCAATCGACAAACGCTCTACACCCGGCATGGACTCCACGCTCTCACGACGATCTTTACCCATAAGAATGAACATTGGGTAAATCAGATCATTAACAGAAAGTTGGTTCTCAGCCATCAAACGACGACTAAAATCGTGCTTACGTAAACGACGCATACGGCGTGCAGGGAATGGACCTTGAATTGATACAGACACCATTTTCTCCTTGTCTGGACGGTTATGATGATCAAATCATCTGGTGAACAAAATCATATCACTCTTGATGCATGTTGCGAGTGACAATCTGGAAAAAGGTAATGAAAAAAACTGAAAATGACCCAGCACTCACACTCAAGTATACTTCGAATACGAAACCAACCATGAAGCACAGAGAGTAACGATGATCGATACCCACGCGCACATCTATGCTAGCGAATTTGATAACGACCGCGATGAAGTAGTACAACGCGCCTTAACGCAAGGCATTAATAAAATCCTGTTGCCAAACATCGATCTGGACTCAATTGAGCCCATGCTAAAAACCGAAGCGGCATATCCTGACGTATGCCACTCAATGATGGGGCTGCACCCTTGCTATGTGGATAACAACGTTGAGCAAACGTTGGAGATCATCCGCGGCTGGTTTGAGAAACACAAGTTTATTGCGGTGGGCGAAATCGGTATCGACCTGTATTGGGACAAAACCTATCGTGCTGAGCAAGAAATGGCGTTCGTAGCTCAACTTAACTGGGCAAAAGAGATGGATTTACCGGTCGTTATCCACACTCGTGATTCGATTGAAGAAACACTCACTTTGCTACGACAAGAGCAAGATGGTCGTCTGCGTGGTGTATTCCACTGTTTTGGAGGCAGCTTAGAAGAAGCACAAGCAATCAATGAGCTAGGCTTCCACTTAGGCTTGGGTGGCGTATCAACCTTTAAGAATGGCGGGATGGATAAAGTCATTCCACATTTGGATATGCAGTGGGTCATTTTAGAAACCGACTGTCCATATTTAGCGCCGGTGCCACACCGTGGTAAACGTAATGAACCAGCCTACACTTCTCTCGTTGCACAACGTGTTGCCGACTTGCGTGATGTCGACATCGCAACCATCGATGCCATAACGACTGAGAATGCCAAAAAGCTGTTTAATATTTAATTCACGAGAATTGAAAAAGCGACGAAATCAACGTCGCTTTTTTATCACCTAAACTATTGAATGAACGATTCAACCCGTTGAAATAGTAGAACAATCCATACAAAATTATTGATAAACATAATAATTAACTAGCAACTCTACTTACTTCTCATATCGTCACTTTACTTCGTCCGCTTTGCAAAACTGTCGACAACTCGACACATTATTTTTCTATACTGATTTACGCCCATTAATTAGCACAAATGTAAAATAGCATGAATATGGAAGTTGAAGTGTGTACACATGGTGCTTACTTACAACGCGTACCGCGCAGTTTTTTTCAAAAGCTGCTGGGCATCAAGGAAGTATACGTATGCACAAAATGTGGTTACGTCATGAAAGTTAAGTAATTAGCCCAAGAAAAAACCAACCGCAAAAAAAGCGGCTCAATTGAGCCGCTTTTCACATCTAGATTAGCCTTATTCTTCGGTTTCCGCTTCTACTTCTTCGCTTCGACGAGTATAAAAACGCGCGAAGAACAAACCGACTTCAAACAGTAAACACATCGGAATAGCGAGTAAGGTTTGCGAGATCATGTCTGGTGGCGTTAACACCATACCTACGACAAACGCAGCCACTATAATATAAGGACGTTTCTGTCTTAAATCTTCTGGTGTAGTGGCCCCAGTCCAACACAACAAAATAATCGCAACAGGCACCTCAAATGCGATACCAAACGCCATAAATAGCGCCAGCACAAAGTCGAGATAACTCGAGATATCAGTTGCAAACTCTACTCCACCAAGAGAGATGGCGGTAAAGAAGCCAAACACCAATGGAAATACCACGAAGTAGGCAAATGCCACTCCACAGTAGAACAATAGCGAACTAGAGAACAGCAGTGGCATGATCAATCGACGTTCATGCTTGTACAAACCTGGCGCTACAAAGGCCCAAACTTGATACAAAATAAACGGCACCGCAATAAATACCGAAGCAATTAACGTCAGCTTAAGTGGCGTAAAAAAAGGTGACGCTACATCCGTAGCAATCATGGTCGCGCCTTCAGGTAGACGTTCTACTAAAGGTGCGGAAACAAACTCGTAAATGTGGTTAGAGAAATAAATTAGTCCGACAAACACGACCAACACTGCGAGGATTGAGCGCAGTAGTCGGTTGCGAAGCTCCAACAAATGACTAATTAAAGGTTGTGTCTGCTCGACGGTAGACATGGCAAACCTCTTATTAAAAACCAGATCAAAAAGGAGCTACCAATCACTAGTAGCTCCTCCTAATGAGACTATTCGGCTTTCTTATCTGCCGCTGTAACCTTGCTCTCTTCCGCTTTCTCTACCTTTTCTGCTGCTGGCTCTGTTTTTACAGGCTCAGCCTCTGAATCGGTGTTCTTTGCGTAAGGACGATTTACAGATTGCGCTGCCTTCTTCAACTCTTCAACTGAAGATTTCAACTCAGGGGACAAATCATCCATCCCCATTTGTTCTGCTTTGCGCAAGTTTTCTTGCAGCTCTTGGACTTTCAGCTCGTGTGACAATTCGTCTTTGACGCTATTTGCCATACTCTTAGCGGCACCGATAAAGCTAGACACGCTGCGAATAGCATGAGGCAAACGCTCCGGCCCAAGAACGACCAGACCAACAACAGATATTAATACCAGTTCCCAAAAACCGATATCAAACACGTTTTACGCCTGCTCTTTGTCTTTTTTCGTTTCAGGAGCAGCTTCTTTTTTCTGCTGCTCTTCTAGACTTTTTGGTTCGAAGTCTGCGTCTTTGTCATTTTTCGCAGGTTCATCTTCGCTCATCGCTTTTTTGAAGCCCTTAACGGCACCACCCAGATCGCCACCGATACCACGTAGTTTCTTTGTTCCGAATAGCAATACAACAATTACAGCAATGATTAGAAGTTGCCAAACACTGATACCACCCATTCTCTTTACCTCGGGTCTTTAAACAAACAAAAATATTTCAAGAGTTTAACGTCTATTGACGATAAGCTCGCCAACTAAGCAGCCAAAATGTGACACCTGCGATACCGCAGGCCAACGAAAGCTGCTCAAAAGCATCGTTCACCAATATTGCCGAGCATACGACTAAAGTCGCGCCAACGCCAAACAAAAACTTTCCTGTCGCCTGCTGGCGCTTGCTCTGGCGATACCCTTGATAAAGCTGATCCATACGTTGATTCATCGCTTTACCTTGTTTCAGGCTATCGTAAAGTAGCTCTGGCAGTTCAGGTAATTTCTCTGCCCAAAATGGTGCGCGGTCTTTAATCGCATTCACTAGAGCTTGCGGCCCAACTTGATTCATCATCCATTCCTCCAGGAATGGTTTTGCGGTCTCCCACAAATCGAGTTGAGGATATAGCTGCCTACCAAGCCCCTCCACGTACAACAGCGTTTTTTGCAACAGTACAAGCTGTGGCTGAACCTCCATATTGAATCGACGTGCCGTGTTGAACAAATTCAACAACACATGACCAAAGGAGATTTCGCACAATGGCTTAGCAAAAATAGGCTCACACACAATGCGAATCGCGAACTCAAACTCATCGACATTGGTATCCGCAGGCACCCACCCTGAATCCACATGTAACTCCGCCACTCGGCGGTAGTCACGATTGAAAAACGCCAGGAAGTTTTCCGCCAGATAACGCTTGTCTTCGCTATTAAGTGTACCAACGATTCCGCAATCTAGCCCTATCCACATTGGGTTCTCTGGATGTTCGGGTTTGACGAACACATTACCCGGATGCATATCGGCATGGAAAAAGCTGTCTCGGAACACCTGAGTGAAGAACACACTCACACCGCGTTCCGCGAGCAATTTCATATTGGTGCCATTTGCTTTCAAGCCTTCAATATCAGAGACTTGAATGCCATATATTCGCTCAGAAACCATGACAGTTTCATTACTGAAGTCGGGAAAAACTTCAGGAACATACAATTCTTCGCTGCCCTCAAAGTTGCGGCGCAACTGAATGGCATTCGCCGCCTCACGTCGCAAGTCGAGTTCATCAAGCAGGGTTTTCTCGTACTCACGCACGACTTCAACTGGTTTTAAACGACGTGCTTCAGGCATCGCTCCGGCGACTATACGCGCCATTCGGTGCATCAGTTTTAGATCTGAATCAATGACTGGGCGAATATCTGGGCGGATAACCTTTAATACCACTTCTTGGTTAGTGTCTTTTATGCGCGCAGTATGTACCTGAGCAATCGACGCAGACGCCAGTGGTTTGATATCAAACTCGGTAAACCATTTTTCTAACGGACCACCTAATGCTTGCTCCATCTGCTTTTTTGCCAACTCGCCATCAAAAGGAGCGACTTGGTCTTGAAGTAAAGCTAGGGGATCAGCGATATGCGGAGGAAATAAGTCACGGCGCGTCGACATCATCTGACCGAACTTAATCCAAACCGGCCCCAGCTCTTGCAGTGCTAAACGCAGACGTTCACCGAGTGGTTTTTCTGGGTGCTTGTTCTTAATCCAAAACAAGCTTTTGCGCAGTAAAAGCGGAGCTTTGGTCAGTTGGTGATCGGGAAGCAGCTCATCTAAGCCGTATTCCAGTTGTACTTTGGCGATGTGGTATAAGCGCTTTAGTTCTGCTGGCGTCATGGTTTCTCCAATGCAGGCTTATCTGCATCCAGCTTATTCAGCAAAGCCGTTAAACGAGCTTCAATGCGAGAAGCCTGGCTGCGAACCTCATCAACTTGGTCGCAGAAATAGGCCACTTCTAACGGAGCGGGAGCCAGTTTCCATTCTTCAGTCACTACTTGCGCCAGATGACGCTGGTGTTTTTCTGCTTGAGACGCAAGAAAGTTGCCGATGTTTTTTGAACCTTGCACAAAGGTATGTGCGGCGACATCGCCAGTCACGCGAGACAACCACTCTTCAACATCTGGTTTGCAATCCACCATCAACTGAGAGAATTTCTGCGCCAATTGAATATCGCCTTCGAGTTCAAGTTTATCTTGTTTAATAAGACGAGTGATGTTGGCCTGATCGCGCAGCTCTGGTAACACACTCAAGTTGAGCGATAGATAGCAGTTAGGCTGCCCTTCGTAATGACCAAGCACATCAATTTGCTGACTAAAAACGAATGTCAGTGTTTTATTGATCTCTTTCAGGTGAACTTGAATAACTTGACCTTTTAGACGCGCTAAACGACGGCCCAATGCAGGGTCGTCTTTGATCAGTGTATTCAGTGACGTTTCAATCACAGCGGTGATAAGTGGTTCAAATGGCATGCCGTTAACCCTTAGAATTTATAACCGCGATGCAAAGCCACAATACCACCAGTTAAGTTGTAGTATTTGGTGTTTTCAAAACCTGCGTCTTGCATCATGCCTTCCAGCGTTTCTTGGTCTGGATGCATACGGATTGACTCCGCTAGGTAGCGGTAACTCTCTGAGTCATTCGCAACTAGCTCACCGATTCTCGGCAACAAGTGGAATGAATATGCGTCGTATACTTTCGATAACGGCTCTAGCACTGGTTTTGAAAATTCCAACACCAATAGACGGCCGCCTGGCTTCAGTACGCGGAACATTGAACGAAGCGCTTTGTCTTTGTCTGTCACATTACGCAAACAAAAACTGATGGTGATAACATCAAAATAATCATCAGGGAACGGCAGTTCTTCTGCGTTGGCTTGAACGTAATGCACGTTACCCACAATACCGTTGTCACGCAGTTTATCGCGACCAACGTTAAGCATTGAGTTATTGATATCGGCAAGGATGACATGGCCTTCATCGCCAACAATGCGCGAGAATTTCGCCGTCAAATCCCCCGTACCACCACCTAGGTCAAGAATACGCTGGCCAGGGCGAGCGCCACTACAATCGATAGTGAAGCGCTTCCAAAGGCGGTGAATACCACCTGACATCAGGTCATTCATGATGTCGTATTTTGTTGCCACGGAGTGGAATACTTCGGCAACCTTAGTCACTTTTTCGTCTTTTGCCACTGTAGAGAAACCAAAGTGAGTGGTTTCATTCTCTAACGCTGTATTGGATTGCAAACTTGTGTCCGTCATTCTAATTCCTCTTAGGCAGCGCTTTCCTCTACGGGGCGTTTGTTGACAAATAAAATCGCCCACTGCACTGCGGGCGATTAGTTTACTTTATCCTCAGCCGGATGTCTTTCTACTAACGGGTCATTTTCTGAAAATGCATCACTCTGCGCTAACTGCGCGAGGTCGGAAGAAATCGGTCGTTTAATTTCAACTCCCAAGTGTTTAAAGCTTTCGGCTTGGCGAATCACATTTCCGCGCCCTGTGGCAAGCTTGTTCATCGCACCTTGATAGCTTTGATTCGCCTTATCCAGCGCACCGCCGAGCCCCTCCATGTCGTCTACAAACAATCGTAATTTGTCGTAGAGTTTTGTCGCACGCTGCGCAATCATTTTGGCGTTTTCATTTTGGCGTTCATTGCGCCATAGATTATCAATGGTGCGCAATGCCACCAGCAACGTTGTTGGGCTCACCAAAATGATGTTTTGCTCCATCGCGTCTTTAATCAAGCTTGGATCGGCTTGAATCGCGACTTGGAACGCCGGCTCAACCGGGATAAACATCAGAACATAGTCCAAACTCTGAATACCTTTGAGTTTGTGGTAGTCCTTCATGCTTAACCCTTTGATATGTGCACGTAGAGCAGCTAAGTGCGCATTCAAAGCCTGATCGCGCTCAGCATCAGTTTCGGCGTTGAAGTAGCGCTCATAGGCAACCAACGCCATTTTGGAATCTACAACCACTTGTTTGTTTTGTGGGAGATGCACAATGACATCAGGTTGGTAACGCTTGCCTGCTTCATTTTGTAAGTTCACCTGAGTCTGATATTCGTGCCCTTCACGCAAGCCAGATTCGGCAAGTACCCTAGCGAGCACCACTTCGCCCCAGTTACCTTGCTGTTTGTTGTCCCCTTTCAACGCTTGGGTCAAATTAACCGCTTCGCGCGTCATTTGCTCGTTCAAACGTTGCAGGTTTTTCAGCTCATGCACTAAGGTATGGCGCTCTTTAGCTTCTTGACTAAAGCTGTCATTAACGTGCTTTTTGAACCCTTCTAACTGTTCTCTAAGCGGTGACAACAAGCCTTCTAAACTCTGACGGTTTTGCAAATCGACCTTCGCGGTTTTTTCTTCAAACAGTTGATTGGCCAAGTGCTCAAATTGTTGTTTCAAGCGTGCTTCCGCTTGTTCTAAAATTTGCAGTTTTTCGGCATTAGCTTGGTTAATTTGCTCATGGCGAGCTTGCTGTTCACGCAGCTGCGTTTCTAGACGTGATTTGTGTTCACGCATTTGACCAAGCTCATCAAAGTATTGCTGGCGCTCTTGCTTTACGGCCTCGAAGTAACGCAGTTTTTCCATTGCTGCCATCAGCTTTCCATGTGTTTGGCGTACTTCAAACGCGGCTTTATCGCGCTCATCATCTAATTCATCCAACTCTTGCTGGGCATCGGCAAGGCTTTGCTTGACCTGTTCAAGTTGCTGTTGATGAAGCTGTTTTTCTGAAACAAGTTGTTGCTCGAGAAGCTGAGTTTGGGTGATAAAACGCTGTTTCACCCACCAACCGGCAGCGACACCACTAAGCGTGGCAGCACAAAGAGAAGAGAGAATGAGAGATTGGTACTCAAGAATCCATTGCATAATAGCGAGTTAGCCTGTGTTTTGTATCTATAACAATGGTATTTAGACACTGGATAAATGTCCAGTTTGTTGGATGAAAAATCCTCGCATACACTAGGCCTTCCTATAATATTCTTTCTTCCGCTCAAATTATCCAAATCGAGCGGCACATCATCACGCAGAGGCATCATGAACGAGCGTCGCGCCCTAGGATTTGGGCTCTCAGCAGTATTACTTTGGTCTACCGTTGCAACCGCATTTAAACTCACGCTGGCAGAATTTACCCCGATTCAAATGCTATGCATTGCCAGTATCGTCTCTGCGATTGCGCTAACAGTAATCTGTGGTGTGCAAGGTAAATTGGGCCAGTTAAGCGCTACATTTTTCTCAAACCCTTGGTATTACCTACTGCTTGGGTTGATTAACCCTTTGGCGTATTACGTTATTCTGTTCAAAGCATATGACTTGCTGCCCGCATCTCAGGCTCAAGCGATCAACTACAGCTGGGCCATCACCTTAACGTTAATGGCCGCTGTTTTCTTAGGACAAAAGATCCGTGGTAAGGACTGGCTGGCTTGCGGTTTTAGTTATGTCGGTGTGATAGTGATTGCCACACAAGGCAATCTTTTAGGCATGGAATTTGAGAGCCCGTTGGGTGTTGGTCTTGCGCTGCTATCAACGCTGCTGTGGGCCGGTTACTGGATTTTAAATACCAAAAATAAGGCCGACCCTGTGGTTGGCGTTCTGCTCGGCTTTTTGGTCGCTATTCCATTCGCCATTGGTTTAAGTCTTTATGAAGGTGCTGACTGGCAGATGATCTCAGCTAAAGGCTGGGCAGCGGTGACGTATGTCGGACTGTTTGAAATGGGGATCACTTTCGTTTTGTGGCTGAGCGCACTCAAATCAACGCAAAACACCGCGCGTATCAGTAATCTGATCTTTGCTTCTCCATTTATCTCACTCATGTTGTTAGCTACCATCATCGGCGAAGAAATTCATCCTTCAACCTTGATTGGCCTGGTATTGATCATCAGTGGCTTAGTCATTCAGCAAGTCTCATGGGGCAAGAAAACCAAAGCGGTAAACGCTTCTTAATCACCTATCAAAAGCCCTAAAAAACGATGCAATAAGTTGGATAAAAAAGAGATATAGATAACATTTTAATGATAGAAAGCACTTTACGCTGCTAGGATTTAGCTACGCGTTGGATACGATACTCACAAAGCCCAATAGCTTACGCTAGATTCTAATATAATTACCTTTGGGCGATTTAGGACTCGTTATTAATTATGTTTCGCTTCGCTATTCCTTCGCCTTTGATGGCAGACTGGCAACACGTTCTGCGACAATGCTGTGATTTAACTCAAGCTCAGGGACAGCTTTATACTCTGAGCGATACTCAGCAGTGGCTATCGACTGAGGTGTCCACCTCAACCCAAAATCATCGTGCTATCGTCGATGTGATAACGCGAGTTGTCGATCACTTTACGCCGACAGATTTTACAGTTAGCCATACCCCTTTTGAAGAGCAAACCCTGAGCATAGGACCGATTTGGCTACCTAATGGCGAATTGCTTGCCGTACTGACATTGACTCACCCTAATGATCAATCAACGGTTGTTTCGGCATGGCTAAGCGCAATCGCGGGGCGGATCAGCTTTGATATCAACTTGCACTGTCAGCAAGAACAAACGCGACATCAAAGCGCGGAAATAAAGCCAACACCAACACTACAAGAGTTTATCGACTGCCTTGAAGACCACGTATGGATAAAAGGCATGGATGGTCTTTATTCGATGACCAACCGAAGCGTAGAAAATGCGTGGCAAAAAACCAACAGTGAAATCATTGGAAAAGACGATTTTGCTCTGTTTAGCCATGAACGTGCGGAAAAATTCATTGATGCCGATAAATTGGTGGTAGCCACGGGCACGCAAAATATTGTTGAAGAATGCCGTCAAATTGATGAAAACAATAACCCCACTTGGCTAGAAACCATTAAGTCTCCTGTCCGTGATCATGCGGGAAACTTAATCGGCATTCTGGGGATGACACGTAACATCACCCGCCGAAAAATGGTAGAAACGCAGCTCTCCTTAGCGTCCCAAATTTTCAACAATTCGCAAGAAGGCATGGTCATTACAGACCGCAATGCCAACATCATTGATGTAAACACGGCTTTTACCCAAATTACAGGCTACCGCTCTGAAGAGGTGATAGGAAAAAACCCACGAATTCTGCGCTCAGGCCATCATGATCAAGGTTTCTATCAACAGTTGTGGCATCAACTCGAAAACAAAGGCCAATGGAAAGGCGAATTCATCAACAGAAAGAAAGATGGCAGCATTTATCCGCAATTAGCGACCATTAGCGCCGTAATGGACGATAAAAACCACCTTATTAACTACATTTGTGTGTTTGAAGATATCTCTGTGCGTAAGGCACACGAAGAAAAGCTGCAGCGCATGGCTTTTTACGATCCATTAACCAATCTACCTAATCGCACCCATTTACTCAGCTTACTCGAACAACACATCGAAACCGGACACAAAAACCAGCAGACGTTTGCCACCCTATTCTTAGATATCGACCATTTCAAACACATCAACGATAGCATGGGCCACTTCTGTGGTGACCAATTGCTGTCTAAGTTAGCGATTCGTCTGCAAGATGTGCTTCACCTCAATGCGCATGTGGCTCGTATTGGCGGCGATGAATTTGTGATTATTTTGCCAGACATCCATAGTGATGTTGCCTTACTGGAAACCGTCGGCGATATTCTAAGCGTATTCCAGCAACCATTCGACTTGGCAAACCACGACTCACTTCGTGTCTCAACCAGTATTGGTATTGCCTTGTACCCAAGAGATGGTCAAGACAGTGAAACCTTACTGAAAAACGCAGACACCGCGATGTACTTAGCGAAGAAAAATGGACGCAACGGCTACGCGTTTTACTCACCGGATTTGACCGATAAATCCGTATCCCATGTACGCATTCAATCCGCTTTGCATCAAGCAATAGAAAAACAACAACTCCGGTTAGAATTCCAACCGCAATACAATTTGGAACAAAATACGATTGTCGGCGTGGAAGCTTTATTACGCTGGCAGCATCCAGAGTTTGGCCTTGTACCACCAGCAGACTTTATTCCAATTGCAGAAAAAACAGGGCTGATTCAAAGCATTGGTGAGTGGGTGTTACAACAAGCTTGTTTGCAAGGTAATGCTTGGCTGGACCAAGGCATCGAGTTTGGCAAAATCGCCGTCAATGTTTCTGCGTTGCAGCTTCAGCAGTCAAATTTCATTCAGCGATTAAGTACTATCCTCGATAACACCGGATACCCTGCCCAACGGTTAGATTTAGAGATCACAGAGAGCTTTTTACTGATCGACCCTCAACAAGCCATTTCATCGTTAAATCAATTACGAGAACTGGGTATTGAGATTTCTCTGGATGACTTTGGAACTGGCTATTCGTCTTTGTCTTACTTGAAAGGTTTGCCAATCAACAAACTGAAAATTGACCGCTCATTTGTCAGTGATGTCCCAAGTAATAGCGACAGCAACGCGATTGTGAATGCCATTATTGCCATGGGAAAAACGCTGTCGTTGAAAGTCGTCGCGGAAGGGATAGAAACTCGGGAACAAGCCGATTATTTATTCGAAAAAGGCTGTATTTATGGTCAGGGATATTTGTTTAGTCAGCCAGTGAGCGCTGAAAAACTGTTTCGTTGAACCAGCTTGATCCTCAAGTCACTCTCGCGGTGCCACGTCCGCGGAGGTGATTTGTTTTGCTTGATTTTGGGTTGATTGGCATAGCTCTAGACGATCAACCAAAATATTGATACAAACCAGCAACGGCACACCGATCAATAGTCCCATTCCGCCCCAAAGCCAGCCCCAAAAAACAAGCCAAACAAAAATCACTAACGGGTTTAAGTTAAACCTTTTCCCCAATAGTGTTGGTGTAACAAACTGACTTTCAATCAAATTGAGCAGTAAATAGATAGACACCACCGTCAGCATAAAACTGACCGACTCCAACTGAAGATAAGCAACAAAGCCAAAGCTCATCATGGATATGACAGGGCCGAGGTACGGCGCAAAATTCATCACGCCTGCAAATGCGCCCCATAGAAATGGATCTTCAAGGCCTAGAACAAAAAACACGGCCCCGACACTCAACCCCAGCCCAGCATTCACTAAAGTGATGGTGCCAATGTATCGAGATAGGTCTTTCTGTAGCGCTTTGACCAACTCAATCGCTTGGCGCTGTTTGGCGAACCCATGTAAGTAAGACACTGACTTTCGAAATAAGCTTCGTCCATGATTGAGCATAAAGTAAACCATAAACAGCACGATCATCGCTTGTGTCAAAATCGTCGGCGTAGTGGTCGCGAGCGTTTTTACCAAAGAAAATACGGTGTTGTTCCCGACCTCATCCATACTCATATCGTTGGCGATATTCAATGGAGTATTAAGGTGATCAGCCGAAGCTTTAGTAACTTCGCTTACTTCTTGCGACACATTTTTCACGATACTGGGCAGCTCAGACCACCATTGCTTGGCGGGCTCCGACATGGCGGCAAGACCAATAATTGAGGCGCCAACGAGGAATGACAGCGTCAACACGACGGTAATAGCACGTGGTAAGCCTTTGTCTTCAAGATAATTAATGAAAGGACTGCACAGCAGAGAAATAAAGGTGCTAAGCACAATAGGTAACAATATTGGCTTGGCAAAATACAGCCCTGGGACGAGTAACAGGACGAGAAG
Source organism: Vibrio sp. 397 (assembly GCF_033339395.1). NCBI lineage: Bacteria > Pseudomonadati > Pseudomonadota > Gammaproteobacteria > Vibrionales > Vibrionaceae > Vibrio > Vibrio sp. 397. The sequence continues at coordinate 53,308 of NZ_JAWOUN010000005.1, read as the reverse complement.
CGTTGTACCAATCGCAGTGTTGGCAGGAATGTTCAATTTCGCTGTCATAATAAGCTCAGAATCGGTAAGAAAATTTTGCGGTGAAATCCGCTATTAGAGTGGTTCGCCCTCTGTCGTCGCAGCGTTGCTTACTTGTGTTGCTGCATTTCCATTTTGCTCCGCATCTGACTCATCCAGAGAAGCTGCCGCGACCGGCTTTGTGAGCGAATCGGTAATATCAGACACGCTGCTAACCAATAGCCCCATTGACGAAATAGAAGAAGTCAGTCGAGACAATCGACCTGCTTTTGCAGCGGTAACGGCAACGACAGCACTAATGCCTAATGTCGTCCAAGGGTTTTCTCTCACAAACTTCTTGGTGGTAAACGTGAACATTTCCATCGACAAACAGCATTGCTCTAGAGACGCTTTACCTTCCATCCGCTTGATCCGCATGGCTCGATTGAGCTTTTGTAGCGAGCGCATCCCACCCCTCCTGTAATTGTTCTGTCGTATTTTTGAATCCAAGAAATCCAACTAAACGCTTCTGCCACCAGGCTAAAGCAAATAATGCCAAGCCTAATGATGTGATAAATACACCCACGGCAACATACACGTTGGCAGTTAACTGATAAGCCACCACCCCAGAGGCAAGGCACAAACTGAATACGAACAATACCGACAATAGAGTAAAAACAACGGTACACAGCAAAATCTGACGCACTGCGGACACGTTAACTTTCATCTCCAAGAGGAACAAATCCAACGTTGAACCTGACCATACTTTTAGCGATTTCGTCAGTTGGTCCAATTGCGCAAGAATGCTGCTCAAACCATTAATGGTTTGTTGGATATCCTGTTCTTCTGCCCCATCAGGGGCTCGGCCGCTGTCTGAAGCCGCCGAGCCTGATTGCTGATTGGTAACTTGCCCTGAGTTATTCATGTGAAGCCTCGCCTTTCTGTTGTGTGGCTTAATCCTTGGTGACCACTATTATTTGATCAGCTTCGAAACCGCCCAACCAGCAAGGAAGGCACAACCTATGCTCAGCAATGGGCGCTCCTTGATTACATTTTCTGCCGACTTAGTCGCCTGCTGAACTTGCTGCGCACCTACATCCAGCTTCTCTTTGGCTTGGTCTTTCATCGCGCCAACAGCTTCCGTCGTGGCTTGCTCCGCTAAGTGATATGCTTCTTCTAACTGCTCTTGAGGTTTTACTGTGCTTTCTTTTGTAGTAGCCATAACTAGCCTCCATTAATGAGTTGAGTAGTGAATCAAGTGAAACAATGTTTGACCTCACTTACTCCCTACAAAGCCATATCCATGCCAGAATTTTAAGTTATTGTTTTTTGTTGATTTTATTTTTATTTCGATAAAAAGCCGTATCTGTACGTGTAATTCTTTCCAGGCTTTCCACGCCATTCTTGTAATTTTTTCTTAGCGCCTTACCGACTGTTAGCAAGTTATTGCAAAACAAGATATTAAGTCACTGATTAATAAGACTTAAAATTCATTGGCATACAACCTGCAACTGAAGACGAAACATCGTGTTTGTATTCCATACGCTCAAACACCCCTATCACCAGTAAATAAGGAGTGGCATATGAAAAATGAAAACATCGCCTCAATCATTGAGCTTATCGAAAGCGGAAATGAAATTTACAACAAGGCCATCGAGAACATTGACAACACTTCTTTGAATAATGTGTTGGTAGAACTGCTCAGAGTACGTGAGCATGCAGTCATTGAGCTCACTCCCTACTCTCTAGGAAGTAACAATGAAGAATCTGCCGACGACACTCCGGTTTCCTACACCATCAAGGCGCGTGAGGTCTACAGCGACGTGATGAAGGAAGTGTCCTCTGACAAAGAGTCAATGTATTTAGAACAGCTTGAAGGTGTCGAAAGCAAGGTACTCAAAGAGATTGAGAATTTGATTACTTCCCACCCAGAGCAGGCGGATAACTCGGTTCTGCTGAAAGTTCGTAGCGATATAAAAAGTTGCAAAGAAAAACTCAGCAGCATCAGCCTTATTAGCTAAAACCTGGTGGTCGCCCTTGCAATAAAGCTCGGTATTGAGCAAAGAAATGGCCAACTTGCTTTGGCCATTTCTGACAAGCCCACAGGCGCATTAACATAACCGTCACGAGAAATGTCCCACGACAATAATCACAAATAAAGAGGTCACTATGACATTGGATAACAATCGAGTAAGGGAGCTACTCGTAAAAATGACACACCATCGCCAAACGTGTTTGCCTCTCGTTAACCCGCAATCACATATGACACTCGCAAGAGCGGCATATCGATTCGTGAAAATAGAAAAAGTGATGATCAAAAAGATGGCGAAGCTGTTTTTCGACCAAGATGGTGAACAATTCATTGCAGAAAATGCCACCGAATACGGCGTTGCCGAGCTAGGTAATTACAAAGAAATGCATTTTATGAATAAATTACTGTTAGATGATTTAAAAGCCCTGCTTAGAGCCATTGACGACACCAACTTAACCGCACTTGTTTCTTATTGGTTAGCTGCTTTACAAGTTGAAAACGATGAAATTGAAAAGCACTTACCTCAGGGTGAGTAATTATACTCGCCCTTCTTTCTTCACTTTGTTTAACCCTCATCCCCAATCAACCTAATAAAAAGGTGCAGATAGACAAAAGCCGCTGCATCTACGCAGCGACCTTGATAGCCTTTTTACGACGCACACCAAATCATCAAACAGCACAGAAAAAGCGCCATGTAGAATACGAAGCAAATGGCGCGTTATCCGCGGATTATCTGTGTTAAAGCGAAGCTGATTTACGTCTCTGGCTTGGAACAAATACGTTCAATGACTTTGGACGCAGCTTGATTGCCAGTTGCTCATCAGAATACAGTTCACCATCAATCACATACTCAATCGGTTTATTCGCAGAAATAGTGACGCTCTGAGCCGTCGCGTATTGAAAATGTGTCGATTCTTCCTGTGCGCCTACGCTCGTTAATGTCAGATCCGACAAGGCGATAAGACGTCCGCCTAAAGACTCGGTGTTATCTAAATATGTGATATGCAGCTTGCCATCATCAGGCTGCGGCGCATCACCACCTTGGGCAAGCAACGTACTAAATGGAGCGATATTCGCAACGACAAAACTATGGACTTCAAGCGTTTGTGTATTATTGTCGTGGTTTCCATCTCCAGTTGGAGCATCTAACGAAACGGTTAAAGCTTGCGTTTCTTCCGCCACTACAGCATTAAAAAAGCCGGTGAGGTAAGCGAGTTGTCCAAAAACATTTTTCTCTTCTCGCTGAGCGTGCTCGATCATTTTCTGTTCTAGCCCAATGCCTAAGACCAATAAAATAAGCCGCTGATTACATTCCGCAGTATCAATACGTTGGCAGTGTCCGCCAAGCAACGCTTCACACGCTTTTTCGACCGGTGAGAATTTTGCGCCAACGCCATAGAGCACATGACATAACGCATTGGCAGTTCCGAGCGGAACAATACCGAGTTTGAGGTCGGTATCCACCAATTGGCTCGCCACCTCTGTTACTGTGCCATCGCCACCAGCTACGATGATTTGCTTAGCTCCACTTTCTTTTGCCTGTTGTGTTAGCTGCTCGGCGCTGAGGTTTGTGGTGGTTTGATGAATACTCAAGCGATATTTTTTGGTTAGTTCACGAATCAAGTGCTGTTCGTTTTCCTCCCATTTGCCGCCACCTGCAACAGGGTTAACCACCATCCAAGTGGATTGATCCAGCCCCAGTACGCCTTTTTCACTGATCGCTCGTAACGTCCTAATCTGTAATTTATTCAATCTCGCGGTACTACGTACGTCATTGATTTTTTTCATCACGGATTCAATCGTCAGTGACGAGTCTTTGCTCAGTAAATACGCCGCCACAACAAACACTGAACGACCACGCCCTAAGGCACAATGCACAACCACGGCCCGCGAGCACGAGATTTGAGTATCAATCCAGTTAATCGCATGGCGAAGACGCTCTAGCGTTGGGGCTTTGTGGTCGAGTACCGGAATCGAAAGGTAATGAAACTGCTTGTCGGTCATCGCGCTTTCAAGGCCTGCAAATTCTGCGGTGACATCGACAATACAAGAGATTTCATTGGATTCGAGAAAATCTAAGTCACTCTGAAACAAACGGCGAGATAGGTATAAATTGTCGCTGACTTTTTGGATTGGAGGTACAGTATCACGCCGTCTTTCCCAGGCGTTATACGCTCTAGCCCCCAATAAAAATGGGATGAATGCCCAGCGAATCCATCTGACAATCTTGCCATCTTGGTTTTTTCTAAAAATAGAGGGAATGTCGAATACGTAGGCTACGCTGACCAACGCTAAAGAAAGAGATATCCACAAGAACAGCAGACTAACGATAATTTGAGGCGTATAGATAGCGGCCAATAAACTGATCAGAGTGCCAAGAATATAATATTTGATGATAAACATTCGCTCTCCTTGCCTTCAGCGAGTGTACTTTTTAGTGGAAGTTAGAATACGCGGGGGATTGAGATTGGATACATGAACTTGAGTAAACGCCTTGATTGAGTGCCTTCCCGTGCCGAAATGGCACGAAAAGGTCCAACACTCTACCTAGCTTGCCATCTCTTCAACATAACCATCCGCTAGTTTCATTTTCTGCTTATCGGTCATTACCTTACCGGCTAACTGGAAGAAACGCTGCTCTTCTTCCTCAAGATGGTGCAACACTTTGTGACGCAAGGCTTTCATTAGGTTGAGCCACGCTGGCGAGCTCATATCGGTTGCATCAAGCTGTGCAATCACTTTATCAATTTCATGATGCTCTGCGATGCCATGGCGAGTGAGATCAATGGTCTTATCGCTATCTATTAAAGGCGCGTAGAAAAATCGCTCTTCTGCCGCTGCGTGCTGTTCGAGTTCCTCTTTAAGGTTGTGGTAAAACTCTTCACGAGCGGGGGAATCTCCAGACGTTTCCATCAGAGCATCGAGTAAAAGGCGCTGCTTTTCATGACTCTCTTTCAGTACATCAAATATGTTTTTCATCTTTGACTCCTTATCTGATTGTAAACAATTGGGACAAAAGGAAGGGCGGTGATTGACCGCCCCTCTCTTACATAGCTATGCGTAAAAAACCTAACCTGATTCGGCTAACAGTCTTGGTCTTCAGCGTTTAGGTTTTCTTTAATGTTTTCACATTCATCTTCAATCGCATTTTGGGTTTCTTCGGCGGCTTCATCTATCTTTTTGCCGGCCTGTTCCATTGGCCCTTCTTCACTACAAGCTGCCAACGCAAACACCAAACCGAATACTGCGGCGATACGGTAAATAAATGACGTAAGTCGCATGGAATCTCCTATCTATTTACGTTTTTTCTTCCCAGCAGAACAATCACTATTGATACAATTAATGACAATAGGAATAGGTAAAATATCACTTGCGCGATAGAGGCAGCAGCTCCTGCAATACCGGTAAAGCCTAATAGTGCAGAAATTAGTGCCAGTGCCAGAAAAATAAACATCCAACGAACCATAGTGTTACCTCCTAATAAAAGTGGGTTAAATCACTCGGCTCGCTATTATTGAACCACTTCTAGCTTATCAATCACCTTATTTACGTCATTGGTGTTATTTGCAATTGAAATTGCAAGATCATGCTCCGCATCTGAATTAACTTTACCTGCCAACGTTACCGTTTTGCGTTCTGTCGTTACATCAATATCCGTACCACTCACATTGGTATCCATTAGTAGGCGCGTTTTAACTATAGTCGTGATTTTAGAATCGGTCAGTGTAGCTAAAGCTTCTGAATCAGTTTCTTTCTTGCCTTCATTCACTACTGACAATTCGTTGTTTACTTTTTTCACACCATCAAGACCAGTAACAAGCTCTTCGGCAAGTGATTTTTCAAGATCATTGTTTACCGAACCAGAAAGGGTAACGACCTGATTCTCAACATCGGTATTGATATCAAAAGAGTTGAGATTGCTGTTTAGCAGTAGTGTGGTTTCAGCTTTACCATCTAGCCAAGCGTCCATGGATTCTTTTTCCCATTTATCACTCGCTAAGACTGCTGTAGATGAAGTAGCAAGAACTGACGTAAGTACAATTTTAGCTGCGATGTTATTCATGGTAATTCTCCTTTATTGACGTTGCACTTCCCTAGGAGCAAACCATGTGCCAACTTTATAACTCATTGTTTTTAAGTGACTAATAAAGGAAAGAGGTAAAAATGAGATGAGCAATAAAGTATAAGCATGAATTATTTACACGTAAAAAATGTAATTTTTAATCGGTGATAAAGCCTCCGTCACTTGTGCCTAAATAACCTGATAAAACAGAAAGGCTATTTCTCCAGAATCAATTAATAGCAAAATTATTATTTTAAAAATAAAAATCTGAACAAAAGGAAATATCTACTGATGGCTCTCACCGATATATATCAAAAAGGGGCTAACAACATAAAAATACCGAACAAATCCTTAAATCTATGCTGACAATATTTTGTCTTGTGAAGTGAGAATAATCCACGTACATTGTTTCTGTCATAGTAAAGAGGACATTTCTATGTCGATGCCAAGCCTGTTTCTAAGAATACAAGATCCATCACTTAAAAATGCCATCGCTTCTTGCCAGGAACTGAACAAATTTCGTCTGCATGACATCGATGCCGCAGACCAATGGATTGAAGATTTCCTACAACTCAAACCGGAAGTTGCGATTGTTGAAGTCGCCCACTTTACTAGTGCAGATTATCAACGTCTTTCTAATATCGAAGACATCTACGATATGGACTTGATCATCATTAGCTCTGGCGCTCCAAACGAGAACTTGGATAAGCTGATGAACTTGGGTGCTATTTTTCACTACAGAAAGCCCGTTGATATTGCCATTCTGACGGACACCCTGAGCGAAGTCAGCCAGTACTATCAACACAAACAAGATCAAGGGCGTAAAGTGTCCACCAGCGATCTTGACCAATTTGGTCTTTTGGTCGGCTCTTCCTCTCCGATGCATCAGCTCTATCGTATGATCAGACGCGTTGCTAAAACAGAAGCCAACGTCCTTATTGTCGGTGAAAGCGGATCAGGCAAAGAATTGGTGGCGCAGACCATCCACTTAGCGAGTGAGCGTAAACAACAGCCCTTTATAGCGATTAACTGTGGTGCCATTAGCCCTGAATTGGTTGATAGTGAACTGTTTGGCCATGAGAAAGGCGCTTTTACCGGAGCAAATAAAACTCACCAAGGTGTATTTAAGCAGGCAGAGGGCGGCACCCTATTTTTAGATGAAATCACCGAGATGCCTATCGAGCATCAAGTGAAGCTATTGCGGGTGCTAGAAACCGGAGAGTATCGCCCAGTTGGCAGTAATACAGTTCATATCGCTAATACTCGCATCATTGCTGCTACAAACCGTGATCCTAAAATCGCCATTGAGGAGCAGTTCCTGCGTGAAGATCTGTTTTTCCGGTTATCGCATTTCCCATTAACGATACCGCCACTGCGAGAACGAGGCGGTGATATCGTCGGTCTGGCCAAGCACTTTATCGCGCACCGCAACGCCAATGAGGCAAAAACCAAAACGATTCTTGACTCTGCGATCCAAAAAATCGCTGCACACGACTGGCCAGGTAATGTCCGTGAGCTCAAACACACGATCGAGCGTGCATTCATTTTGGCCGATGACACCATCCGAGATGAACACCTTATCTTCGACACACCACCATTGGAAACAGGCACCAGCATCGAAGACCTTGTTCCGGCGGGCGTTTCGCTAGAAGAGCTAGAAAAAGCCGCCATTCTCAATACCCTTGAAGAGAATCAAGGCAATAAAACGGAATCAGCGCAGGAGTTAGGCATTAGCGTGAAAACGCTCTATAACAAACTCGAAAAGTATCAAGACGAGTAACTCGCTATGGGAATACAAAAAGAGCACTGACTTTTATTCAGTGCTCTTTTTGTATCTTATCTTTTATGCAGTTAGGCTGCGTTTGGTGTTTGATTAAACCCACTGCCCCGCAACAAAGCCGCTCGACCAGCACCACTGAAAATTGTAGCCCCCTAGCCAACCAGTCACATCCATCACTTCACCAATAAAATAAAGCCCTTTAATGTCTTTGCATTCCATGGTTTTCGAGGATAAGTGATCAGTATCGACACCACCGAGTGTCACTTCCGCAGTTCGGTAGCCTTCAGTGCCATTCGGAGCGATATCCCAATGCTCTAGACGCTCCACAATCGCCGCAAGCTCCTTTTGATTGAACTGTTTTAGCGGTTTATCGACTAGCTCTTTACGTTCAATTAAGACTTCAACCAGACGCTTAGGCAGCACTTTGGCAAGCGTATTCTTGAGTGACTGATTTGGATGCTTCTCACGACTGCGTTCTAATAACTCAGCAACATCATCGTTTGGCACAAGATTGATCAAAACCTTTTGTCCGGCCCGCCAGAATGAAGAAATCTGTAACACTGCTGGACCAGATAACCCACGATGTGTGAACAACAGGGCTTCTTTGAACATGGTGCCATCTTCAGCCGTAATTTCCGCAGGTACCGCGATACCAGATAACTCAGCAAAATCTTCTTTGTCTTCTTTATGCAGAGTAAATGGTACAAGACCTGCCGTGGTTGGGATAACTCGAAGACCAAATTGTTCCGCGACTTTATAACCAAATGGTGTCGCTCCCAGTTTTGGCATCGACAAGCCACCTGTTGCGATAACTAAAGACTCACATTCGACAATCTCAGTACCAGCATGCAAACGAAAGCCTTCATCAATTTTTTCAATCGAATGAACATCGCATTGGTAACGCTGCTCGATGTTCGGCATGTCACACTCAGCTAACAACATCTTCACGATATCTTTGGCCGTAAATGCATCGACACAAAACAACTGGCCGTGATCACGCTCTTCGAACTCAATGCCATGTTTACACACCATCGAGATGAAATCCCAGTTAGTGTATTGGGAGAGCGCCGACTTAACAAAGTGCGGGTTTTGACACAAATAGTGATTAGCTGAAACGTCGTAGTTAGTGAAGTTACAACGACCACCGCCCGAGATAAGGATTTTACGTCCTGGCTTTTTAGCATGATCGAGCACCAAAACACGGCGGCCTCGCTTGCCTGCTTCTGCAGCACACATTAAACCTGCTGCGCCTGCGCCAATTACAACAACATCAAATTTCTTACTCATCGGTAGCTCTTAGACTGATTGGTATCGAATCAAAATAAAAAAGGATGTGCACATTGCACATCCTTGCTTTCTAGGCGCGACATTCTACCGACAAATACCGAAAGGGAAAAGCGCTTAAACTCTAAGCGCTCTGTATGTCCGCAAAATCTCAGACAGAACAACTTCTGGATTATTGACTCTTAGAGAATGAAGGCCGCAAGTAGCGTCACGCCGAGCAACGCGGTCGATAGAACAAACAATTCACGCACTCTTTCACACTTACCAGTAAAAATTTCATCGTGGTGATGATGATATTCTTTACTTTTAATGTAGTGATACAACCTCACCTGCTTGGTGACATTTCCATGAGTAGTAAAAAAACCATTACCATCAACTTGCTGATATAACAGCGGATGCGCTTCACGCATGATATAAATTAGAGAACGAAGAGCGGTGAGATACCGGATCATATTAACTCCAGTTACCACCATTAGCGCAAATAAGATTGTGTCTCCACTGATCATCTTTTCCTCCCTACATCTTCAACAATGCTCAAGAGAAAAAGACGACCAACACTTCGTCTTTACCCGCTACTTACAACGTCCCAAAACGCGTTTACGCAGCTGGAGCATCCATGATTGAAGATGAACCTTCTTTCGCCATTTGTGCTAGATCTTTGTCAATGAAGAACAACGCTTTACCGTCTTCACCTACCAGTTCGATCTTATCTAAAATCCCTTTAAACAACTTCTCTTCTTCGTGCTGTTCTGACACGTACCACTGTAGGAAGTTAAACGTTGAGTAGTCTTGGCTAGTAAATGCAACGTGCGCCAGTTTGTTGATTTTTTCCGTGATCATTTGCTCGTGTTCAAATGTTTCGCGGAAAACGTCACCTAGGCTCGCAAAGTCATGCTTTGGCGCATCAATAGCGCCTAAGATTGGCATTGAGCCAGTTTCACTCACGTAAGTGAATAGGCGTTGCATGTGCTCCATTTCTTCTACGGCGTGAGCGCGTAAAAATTCAGCCGCACCTTCAAAACCTTTGTCTTCACACCAAGCACTCATTTGTAAGTATAGATTGGATGAGAAAAATTCTAGGTTAATTTGCTCATTCAATTGTTCGACCATAGTTTGAGACAGCATGTTAACTCCTATTATTGTGCATGCAATATACCCAAGTAACCTCGAAATAAATGACGCTGCGAGAATAGCTTGGTCTGGCAGACACGGCGAAGTTTCACTTCAACTCTAGTCAGTAACACTACGCTTATTTCAGCATATCAAAGTCACTTGGGTATAACGCCACTATAACATGATTACTGAGACAAGACTTTGTACCTACGGCACCGATATGAGATCACTTCAGCAAATTTTTTTTGGGGTTGGTGCTAATCTAAAACTATGACCTTACAAGGAGATAGCAATATGAGTTACAAACACATACTTGTGGCAGTCGACCTTTCAGACGACAGTAAAGTGTTGATTAAGAAAGCCGTATCACTGGCTAAACCTCTGGATGCGAAAGTCTCTTTTATTCACATCGACGTGAACTACGCAGAACTCTACACCGGGCTTATCGATATCAATATGGCAGAAGCGCAACATCAAGCAATGGAAGCATCGCACACACAATTGGCAAACTTCGCAGAATATGCGCAATACCCAATTGCCCATACTTTAGTCGGTAGTGGCGATTTGAGTAATGAGCTGTGCGATACCATTCAAGACTACAGTATCGATTTGGTGGTTTGTGGTCATCACCAAGATTTCTGGAGCAAGATTCTATCTTCGACTCGACAGCTTATTAACTGCTCACCAGTCGATATGCTGGTCGTACCGCTAAAAGACTGATTGGCGCAACGATAAAACTTGGTTAGACTGCGGGCACATTTGTTGTTGATAAAGATTCTCATCCATGGCTTATCTATCCGCAGTTACCCTACTTTGGGCATTCTCATTTAGCCTGATCGGCGTTTACCTCGCCGGTCAGGTTGATTCTTGGTTCTCGGTGTTCATGCGCGTGGCACTGGCGAGCCTGGTTTTCATTCCCTTTTTGAAATTCCGTGGCGTTAGCAAATCCCTGATCGCGAAACTGATGACCGTCGGTGGCTTCCAGCTCGGTTTGATGTATTGCTTCTACTACCAATCTTTTTTGCTCCTTTCCGTGCCAGAAGTATTGCTGTTCACCGTATTCACACCCATTTACGTCACGCTAATCTATGACTTCTTGAAAGGTCGCTTTTCACCTTGGTACTTAGTTACCGCAGCAATAGCCGTATTTGGTGCCGCCTGGATTAAATTTGCAGGCATTAATGAAGATTTCCTACTGGGCTTTTTGGTCGTACAAGGAGCAAACCTCTGCTTTGCCATCGGTCAGGTGGGCTACAAATATATCATGGAGAGTGAACCCGTCGATTTGCCACAACACACCGTGTTTGGCTACTTCTACTTAGGTGCACTTTGTGTAGCAACCGTGGCTTTCGCGCTCATGGGTAACCTCGAAAAACTACCAACCACTACAACGCAATGGGGCATTCTGACATACCTTGGGTTGATTGCTTCTGGTTTTGGTTACTTTGCTTGGAACAAAGGCGCGACTATGGTGAACGCAGGTGCACTGGCAGTAATGAACAATGCATTGGTTCCGGCGGGCTTGATTGTAAACATTGTGATTTGGAACCGCGATGTTGATGTCATGCGACTCGCCATTGGCGGTGCGATCATCATGCTATCCCTATGGATTAACGAAACCTGGGTGAAAAAGCGCGTAGAGATGAGCTACGCCAATAAGTAACGCAGCTAATCCTATAAACATTTCGACAATAAAAAACGCTCTCCGACTGGAGAGCGTTTTTTTATTTGATTAATGCACTTTGGCTTGTGAGATTGCGTTCATCAAAGCATTAGGTGGCGTTGGCAGCAACACTTCTAGTTTCGCATTACGCGCTTCCAGTTTACGCTGACGCTTAAGTAACTTTTGTTGTTTTTTCGCCACTTTTAGCAACTTCTTTTGCTGCTTATAGTGCTTTTTCAGTGCTTTTTTCGCTTTCTTGAGCGATTTTTTATCCGCTAAATCAAACCATACTGATGCGTCGGCTCTTACTGGCTCCGGAGATTTTTCGGCTTGTTTTTTCTCTTTCACGCGCTCAACAACACGCTTCACAATCGCGGCTTTTTCGTTGCTTTGTTTAGTGGTCACTGGAATCGCTTGTGATGGCAGAGCTTCAACCAATAAGCCACATGCTTGTTGCTCACTCAATGGCTTGTCTTGGCATTTTTGTGGAGGAATTGCGGCTGGCTTACAAAGGGTATCTTTGGCCGATGAAGATCGTGCGCAAGAACGACAAACGAATTTTGGTGCGACAACTAAACGATGGATATCACCCAGTTCTGCCGCGATCTGTTTGCGACTCATTTTACATAAACGTTTAGCCATTCTACTACTCCAGCTTCCCAGTTATCGACCGCATCACAACAAGTGAAATAATAATAATTCTTAGTTAGATATACAGTCAGGGAAGGGAATTAGCAAGAGAAAACTATCAATAGAGACGAGGAAAGAGAGGCTGAGTCACAGCACGACACACCGTACTATGACAAGAAAAGTTGAGCCGTCAGGAAGTTATGCCATCGATGCTTTAACGTAGACATCGAAGCGATTTTTTTTCGTTTCAATCGCCATGGTCGGTTTTTTCTCGTTCAGCCAGTTAGCATAGTCTGGGCGTTTAACTACTACACGCTTTGTGGCTAACGCCATGGCTGGTTCTAGCAGACCATCGGCGTCCAAATCGGCGCCAACCAACGATTGGAAAACGCGCATTTCTTTTTTCACGAGCGCCGACTTCTTTTTATTTTCTGGGTGCGGATACATCGGGTCAAGATACACCACATCTGGCTGGACAAAGTCTTTATCTTGCGCCAATTGTTCCAGCGCATCATGGCTAGAGGCATGGATTAGCGACATGCGCTCAGATACCCAGGTGCCGATTTCTGGGTCTTGTTTCGCTCGATCCAAGCCATCATCTAACAAAGCCGCTACGACTGGATGACGCTCGACCATCTGCACTTTACAACCTAGCGAGGCGAGCACAAACGCATCACGACCAAGGCCTGCCGTACCATCTAACACGGTTGACGTTGCCCCTTTGTTCAACCCCGCCGCTTTCGCAATTGCTTGGCCTTTACCACCACCGAACTTGCGACGATGACCGACCGCACCACCAATCAAATCCACAAAGATTGCACCCAGCTTTGGCTCATCCACTTTACGTAGCTCCAAACGCTCGGTGGTTAGCACCAAAGCAAAATCGCTATCGTCAGTGTGTGACAGCTGCCAACGCGCAGCGAGTTCATCAAGATGAGATTGTTGAGACGGGTTTTCACAGATCAATTGCAGTTGCAAAAGGAGGCTCCAATAAAAATCGAGGTAACTGGCGCTGAGTGTATACCTAAGTTACCTATTAATGCTAGGTTGAGCTTGCTACGCAGAGGTTATACAACCGTCAGTTGCTCCACTAGCTCAGAAAGCGGCTTAGGATGACCAATACCGTAGCCTTGACCGTAGTCCACACCGAGGTCTATCAAATGCTGCATGACCTGGTCATTTTCGACAAACTCCGCCACCGTCACTTTGCCTAGTTGCTTCGCCAAGTCATTGATTGAACGAACCATCACGCGGTCCATTTCATTTACGTTGATATCTTGCACGAAAAGACCATCAATTTTCACGATATCGACAGGAAGTTTCTTTAAGTAACCAAATGAAGACAATCCAGATCCGAAATCATCCAATGCAATTATGCAACCCAAAGCCTTTAGCTTGGTAAACAGCTCAATGGCTTGATCCAGATTGCTCATCGCCGCTGTCTCGGTGATTTCTAAGCAGATTTTTTCACACGGCAGAGTCGAACTTTCCAATCGCTCCAATAAGAAGTCAATAAACTCTTGATTCCCCATAGATTGACCTGAAAGGTTTATCGAACAGCGACCAAGCTGTTCAATCACCTCAGGACGCTGTTCAAACCACTCTAGCGTTTGAGTAATAACCTGCTTATCAATCCAATGGGCAATGTTGTAGCGCTCGGAAGCAGGAATAAACAGCGCAGGAGAAACATAATCACCGTACCCATTGCGAATACGCACCAAAATCTCAAAATACATTTGAGTCTCGTGCTTTTGTAAGCTTTTTATCGGTTGAGCAAACAGTTCTAAACGTTGATTCGACAATGCCTCATGCACCAAATTGACGCTCTGCATTTCCATCTGACGACGCTGCAACTCTTCGTTATCTAAGCTGAATAGATTATAGCGGTTACGGCCTTGCTCTTTAGCGGCGTGACAAGCAGAGTCTGCTTGAGCATGCACCATTTGTGGCGTATCAGCGGTATGATCGATGATACGGATACCAATTGAGCAACTGATGAACAGGCGCGTGTCTTCCCAAATAAAGAGGTGTTCGCTTAGTGTCGAGATGATCAGTTTGGCAATATTGATGGCGCCATATTCGTCACAGTCTTTGAGTAACACCGCAAACTCATCGCCTCCCATTCGAGCCAAGATGGAATTGTACGGCAGAACGCCTTCCAGCATACTGGCGCAGAATTGAATCGCCGCATCACCTGCATCATGCCCAACCGTATCATTGAGGACTTTTAGTTGATCTAAGTCGAGGTACAACATGGCGTGGACTCGACGATGGCTGTCCACTTCGCACAGTGCGGTCTTAAGCTCTAGTTCAAAATGGTTTCTGTTGTAAGTCCCCGTCAGTAAGTCATAGCGAGCTTGGTATTCCAATTTCTCGGAGAGCAGTTTGGTTTCGGTAATATCTTCGCCCACAATCAGCAGTTGCTCAGATTCACTCAGCGGACGAATATTCTCGCGCACCCAAACACGATGACCATTTGCATGACGATACTCGACTTCACGTCGCCAAACACCATGCACTTGCTGGTTGGGTTGCAATAACACTTGGCGAGGGAACAGCACTTTGTCATCAAAATAGAACTCCCTCAGGCGATGTCCGAGCATGTCCATCGGTTTGTAGCCAAGAAGTAGTTGAGCAAATCGATTCACTTCTTGAATTCGGTTATTACTATCAAGCGTCACCATCATCACGGGCTGCTGCTCATAATAGTTGCGTAGGGTTGACTCACGTTGGTAGAGCTTGTCCTCCATCAATTTACGACTGGTAATATCGCGCGCTTCAAACAAGTATTGCTTATGATTCCCTACTTGCTGAGAAAAAGGCTTGAGCGAAACTTCTAATACCAAGGCGCCGTGTTCTTTACTCCAAATTTCAGCTTCAAACGTCGACACTTGATGGTGAGGCGCATGGAAATACTCCTCTAGCAGCGCTTGGGCTTTCTCACTCCAGTTGGGATGAAACCAAAGTGGTCGGTCTAAACGCAGTCCTTGGTGATAAAGTAAGGATTGAAGGTGATCGTTGCCCGATTTAAGCACACCGTTGGCATCCAAAATGCCCATATACTGCATGCTCTGATCGAAAATCGATTCTAGAATAGCCTGGCTTTCTCGCACAGCGCTCTCACTTCGACGCATCCGCTGTAAATAATAACCCATCAGCAAAATGACCACCGACATCACCACCAACAGGCTACCAAACAGGCGAATTTCCTTGGCAAAACGTTCAGAAAGCTTCATTGGCTTATTAAAAAATACCGCAGAAACCTCTTGTTCAGCCCCCAATCCCCAACGCGCTACCGCTTGGTAATCGAGCTTTATTTCAGAATCACTTTTTTTCACGGCAGGCAGAGGCTGATCAGGGTTATCCAAAACGAATTCAAGCATCTCTGCACTCTCAATACCATGCCGATAACCACTTTGAATAACCCCTCCAACTGCGCCATGACCCAAACCAATGTCATGCACCATAAACAGCGGCGCGTTTGAGACTTTGTTGACACCAACCCAGTCACGCTCGCTGCCAACCATACCTTGTTTATCTCGGTAATAGGTCCAGAACAAGACGACTTTATCGGAACTCAGTTTTGCGACTTGTTGTTTTAGATCGATGATGCTGTCTGGGACAAGTTGTACGATTTTGTCTCGATATTGCGGGAACTTGAGGACAAAATTGTCGATTTGATAACGCAACACCTCACCGGTCACCGAGTGGTCACTGACGATGAGAACTTGTGTGTAGTTCGGATGTAAGCGCTCAATAAGAGCGAGATTCGCTTCCAAATCGACATCTTCCATGACTCCGGTTGCATTCAGAGAACGATGTAAAGAAGGATGGTAGTTATTAATGCCGTTAAATATAACTGGGGTGTCTTTGATGATTGGGGCTAAACGCTGCATGAGTTCAAGCGCATTGTTATCGCTCACTAAAATGGCATCGAATCGCTCTTTGCGTAATTTCGTAAGATACAAGGATTTTAGTTGTGCAAAAAACTGCTCACTCTGGTTACGTTTCGAGTCTAGATAGAGCACACGCATGTCCAGCGCTCGATCGCCCAGCTGTTGCTCGATGCCTCGCTGTATGGAGTCCGTCCAGAAAAAACCCTGATGATAGGAGTGCACGACCAACACCTTCGGATCTGAGGCCGTAGCAAACGCGCTCCAACATAGCGCGGCAATAACCAGAAAACGCTGCACATTATCTCCATAGCTCGGAGTTAACCCGCAGTTACTCCTGCCAAACCTTGTGAATCCTATCCGCTATGAGTATAAAAGGGAGGTAAAACTCTATCCCTAACGGAAATCATAGTATGAATGCGAGCCTGCCGAAACTCGACGACCTTGACCGCGCAATATTAAAAACACTGATGGCTGACGCCAGAACGCCCTACGCAGAAATGGCAAAGCAGTTCGATGTCAGCCCTGCCACTATCCATGTGCGTATCGAGAAGATGAAGTCGGCTGACATCATCGAAGGAACGGAGGTGATCATCAATACTAAAAAGCTTGGCTACGATGTGTGCTGCTTTATTGGTATTAACCTCAATGCAGCTCGTGATTACCACTCCGCGTTAGAAAAACTCAACGCGCTCGACGAAGTCGTTGAAGCTTACTACACCACGGGCGCGTATAACATATTCGTCAAATTGATGTGCAAATCGATTGAAGAGCTGCAATTTGTACTGATCGACAAGCTGCAAGCCATTGATGAGGTTCAGTCCACGGAGACATTGATATCGTTGCAGAACCCGATAAACCGCAACGTAAATCCGTAAAATTTTTTATAAAAAATGTACAAAAAAGACCAACCGTTCGGTTGGCCTTGATGTTTTTTGCTCAATTTACGCCGCAATACCCGAATGGCGCAACAGTGCATCGATTTGTGGCTCGCGGCCACGGAAGCGCTTAAACAGCTCCATTGGCTCTTCACTGCCCCCCATTTCTAGGATGTTGTTCAGGAAGCTTAGACCCGTCTCTTTGTTGAAGATGCCTTCTTCTTCAAAGCGAGAATACGCGTCTGACGACAGCACTTCAGCCCACAGGTAGCTGTAGTAACCCGCACTGTAGCCACCAGCAAAAATATGGCCGAAGCTGTGTGAGAAACGCGCCCACTCAACCGCAGGAACTACCGCGACTTTCTCTTTCACTTTCGCCAGAGTTTCCAGTACACGCGCACCCACTTCAGGGTCATATTCGGTGTGAAGCGTGAAGTCGAACAAGCCGAATTCTAGCTGACGCAAAATACCCATCGCAGATTGGAAGTTTTTCGCTGCGAGCATTTTGTCTAGCATCGCTTTAGGTAGCGGCTCACCTGTCTCATAGTGACCAGAAATGAACGCCAGCGCATCCTCTTCCCAACACCAGTTTTCTAGGAACTGACTTGGTAGCTCAACCGCATCCCAAGGCACGCCATTAATACCTGAAACAGCACCTGTATCAACTTGCGTCAACATGTGGTGGATTCCATGACCAAACTCATGGAATAGCGTCACGACTTCATCGTGCGTGAACAGTGCTGGTTTGTCGCCCACTGGACGGTTGAAGTTACACGTTAGATACGCAACCGGCGTTTGCAGCTCGCCAGATAGCGTAACGCGACGACCACGACAATCATCCATCCACGCGCCGCCACGTTTGTGTTCACGAGCGTAGAGATCTAGGTAGAAACTGCCACGGAGTGTGCCTTCAGCATCAAAGATATCGAAAAAGCGCACGGACTCATGCCAAGTGTCTACGCCTTCGCGCTCAGTAACGGTCATGCCAAACACGCGGTTTAGCACTTCAAACAGACCGCTCACGACTTTTGACTCTGGGAAGTATGGGCGCAGTTCTTCATCCGAAATTTGGAACAGGTGCTGCTTTTGTTTCTCGCTGTAGTAAGCGATATCCCAAACGTTCAGCTCTTCAACACCAAACTCACTTTTCGCAAACTGACGTAACTCTTCGACTTCACGTTCACCTTGCGGTTTCGCTCGTGTCGCTAGGTCATTCAGGAAGCCCAGCACTTGATCTGGCGTTTCAGCCATCTTTGTTGCTAACGACTTTTCACTGTAAGTATTGAAACCTAGCATACGTGAAATTTCATGGCGCAGTTTTAGCTGCTCAGTAATGATTTCTGAGTTATCCCATTTGCCTGCGTTTGGACCTCGATCAGAAGCGCGCGTCACGTACGCTTCGTACACTTCTTTACGCAACTCTTGGTTATCGCAGTACGTCATGACAGGTAGGTAAGATGGGATATCTAGCGTAATGAGGTAACCATCTAACTCTTTTGCTTCTGCGGCAGCTTTCGCTGCTGCCAGCGCCGATTCTGGCATACCTGCTAGGTCTTTCTCGTCTGTGATGTGCTTGGTCCAACCCATGGTGGCATCCAGCACATTGTTAGAGAATTTAGAGCTCAGCTCAGACATACGTTTGCTGATCTCGCCGTAACGGTGCTGCTCATCGGATGGCAAACCAATGCCTGATAACTCGAAATCACGCAGTGCATCAGTGATGGTTTTCTGCTGTGCACGAGTTAACGTTGCAAATTCTTCGCTCGCTTTGATGGTTTTGTACGCTTCGTACAACCCTTTATGCTGACCAACCCAAGTGCCGTACTCTGACAAAATTGGTAGGCAACTTTCGTAAGCTTCACGTAGCTCTTCGCTGTTCACTACCGAGTTCATGTGACCCACTGGCGACCAGATGCGGCTTAAGCGATCATCCGCTTCTTCAATTGGCGCAATCACACTGTCCCAAGTTGGATGAGCGTTGTCTTGTAGAACTTCATCGATTTTTGCTCGGCAGTCAGCAATCGCTTGCTCAACGGCAGGCTTGATGTGTTCTGGTTTAATTTGAGAAAACGGAGGTAGGTCCGTAAACGTCAGAAGAGGATTAGACATGAATAATTCCTTTTGTGTTTTGACTCTGTGATTGCCTGTCTATTTTGTGTAGATAGGCCAACTCAATGTACAGACGAGCCAGCAACATGGATTGGGGGAGCTCCGTTCCCTTTCTCTATGCCGCGATGACCATCATATAGTCAACCAGCGCTACTCTGTCCTTGAGTCTTGTTATACCTAAATGAAATTTCACACCCTTTTGAGTGCGAGAAACTCACCTAGTTCAATTCGATTACCAATAGTAAGTGTGGGTGACTTAAAGAAATTTCAATAGCGTCCCCTTATCAGAGGAACAGATTTGATTGGAAGTTCTACATCTTTAAGTTACTTGAGTATAATACCGCCATAGAGTGAAAATCACAGACCACACTCAACCAAAGAGTGTTTCGAGAGTTTAATTTGTTAAGTTACCGCCACAGCTTCCACGCTGGCAACCATGCCGACGTGGTCAAACACATCGTTCAAAGCCTCATTCTTGATGCGCTGAAACAAAAAGATAAGCCATTCGTTTATCACGATACCCACTCGGGTGTGGGCCGTTACGATCTGACTCACGAATGGTCTGAAAAAACGGGCGAATACAAACAAGGCATCGCACGTATTTGGGATAACCCAAGCATTCCCGAAGACATCAAAAGCTACATCGATGCCATTAAAGTGCTCAACAATGGCGAGAAGCTGCGTTACTACCCAGGCTCACCACGTGTGGCGCGCGCGCAAATCCGCCCACAAGATCGCATGGTGCTGACCGAGTTGCACCCGGCCGATCACCCATTGTTAGAGCAAGAATTCCATCGTGATCGCCAAGTGAGCATCTTCAAAGAAGACGGATTCCAACGCCTCAAAGCAAGCTTACCGCCACAAGAACGTCGTGGTTTGGTGCTGATTGACCCACCATACGAACTCGCGAAAGAGTACCGCGATGTGGTGCGAGCGATTCATCAGAGCCATAAACGTTGGGCAACCGGTATCTACGCGATTTGGTACCCAGTGGTAAACCGTCACGACATCGAAGATATGATCGAAGGCTTGGAAGCACTGGGCATTCGTAAAATTCTGCAAATCGAGTTAGGTGTTGCACCAGATACCAACGAGCGCGGCATGACGGCATCCGGCATGATTGTGATTAACCCGCCATGGAAACTGGAAAGCCAGATGAAAGAGATTCTGCCATTCCTGCAAGACGCGATCGCACCAGCAACTGGCCACTGGAAAGTGGACTGGATTGTGCCAGAGTAAGCACTTCAGTACTGATATCTTCAAGCGCAACGATATTCTCGTTGCGCTTTTTTATGCTCTCACCTTCTTCCTCCAATCGTGCTTATTCTTCTTTTTGTGCCTCTCATCGCTATTTGTCATAAGTATTGTCGCTTTTTCCCATTTAGGAATTAGTCGAATTCGATTTATGATAGTGGGATAACGGTGGCATTGAGTTCGGACAAGGTCATCCCAATCTATCTATGTACCAGATAAAATTTATAAGCTCTTGGAGAAAGTAATGGCGACTCATTTTGACTATATCTGTATCGGTGGCGGCAGTGGCGGCATCGCATCTGCAAACCGTGCGGCGATGTACGGCGCGAAAGTTGCGCTAATCGAAGCTCAAGACCTTGGCGGTACCTGTGTAAACGTAGGTTGTGTACCGAAAAAAGTGATGTGGCACGGCGCACAAATCGCAGAAGCAATGAACCTGTACGCAGAAGATTACGGTTTTGATGTCGACGTGAAAGGTTTCGACTGGAGCAAACTGGTTGAGAGCCGTCAAGCGTACATTGGTCGTATTCACCAATCTTACGATCGCGTTCTTGGCAACAACAAAGTAAACGTGATTAAAGGCTTTGCTAAGTTTGTTGACGAGAAAACCGTAGAAGTAAACGGTGAACATTATACTGCGGATCACATCCTGATCGCGGTTGGTGGTCGTCCTACTATTCCAAACATTCCAGGCGCTGAATACGGCATCGATTCAAACGGCTTCTTCGACCTAGCAGAGCAACCAAAACGCGTTGCGGTTGTTGGCGCAGGCTACATCGCAGTTGAAATTGCTGGCGTACTGCACGCGCTAGGTACAGAAACGCACCTGTTCGTACGTAAAGAGTCACCACTACGTAGCTTCGATCCAATGATCATCGATACGTTGGTTGAAGTGATGGACGCAGAAGGTCCAAAACTGCACACCCACTCTGTACCAAAAGAAGTGGTAAAAGAAGCCGATGGCAGCCTAACTCTGCACCTAGAAAACGGTGAAAGCCAAAACGTTGACCAACTGATTTGGGCAATCGGTCGTCACCCTGCGACAGACGCAATCAACCTAGCGTCAACCGGTGTGGCAACGAACGAAAAAGGCTACATCAAGGTAGACGAATACCAAGAAACCAACGTGAAAGGCATCTACTGTGTGGGTGACATCATGGAAGGCGGTATCGAGCTAACGCCAGTCGCAGTGAAAGCGGGTCGTCAACTTTCTGAGCGTTTGTTCAACAACAAACCAAACGCGAAGATGGACTACGATTTGGTACCAACTGTGGTATTTAGCCACCCACCAATCGGCACTATCGGTCTAACGACGCAAGAAGCGGAAGAGAAGTACGGCAAAGACAATATCAAAGTCTACACGTCTGGCTTTACGGCGATGTACACCGCCGTTACTAAGCACCGTCAACCATGTAAGATGAAGCTTGTATGTGCGGGCGAAGAAGAAACGGTTGTTGGTCTGCACGGCATCGGTTTCACGGTAGATGAAATGATCCAAGGCTTCGGCGTAGCAATGAAGATGGGCGCAACCAAAGCAGACTTCGACTCTGTTGTGGCTATCCACCCAACGGGCTCTGAAGAGTTCGTAACGATGCGTTAATTACGCGCTAATCGCATTGCTGATTTCAGCGAATCATTTGAAAAGGTCATCTTAGGATGACCTTTTTTTGTTATCCCATGCTTAACTCGCATTCTCTAATAATGTGCGAATAAACTCGGCTTTAATAGCACTCTCCTGCTTACCATCATGAATCAGACACAAGTCTGCACACAGTGACTCTTTCAGCTTGATAAAACGAATCCCATGCCAATGATGCTGAGAAAACGTCGACGGAACCAACGTCACGGTATTGCTGTTTGCTACATATGCCATCAAGGTGCTTGGCTCCACCACTTGTTTGCCAATATGGGGTGAAAAGCCTTCTTGCAGACAGGCATTGATGATGAAGTTTGCCGAGGCAGAATTCGCCAAACTCATAAACGCAAACTCACACGCCTTTAAATCTTGGAGCCGCAGCAAAGATTTGCTGGCTAACTCATGTTGCTCCGACACCGCCACCACAAACACATCTTTGCCCAAAGATACCGACTGATACGGATAAATGTTGAGTGCATCAGCAAAACGCACAATGCCCACATCGATTTTCTTCTCGCTCAGATGCTTCTTTTGCGTCTCTGGGTTAAGGTCAAAAATGTCGGCGTGATAAGTGTCATGCTCAGCATGGAAACGCTGTAACAGACGATCAAATCCACCCCAAAATGCGCTACTTACCACACCAACTCGCAGGATATTTCTCTGGTTCAACCCCACTTGCTGCACTTGATTGAGCGAGACATCCAAGGTCTGAAAAATCAGTTGGCATTTGGACTCCAACAATCGCCCGGCCTCCGTCAGCATGACGTTTCTTGAATCACGCTCAAACAGTTTGACGTTAAGCACCTCTTCCAACTCTTTGATGCGATTGCTCAACGGCGAATTGGTGATATTGAGATTCTCAGCCGCCTTAGTGAAATGCTTGGTTTGTGCGACCTCGTAAAAGTAACGCAGCATCTTCAGCGTCACGCGCTCAAATGGTTCTGACTTCATGCATTGAGTCCTAGCGAATTTCATCATCCTCTTTTTAAGGATGATAGTAGCGAATAAAGCAAAGATAACCAGCGCAGAAAGTCACACAATGGAATCAACACACAACCAGAAGGTGACTAACATGAATCACGATCCAGTAATCGGCGCGCTACAAACCATTCGCGAACGCAAACCAAACTTCCAACCTAAAGCGGCGTTTATTTTAGGCTCTGGCTTAGGCGTATTGGCAGACGAACTACAAGACAAAGTGGTCATTCCATACGAAGAGCTCGAAGGCTTTCCGGTTAGTACCGTGCAAGGCCACTCTGGTGAGTTGGTGCTTGGTACCATGGGCGGCGTAGACGTAGTGTGCATGAAAGGTCGCGGTCACTACTACGAACACGGCTCAATGAAGGTCATGACCACGCCCGTGCGCACCTTTAAAAAGCTGGGCTGTGAGTTTCTGCTCGTCACCAACGCGGCAGGCTCACTTCGCCCTGAACGCATCGACGTCGGTTCTCTGGTGGTATTTCATGACCACATCAATACCATGCCTGAATCGCCAATGATCGGTCCGAATGATGAAGAGTACGGCCCGAGGTTCTTCAGCCTCGCCAATGCGTACGACAAAGACCTGCGCGCAGAAGCGTTTGAAGTCGGCAAAGCCAATGGCATTCACCTGAATGAAGGTGTGTTTGTCTCTTACACAGGCCCCAACTTTGAGACCGCAGCCGAAATCCGCATGATGCAAATCATCGGTGGTGATGTAGTGGGCATGTCGGTCGTGCCAGAAGTGATTTCTGCGGCGCATTGCGGCTTACCCGTATTGGCAGTGTGTGCGATCACCAACATGGCAGAAGGTTTGGGTGATGTAGAACTGTCTCACGCCCAAACATTGAAGTGCGCGAAGCTAGCCGAAGCCGATTTCATTCGCTTTATTAAGCGCTTTATGAAGCATCACTTCTAAAGCTGTTTCATTCCCAAAAGCAAAAGGGTCATCAAGTAACTTGATGACCCTTTTTTGTGTCACGTTTTCTAACGTTCGGGGGTATTTCGGAGCCGTTTGTGCGTTTTACTTAACTGCACGAACCAATTCAGCAATGCCTTCCCAATCGCCGTTGTCCATCATTGCGGTTGGCACCATCCAAGTACCGCCACAAGCTACAACCGATTTCAGCGCTAGGTAATCTTCCACGTTGGATGGGCTTACGCCACCTGTTGGCATGAATTCCACTGGGTAAACCGCCGTCAGTGCTTTCAGCATGTTTACGCCGCCTGATGGCTCAGCAGGGAAGAACTTCAACGTACGCAAACCCATTTCCATCGCTTGCTCAACCAAGCTTGGGTTGTTTACACCCGGTACGATAGTCACGCCACGTTGCTGACAGTATTTCACTGTGGTTGGGTTGAAGCCTGGGCTAACGATAAAGTCCACGCCCGCTTCGATTGCGATATCCACTTGTTCTGTGGTCAGAACGGTGCCCGCGCCAATCAACAGTTCTGGGTACGCTTCACGCATGATGCGAATCGACTCCGCCGCCGCTTCGGTGCGGAATGTTACTTCCGCACATGGTAAACCGTTTTCTACCAACACTTTTGCCAGTGGCAGAGCGTGTGCTACGTCGTTGATTGCGATAACTGGGACGATTTTGATTTCTCTTAATCGTTGTTCAAGTGTTGTCATGGGGAACCTCTAAAGAATAAAGCTTAATGTTGCGACGATAATAAACGCGATACTGCCAAGTAACGTTTCCATTACCGTCCAAGTTTTTAATGTGGTTTTCTCATCCATCTCAAGCAGACGAGATACCAACCAGAAACCAGAGTCATTGAAGTGAGACAGTACCGTTGCACCACCCGCAATCGCGATTACGATAAAGCAAAGGTCGAGTTCACTCAAACCTGTTGATGCTGCCACAACTGGCGCGATAAGAGCCGCCGTAGTGGTTAGCGCTACGGTTGCCGAGCCTTGAGCAACACGCAGACAAGTTGAAATCACAAACGCCGCCACAATCACAGGCATACCTGTGTCTGTAAGAACGTCAGCCAGTGCATCACCAATACCGCTTGAGCGCAGTACGCCGCCAAACATGCCACCTGCACCCGTTACTAGGATAACACCACAGATAGGAGCCAATGACTCACCACATAATTTTTCTAGTTTTGCCATGCCGTAGTCTTTGGCAAACACAGCCAGACAGACAATCAAAGTGATCAGCAACGCAACTGGGGTTTTACCTAGCATGCGTAGGAACTCAACCAGTGCCGTTTTGCCATCAATCACACCCGCAACCGCCAGTGTGTTCAATACCGTATCCAAACAGATTAGCAGGACTGGCAGCACAAGGATGGTCATAACCGTGCCAAATTTTGGTGCGTTGCGCTCATCCACCATCGCTTCGCCATTAAAGAAGGCTTTAGATAGTGGGATATCGAATTTTTTGCCCGCGTACAAACCAAATAGGTAAGCGCCAAGGTACCAAGTTGGAATGGCAACCAAAATACCCACCACCAATAGCAGACCGATGTTTGCGCCAAGGAATTCTGCCGCTGCAACCGGACCTGGGTGTGGTGGAACAAACGCGTGCATAACCGCAAAAGCACCGGCAGCAGGCAACGCGTATTTAATTGGTGAGCCACCAAAACGAGCCGCCACACTTAGGATGATAGGCATCATCACTACAAGGCCAGCATCGAAGAAGATTGGGAAGCCAAACAGTAATGAAGCGACGCCCAAAGCAAATGGTGCGCGCTCTTTACCAAAGCGACCAATCAAAGTGTCTGCCAGCACTTTCGCACCGCCAGTCACTTCAAGAATTTTACCGATCATCGCACCAAGACCAACCAGCAATGCCACGGAAGCCAGTGTGCCGCCGAAGCCGCCCATCATGGTCGATACGACTTTCTCTGAAGGAACGCCAGTGGCGATTGCTGTGCCTAAACTCACCATAGTAAGGGAAGCAAAAGCATGGACTTTCAGTTTAATGATCAGAACGAGTAACGCTGCAATGGCAAGGCCTGCAATCGTCAGTAGGAACGTAGGATCTGGGGCTTGGGTTAATTGCTCCATAGGTTCACCTTTAAGAATTATTGTTTGTGTTATGGTTCACATTTATTTCAGTTACCGGTAACATGTTACCGATAACATGAATAAGATAAACCCATATTTTAAAGTGAATTCAAAAATTGAGATCACGCGCAAATTTGGTTATGAGGATAAGTTATGGCTGGTAGTAGTGTCATCGTTATGGGCGTTTGTGCTAGTGGTAAAAGCACAATTGGTGAGCATCTAGCGAAAAAGCTAGGGCGTAAATTCATTGATGGTGATGATCTTCATCCACGAGCGAACATTCAGAAAATGGCATCGGGCCAGCCTCTGAACGATGATGATCGCAAGCCATGGCTAGAACGCATTCGTGATGCGGCGTACAGCCTAGAAAGCAAAAACGAACACGGCATTATTGTCTGTTCAGCACTGAAAAAGATTTACCGCGATCAGATCCGCGAAGGCAACGACAACGTGACCTTCCTGTTCCTTGATGGCGACATGGAGTTGATCCTTAATCGCATGCGTATGCGCAAAGGCCACTTCATGAAAGAAAACATGGTGAAGAGCCAATTCGAGACACTAGAGCGCCCAGACAACGAGCCTCAAACTCTGATCGTCAGTATCGACGGAGACATCAGCGACGTGGTGGAACGCTCTGCCGCTGAGCTAATCAAAATGCAAGCGATCGAGGTGGCGTAATGACTCACTCTGTTGTTCTTGAGGTCACACAACGCTTGACCGAGCGCAGCCGTGAAGCGCGCGCTGCCTTTCTTACTCGCACCGAAGTCCAAGCCGAAGCAGGTAAAGGCCGCGTTGGTTTATCTTGTGGTAACTTAGCCCATGCAGTCGCCGCTTCTTGCTCTTCTGAAAAGAAAAATATTCTCGATTTTACTCATGCCAATGTCGCGCTGATAAGCGCCTACAACGACATGTTGAGCGCCCACCAGCCGTACCAAGACTACCCAGCACAAATCAAAAAAGTGCTGGCGGACTGCGGCCATACAGCGCAAGTCGCAGGTTGTGTGCCAGCGATGTGCGATGGGGTGACTCAAGGTCAAGCAGGCATGGATATGTCACTGTTTTCGCGTGACTTAATTGCGCAATCAACGGCGTTGTCTTTGAGTCACAATGTCTTTGATGCCACATTACTGCTTGGCATCTGTGACAAAATCGCACCGGGGCAACTGATGGGCGCGCTGTCTTACGCACACCTACCAACGGCGTTTGTGCCAGCGGGTCTGATGGCAACAGGCATCAGCAACGAAGAGAAAGTCGACGTGCGCCAAAAATACGCAGCGGGAGAAGTCGGCAAAGACGCTCTGCTGGATATGGAGTGTCGCGCTTACCACTCTGCGGGTACGTGTACATTTTACGGCACCGCCAATACCAACCAGTTGGTGTTCGAAGCCATGGGCTTGATGCTGCCAGGTTCAGCATTCATTCATCCCCATACCCAACTGCGTAAAGCGTTAACCAATCACTCGGCTCTGAAAATCGCCTCAATGACGGCGGGTTCTGCACACTTCCGTCCGCTGGCCGAGGTGGTCACAGAAAAGAGCTTGGTCAACGGCATCATCGCTCTACTTGCATCTGGCGGCAGCACCAATCACACCATTCATATGATCGCCGTGGCGCGTGCTGCTGGCATCTTGCTCACCTGGCAAGACATCAGCGATCTGTCGGATGTGGTTCCTTTATTAGCGCGCGTTTACCCGAACGGCCCAGCCGATATGAATGCGTTCCAAGACGCGGGGGGCGTGCCAGCGTTATTGCACCGCTTGAACCAATCCGAGCTTTTGCATCGCGATGTGAAACCCGTGTTTGGTGAATTTGAAGACCAAATGACGCTACCGAGCCTTGTCGATGGACAACTGACTTGGACACCGTGCCAAGGCAGCCAAGACGGTGACGTGATCGCCAAACCGGATGCCACTTTCCAAAATACTGGCGGCACTCGCGTATTGACTGGCAACTTGGGCAAAGCCGTGGTGAAAGTGTCTGCGGTAAAAGAAGAGCAACGCGTAATAGTGGCACCTGCGATCGTATTCCAATGCCAACACGAAGTGGAAGCCGCGTACAAACGTGGCGAGCTGGACAAAGATTGCATCGTTGTGGTCACACACAACGGCCCAGCGGCAAACGGCATGCCTGAACTGCACAAACTGATGCCAATTTTAGGTAACGTGCAAAAAGCGGGCTTTAAAGTGGCGCTGGTTACTGACGGTCGTTTATCTGGTGCATCCGGTAAAATTCCGTCTGCGATTCACGTTTCTCCAGAAGCCATTCGTGGTGGCGCGATTGGTTTGGTGCGCAACGGTGATTTGATTCGTCTGGATTGCCAAACGGGTGAACTGAACAACTTAAGCGACACCACTGGTCGCGAGTTGATTCATTTCGATACCGAATCGACCCAACAAACTTGGGGACGAGGTCTGTTTAGCGTGATCCGCCAAAACGTATCGAGTGCAGAAGAAGGCGCAAGCTTTATTGTTTAAGGCGAGAAGAAAGACCTCGTCGTTCCGACGAGCCCAAGCAAGATCAGGAATTTAATATCAACGTGCTGTGAAGCCAGAGAAAACTCCTCTGCCACAGCACTTTTTGTTGGTAGATTCTGAATCACGCTCGTCCCTCGCTGTTCAGAATGACGAGCGTTGGGATTGGCCTCGGTTCTTTTTAAAAATGAATGAGTCCGTCATTCCGACGAGCCTAAGCAAGATTAGGAATCTACTATCAACGTGCTGTGAAGCAAGAGAAAATCCCCCTCTGTTACAGCACTTTTTGTTGGTAGATTCTGAATCACGCTCGTCCCTCACTATTAAGAATGACGAGCTTTGAGATTGGCCACCGCTATTTCTAAAAACGAATGAATCCGTCATTCCGACGAGCCTAAGCGAGATCAGGAATCTAATAGCAAAATGCGTGAAGCCAGAGAAAACTCCTCTGCCACAGCACTTTTTGTTGGTAGATTCTGAATCACACTCGTCCCTCGCTGTTCAGAATGACGAGTTTTTGAGATTGGCCACCGCTCTTTCTAAAACGAATGAATCCGTCATTCCGACGAGCCTAGGCGAGATCAGGAATCTAATATCAACGTGCTGTGAAGCCAGAGAAAATCCCCTCTGCTACAGCACTTTTTGTTGGTAGATTCTGAATCACGCTCGTCCCTCGCTGTCCAGAATGACAAGCTTTAGGATTGGTCACTGCTCT
>NZ_JAWOUN010000005.1:0-23690 GCF_033339395.1 Vibrio sp. 397 | reverse complement strand
AACGAATGAATCCGTCATTCCGACGAGCCTAGGCGAGATCAGGAATCTAATATCAACGTGCTGTGAAGCCAGAGAAAACTCCTCTGCCACTGCACTTTTTGTTGGTAGATTCTGAATCACGCTCGTCCCTCGCTGTTCAGAATGGCGAGCTTTGGGATTAGCCTCAGTTCTTTCTAAAAAACGAATGAATCCGTCATTCCGACGAGCCTAGGCGAGATCAGGAATCTAATAGCAAGGTGCTGTGAAGCCAGAGAAACCCCCTCTTCCACAGCACTTTTTGTTGGTAGATTCTGAATCACGCTCGTCTCTTGCTGCTCAGAATGACGATATCTAGCATTCAGTAAATTACATCAAGCGGTCTTCATCACTACGACGGCAGCAATCACCACAAAGATACCAAACCAGCCGATTGGTTTGAGTTTCTGCTTAAACAGCAAGGCTCCACCCACTGCGGTACCCAAGATACCGATCGCACCCCAAGAGGCATAAGCAATGGCTAAGTCGATCTCTTTCACCGCTTGTGCCAACAGAGTGAATGCTGTCAGTACCAACACAATCGCCGCAATGCCCCAGCCTTTATATTTAAAACCTTTTGAGCGTGTCAGCGCCATATTGGCCATGATATCGACCAAGGCAGCCATCACGACAAATCCAAATGACATCGTAAAAAATTGACTCATGATTCGCACCTTGTACTAGTAGAAAATGAACGTTCTTTTGCCGGTTTATCGGCATTTTTCTTGGCGTTAGGTTGACCATGTGATTCCCCTAAGGTCACACACACAATGCCAACAACGGCTAACATCAAACCAAACAACTCTTGATGGTTTAAGTGTGCATCAAAGGCGATGATCGACACCACGGTGATCAACGAGATACCTAACCCTTCCCAAACAGCGTATGCCACACCTATCGATATTTTCTTCGCGGCAAACGCGAGAAAGTAGTAAGAGATTGCGATCAGCACATACATTACGATGTAGCCCCACCACCCGTGCCCTTGTCCGATAAGAGACATAGTGCTGGTGCCAGCCACTTCGGCAACGATGGCGAGCAATAAAAATAGACGTGCAACTAGCATGATTAATCCTCCATCAGAAATTAAAAAAATGCATAACGGAGAATGGTGAATGCCGCGTACCTGTATCGACATTCAAAAAGTTAAAAAGATAAAAATGAGCCACTTCTCCTGACTATTTGAGATAAGGTTAGCGCTGGGTAGGAAAAAGAGACAGGTAATTGAGATATTCATTTTTGAATATCTTAAGAAGTAAGTTGTCTATGTAATCACACAATATTGATAAGGTTAAAGCATCTACTCTCTCATTCAGCCGATGCCATAAGGTGACGTCATTGCGTAAAAATCAGCGGCGTATTGAGGGTTTGTCGCACCACTTTATGCAGGTGTCTGTGCAAAGGATGGTTGCGGTTGGTTTGAAGGAAACCGCCAGAGACAACAAACTGGCTAAACTCACGATTAACGGGTGGCATTGCGTAAGAGGCGAGTTCTGGCATCAACAATGCCGAGCTTTGACTGGCATACATAATCGCGTCGGTTTCTTGCAACATTTGGCAAGCCAAACGCAAATTATAGGACTTCAGTAACACTACTGGCTCATAACCCATGCGTCGATACTCGGACTCCACGGTACAAAGCGGTTTATATGACGCAGGCGCAGGCAAAGAGACGAGTGGTAGTTTGGACACCGTGTCCCAATCATTGCTGACTTTCGACAACGTTGGGTGGTTTTTGCGCGCCAAAATCACTCGTTTTTCAACGAATAACGGGCGCATGTAAATGTCTTTCGACAGCTCGGTCTCTTGGTCAAGAATGCAGTAATCGTGCTCGCCTTCTAACATTTCATCGTGCGAGTAAGTATTCCAGCTGGAAAAGGCAAAGTGCGCTTTGGGAAAGGCTCGATGACAACCAGTGAGCAGTCGCTGCCCTTGTTCATCCATCAAATAAGGGTCAGTTACAATCGCAATCTGCCCTTGGTATTGCAGTGGGTCGAACACTTCAAATTCTTGCACCACTTTTTCCAGTGGCGCAACCATATTGTCGAACTCGGCGGCGAGACGAATCGCCATGGGTGATGGCTCTACCCCATGTGCTTTACGCACAAAAAGCGGGTCATCAAACACTTGCTTCAACTTCATCACACCGCGGCTGGCGCTCGGTTGAGAAATGCCAAGCTGCATTGCGGCCAGCTTGATGCTGCGGTTTTCCACCACGGCTTTTAATAAACGCATTAAGTTGAGATCCAATGCATCCAGCTGATGTGCCATACCCTAACCTACCAATACCATTGATGAGCGAATACAAAGAGCAGTTAACAATTAGTTAAACACTCTCTCCCGACGTGATCTGATACCCCATATCGAAGACTTTTTCTTCTTGCGTTTCGCCTTTCAGGCGCGCAATTAATAGCTCTGCGCTCTTTACACCAATTTGGAAACGCGGCGTATCAACGCTGGTCAGTTTCGGGCTGATGGTTTGACCGATATCCAGCGCGTTATAGCCCGCCACTGCCAATTTCTGTGGAACTTGAATGCCACGTTGCTGCGCACTCAGCATGGTGCCAATTGCGATGTCATCGTTGGTACAGAACACCCCATCGAGCGTTGGGTGCGTTTCCAGTGCGCGTTCGAGCAAATCATGCGCTAAAGAAAAACTAGAATGATCACCAGTTAATACATGTTTGGGTTCTAGCCCTGCTTCTGTCATCGCGCGATCGTAACCTTGCATCCGCAATTTGGTTCGCGTATCCAGACGCGCGCCAAAATAGACGATTGTACGCTTCCCCGTATCTAGCATCTGCTTAACCACGGCGTACGACGCATCTTCATGATCGAGTCCAACCGCCATATCAATCGGCTCCGATGGCAGTTCCATGGTTTCGACCACCGGAATGCCCGCATTTTTGATCATCTGTAATGTACGCGGCGTGTGATGGCTTTCAGTTAGAATAAGTCCATCGACTTGATAAGAGAGTAATGACGCGATCTTACGCTCTTCTTCAAGCTCATCGTAGCTAAAATGCGCTAAAAGCGTCTCATAGCCATTGGCTTTGGTCACCATCTCTATGCCCTGAACAAAGGAAGCAAAAATTTGGTTGGACAAAGACGGCAGTAAAATACCAATGGCTTTACTGGAGGACTTTGACAACATCGCCGGTGCACGGTTTTCGATGTAACCCATCTCTTCAATCGCAGTCGCAATCTTAGCACGAGTCTTTTCTGCCACCGATTCAGGGTTACGCATATAGCGTGAAACGGTCATCTTCGTGACGCCAACCTGGTCTGCGACATCCTGCAATGTCGTACGAGTTTTCTTATTCTGTTGAGCCATAAATATGTGATTTATCAGTAATGTTACAAGTAACATTATGACGAATAGACTCTCTGCCGACAAGTTCAGTGAAAATAATTCGCAAAATGAGATGAATATCAGTGGTAGAGCGTATTAGCAAACGCATCACAAAGAAACGCCACTCAAATAGCGATAATATTTGAGACCGCAAAAAAGCCCCGAACTCGGGGCTTTCTTCTATATTTTGACCACAATATCTGAGTCGTTATTTCACGCACACCACGTTCAATAATGAGGTCCCGGTGAGCTGATTGGGCTCACGATCGGCGAACAAACCTTTCTTATCTTTGCCCCAATACGGCAGTTGCAGTGGCCATTGATTTTTTTCCATCACCCCAGACGCCCTCAGCGCTTTAAACTCTGCAGGGTTAGCTAAGCTCATACCCAGTTGCTGACATACTTTGTGCGAGTTTTCGTAGTTGAGGCGGTTCCACGGCTTACCATGTTCCATGTAAAACTGATTATGGTGATCGAGTAAATATGGGACCACGTACGTTTTGCCCTGTACTGAAGTTCTCAACCGAACTTCAATGTCATCATTTCCAGTGACAATTGGCTTCGCTTTGGTCTTAGCAACAGGCGTAGACGAAGAGCTATCACGTGAACTTTTTGCCTTGGTATCTGGCTTCTCTGCCCGCGCTTTAAAGGCGTCGGTATCAGCTCGCACAGCAGGAACTGGCGCGGGTTTCGGGGTCACCGTCGGTGTTGGCTTAACCGAAGATGAGGCTGATTTCGACGATACAGTAGATTTAGGTGTAGGTGGTGTTACTGGTTGTTTCGTCCCTTTCCCAACCACTCGGATGAACGCCTCTTTGTAA
Organism: Vibrio sp. 397; assembly: GCF_033339395.1. Classification (NCBI taxonomy): domain Bacteria; kingdom Pseudomonadati; phylum Pseudomonadota; class Gammaproteobacteria; order Vibrionales; family Vibrionaceae; genus Vibrio; species Vibrio sp. 397. The sequence continues at coordinate 19,502 of NZ_JAWOUN010000005.1, read as the reverse complement.
TTCGACAAGGTTTTGACTCCTCGTAAGTCATCCCTCGCATCAGACAATGCCTTGTAAGGTCCAATCAAACAGCGATAGCCTTTGGATTCAGGCTTCATCCATACGTCAGTCGTGATTTTACTATAGAGAGGCTTAGCTTTCGCGAGAGACATAGGCTTGGGTAGCAATCCGCATTGAATCCAGTAAAGGTAGTTGCCCCCCTGCGGCACTTTCTTTCCCCATACTCCGTTACCAATTGGGCACGTTTTCTCAAGCATCGGTAATTCTTTCTCGCTGGCTTGAGTGGCTTGGCAAAGGAACTCCTCCGCCGATACTGGGCTAGAAAACTGGGCGCATACCAGCAACAAGCCGAAAGCTAGGCTTGCTTGGAAGATACGAGATGGGTGTTGTGCCTTCTTCATTTCCATACACTTCACTCTAAATTAGTGGGTAAGGTCATTATGGCGGCAAAGCGCCAAAAAAATGTGAACAAAGAATAACTAGCAAAAAAAGAGCCGGAATTTGCATCCGGCTCTCAGTTTAGGAAGGAATTAAGCGAATTTACAACGCTTGGTGGGAAAATTCTTATCCTTTGTACAGTTTCGGGTTGAATACATCACGTAGCCAGTCGCCCAACAGGTTGATAACCAAAACCAATGTTACGAGCACGATGCCTGGGAAGGCAGTAATCCACCACGCACCTGAGAAGATGTAGTTAAAGCCGATGCTGATTAGCGCACCCAGTGACGGCTGATCAACAGGAAGACCCAAACCTAGGAATGACAGTGCCGCTTCCGACATGATCGCGTTCGCTACCTGTACCGTCGAGATAACCAAGATTGGCGATAGACAGTTTGGCAGAATGTGACGGAACATGATTCGCGGAGCTTTAAAGCCCATCACACGCGCCGCTTCGACGTATTCTTTCTTCTTCTCTGCCAATACCGAGGCACGAATTGTCCGTGCGTATTGCGGCCATTCAGCCACACCGATGATCACCACCAGCATCACCACTGCGTATTGGCTGTAAAAATCGCTGCCAAAGCTGGCTTTGAAAATGGCCGATACGATGATCGCCACCATCATGGTTGAGAACGATAGTTGAACATCGGCAAAGCGCATCAAGAAGCTATCGATACGACCACCGAAGTAACCCGCCGACAAACCAATGATGATACCCAGAATCAACTGAAGACCGACGGCTAAAAAGCCGATCGTCAAAGACAAACGAGAACCGTAAAGAATGGTCGATAAAATATCACGGCCTTGCTCATCAGTACCAAGAACAAAACGCTCATCGCCATCTTCCATCCACGAAGGTGGCAACTCAGAATCCATGATGTCGATAGACGTCAGATCGTACGGATCTGTTGGCGCAAGAATCGGTGCAGCCAATGCCAATACTAAGAACATCATAAAGACGGTAAAACTCGCCATCGCCACTTTGTCGCGTTTGAAGTAATACAGAAAATCTGACTCTTTGAAACGCTGCCACGCTGATGGAGCAGGAGCTGGTGTTAAATTTGATTGGCTCATGATTAAGCTCCTTTTCCAGTTAGGTTCACAGTTGGGTTGATGATGCCGTACAGCAAGTCAACGATGGTATTGGTTACCACGAAGATCAGACCAACAAAGATAACGTAGGCAGTGATCAGCGGTGTATCTACACGGTTGATTGCCTCTAGGAAAAGGAAGCCAGTGCCCGGCCATTGGAACACGGTTTCAGTAAGAATGGTGTAGGCCACCATGGTACCAATCTGCACACCACCTACTGTCAATACTGGCAGCATGGTGTTCTTAAGTGCATGTTGGTAATAAATCTTTTGTAAGTTCAAACCTTTTGCTTTGGCGAACTTAATGTATTCCGAACTCAGAACTTCCAGCATTTCTGAACGCACCAAGCGGATGAACAACGGCAACATGATAGACGCTAGCGCAATACAAGGTAGGATGAGGTGCTTGATACCATCAATGGTAAAGAAGCCAGATTCCCAACCGAGCACATTAGCGGTCTCGCCCCGCCCGTAGGAAGGCAGCCAACCGAGTTCTATAGAGAAGACATACATCAGCATGATTGCGGTTAAGAACACCGGAATCGAGATACCGACACTGCTCATCGCCATGACAAATTTGGTAAAAACACTCTTAGGATGAATCGCAGAGTACACCCCAAGCGGAATAGAGAAAACAATGATGATAAGCGTCGCGCCAAACACGAGCTCTAATGTAGCTACCAGCTTGTCGATAATCACCTCAACCGCAGGTCGCTTGAAAAAATATGAGGTACCCAAATCACCTTGCAATGCATTACCCACAAAGCGCGTGTACTTTGTGATAAAGGGATCGTTCAGGCCCAAGTCGTCGCGTAGCGCTTGACGCTCCGATTCCGAAACCGACTGACCTACAAGCTCACGCAGCGGATCACCCAGGTTGTCCTGAATGGCAAACGCCACCAAACTGATCACAAACATCACTATCAGTGCCTGAAACAGGCGCTTGACCAGAAACGAAAACATTCCTTGCCCCTTAACTATCCATAGATCTCTAAATTAGAGAGAAAATTCAGTCTAAATAACCAACTCAATCCGACTGAAACAAAACTGAGTCGAGTGCTTTAAGTTGAGGAGGGAAATCCATCCCTCCTCAAAGTCGACTAACCGTGATTATTCAACCACTAGGTCACCGAAGTAAGGCATTACCATTGGGTTAACGATATCTGCCGCTTTCACGTTAGACTTCGCGCCCCATGCTTCACTTTGCCAGTGTAGCGGTACGAATGCTGCGTCGTTGTATAGTGTCGCTTCTACGCCCTTCAGCATTTCTGCACGTTTCGCAGGATCCGTCTCTACGTTCGCAGCTTCAACCACTTTGTCCATTTCTGGGTTTGAGTAGTAACCACAGTTGTACTGACCACGACCGGTTTCTTCGTTACGAGTCATCGTTAGGAACTCGTTGAAGTTCGCTGAGTCTTCTGTATCTGAGTGCCAACCGATCATCAGCATGTCTGCCGCACACTTGTCGAACTCAGGCCAGTACTGCGCTTTTGGCATGGTCTTCAGATCAACCTTGATACCGATCTTAGACAACATTGCCGCCGCCGCTTGTGCTACTTTCGCATCATTCACGTAACGGTTGTTTGGTGCAATCATCGTTAGCGTCAGGCCGTTTTCGTAACCCGCTTCTTTCATCAGTTCTTTCGCTTTCTTCAAATCGTAGCGAGGAACCAGTTTGTCATCGTGACCTACGTAACCTGCCGGGCTTTGCTGACCAGCGGCCGTTGCGAAGCCTTTCATGATTTTCTTCACAATACCTTCGTTATTGATTGCGTGAACAATCGCTTGGCGAACGCGAACGTCTTTCAATGCTTCGTTGCTGTTTTGGTTTAGTTGGAACGTGATAATACGAGTACCAGGCAGCGTGACTAGGTCGATGCCGTCAGCATCTTCAACGCGTTTGTGGTCGTTTGGCGCTACAGGGTGAATCATGTCAACACCGCCAGAAAGCAGCGCTGCTACACGAGTTGCGTCTTCTTTAATTGGCACAAGCGTTAGCTTATCAACATTACCTTTCGACTCTTTGTCCCAGTAATCTTTAAAGCGTTCAAATTCCACTTTTACGCCCTGTTCACGTGAAGTCACAATGAATGGACCCGTGCCAGATACGTTAGTCGATGCAAATGAGTTACCGTGCTTCACTAGCTCAGACTTGTCTTTGCCGTCCGCAGTTTTGCCCGTGTAGAACTTGCTGTCCATAGGGAAAATGTACGTTGCGGTTTGCAGCACTAGTGGGTAAGGACCTTTAGTTACAAGATCGAACGTGTTGTCGTCAACTTTGACGATTTTCTCGTACGGGTCGAAGATGTTTTTAAAGTCAGGAGAGCTTTGTAAACGCTGGAACGTCCACACGACGTCGTCAGTCGTTAGAGTATTGCCAGAATGGAATTTCACACCTTCACGCAGTTTGAAACGAACAGTCGTATCGTTTATGCGTTCCCAGCTTTCTGCTAGGCGAGGCTCGAAATCCATTTTTTGAGTAAAGCGAACCAACGGATCAAATACCATGTGTGACATTTGCAGTGTGCCACCTGATAGCTGCTCATGTGGATCAAGCGATACTGGGTCAGCTGCATAGCCAACTTTGATATCTGCTGCCATTGCGTTAAAGCTTAGGCCCGCAGCCATTAGCGCCACTGCTAATTTGCTTTTCATGGTTTTCATTTGCATAACTCCTTCATGCGGGGATACGGATCCCTTGTTGTTGTGTTTGCGTCTTTGTTATGACTAGAGGTTAGCCAAGCGAATTGCTTGGTTTATGCCGTTTCGATCTCTTCTCGCAAGCCAGTAAACTCCGGCATCAGAGAAATCAATTTTTTGCTGTATTCGTGTTGAGGTGCCGTGAATAACTGTTCTGTTGGTGCCACTTCTAAAAGTGTACCCATTTGCATCACACCTACTCGGTCACACATCTGACGAATAACAGGTAAATCGTGGCTGATAAACAACATAGTCAAGTTCAGCTCACTTTGCAGATCTTTCAGCAAGTTTAGAATTTGTGCCTGTACCGATACGTCCAGTGCTGAGGTCGGTTCATCACAAATCAAAAGTCGAGGACGAGTCGCCAACGCACGCGCAATAGAAATACGCTGACGCTGACCACCGGAGAATTCATGAGGGTACTTAAGCCCAGCCATTCGACCCAAACCAACATGATCCAATAGGTCATTCACGATTTGGCGAGTTTCCGACTCGTTTTTCGTCAATTTATGGAAACGGATTGGCTCAGCAATAATATCGAATACCTTCATACGAGGGTTCATTGAAGTATATGGGTTTTGGAACACCATCTGCATTTGACGACGCATCGGGCGGCGCTCTTTCTCAGAGGTTAAAGCGGTCAGGTCAATGCCCTCGAATTTCACCTGACCAGAGTTAGGTTGGTATAAACCAGCAATCACACGTGCAATGGTCGATTTACCTGAACCAGACTCGCCCACCAAACCAAAGGTTTCGCCTTCGTGCACTTCAAAGCTCACATTATTAGATGCTTGCACGTATTCTCGGCGGCTCTCGAACAAAGAGTCTTTGGTCACAAAGCGAAGATTGACGTTCTTCACGTCCAAAAGCGGGCCAGTGTACTCACGTTCATCTTGGCTTTGTCCTAACCAGTGGTTCTTGATATCGAGTGGCTCCATTTCCGCCGCTTCTTCGATATAGCTTACTAACGGGAAACGATCTAACTTTCTGTCTGAACGTGGTACCGCTGAAATTAGACTGCGAGTGTAAGAGTGATCAGGATCGCCCAATACTTTGGCTGTTGGTCCAAACTCCACCAAGTCACCACGATACATTACCGCCACGCGATCGGTGACGTTGGAGACTACCCCCATATCGTGAGTAACCAACATACAGCCGACATTGTTCTTGATACACAGCTCGCGGATCAAGTTGAGGATTTGGTCTTGGATAGAAACGTCTAACGCCGTAGTTGGTTCGTCCGCAATGATGAGATCAGGCTCACCAGCCAAAGCAATGGCAATGACAACACGCTGACGCATACCACCAGAGAATTGATGCGGGTACTGCTTTAAGCGGTTTTCTGGTTGAGGAATACCAACCTGCTGCATAAGAGAAAGCGCGCGCTGATACGCCTCTTCATCAGAGACCTTCATGTTGGCGTGGATCGTCTCTTTCAGCTGTTGCTCAACAGTAAAAAGTGGATTGAGCGAGGTCATCGGATCTTGGAAAATAAAACCTATTTTCGAGCCGCGAACCTTACGCATCGCTTCTGGTGATAGGCCAGAAATTTTTTCTCCATCCAGGAATACATCACCGCTAGCAACGCGACCTGGAGGGCTAAGCAAATCGATAACAGCGTTACCAACGGTGGATTTACCCGCACCTGATTCGCCAACAACACCCACGATTTCACCACGTTCAATATGAAAAGAAAGTGACTTCACGGCAGCGTGAACGCCGTGTCGGGATGGGTATTCAATACGAAGGTTTTTCACTTCTAATAGTGACATTTCAGACCTCTACTGCCTTGTCTGTGGTATCGAATCATGCCAAAGGCACCATTCATCACCTGAATGAATCCGTTCAAATTCAGAATAATACTCTGAAATCTTAATGCGGAAATAATTTGGCAAAAATCACACAAAAAAGCAACAATTAAAGTATATTCCGCCGAAAAAACATTAAATAAACGCACAATTAGCGAATAAAAATGCATTAACAAGTATTTAACCATTTTCATATCACACTATTTCTGTGCGTCATGCACCAATAAAACTAGAAAAATGCTCTAAAAGTAAACATGAGCTAAACAAGATCATTAACCATATTATTCATGTGCATTTATTAACATTTAACAAACAATATCATATGCAAAAAGTGTTTTTTCAACATAAAAAACTATTAATAAAATAGTCGGCAAATACAAAAAGCCAAACTTAGGAAGAGAAAGGATAGGTCAAAACGTGAACAAAACAGCAAAACCACACAAATCCTGCTCCAACGCAGATTATGCGCCACTTAAGCGGTTTATTGACTAAGCAAAGGAAAGTACCGCTATCCTCATTCGTACGTCATAAGAAAACTCGCCGGTTTTAACCCTTTACGACACAATTGAGAGTGGGATAATAGATGAACAGTGTCAAAGCCAAGCCGTAAATAAAAGGAGCCCCTGTGCTTAAAGCGATTTTTTTTGATATGGACGAGACTTTATGTGCAACGTCACAAGCCGATAAAGTTGCAGGACAAGCGTTTACAACTTGGATTCATAAGACCTACCCACAAGTTACCGAGCCAAAAGCGTTTTTGCAGCGCTACTTACAGGGTGTATACAAAAAGCTGAATGCTGAGTTCCCTCACCTTGTGGCTCTGCTACCCGATGAAAATGCCTTCCGTTGTGGCCTGATCCAAAACATCTTGGCGGAGCAAGGCGTCAGCATCACTGCAAAAGAGGCTCAACAAGCTCAAGACTACTTTGACTCTGCACGTATGGGCGCGTTCACCTTCTTCCCTGGTGTAAAAGAAATGCTCAGCGACCTTCGTCAACATTACAAACTCGTCGTGATCACTAACGGTCCGATTTTTTCTCAACACCCTAAATTAAACGCGACACAAATGAGCAACTGGGTGGACCATATTATTGTGGGAGGAGAAGAGCCAGAAGAGAAACCTGCTACAAGTATTTTCCAAAAAGCGCTCGACTTGGTCGAAGTAAAACCAGAAGAGGCTCTACACGTGGGCGACTCTTTACCTGCTGACATTGCTGGCGCTAACAATATGGGCATTTTGAGTGTATGGGTGAATGCGACAGGCGCAAGCAACTCAACGGATATAACGCCAAGTTTTGAAATCCAAGAAACGGTAGAACTGAAAGAAATCCTTAAAACACTCGCCCAATAAAAGCAGCGGATTAGAAAACTACAAAACCCCAGACACTGCTCTGGGGTTTATTTTGTCAGCTCGAAAAGCATTTAGTTCATAGGTGGTCAAAAGCCCCTAGAGCTGTACACTTTTGGGGAAAATTGAAATGGAATGCCGATTCTTTTCAGGAGAGATGTAAAAAAGCCCCAGTCTTTCGACTGAGGCTCTAAATAGCGGTCGGTGAAGAGCCGAATTCTAACTTCAGGCGAACCCCACTTGGGTTCAAATCCATTGATACATTACCGACTAATACAGTCCAAGCGAGATCATAAACTCTAAAACGACGAAAGCCTGCTAAAAAGCAGGCTTTCTAATAGTGGTCGGTGAAGAGGGATTCGAACCCCCGACCCTCTGGTCCCAAACCAGATGCGCTACCAAGCTGCGCTATTCACCGAACTGTATTTACTGATTTTCTCAAATCAGACAGGACACTTCAACTAAGAAGTCACCTTAATTAATGGGGTGGCTAACGAGATTCGAACTCGCGACCACCGGAATCACAATCCAGGGCTCTACCAACTGAGCTATAGCCACCATCAATTTTTGCTGTTTACCGCTCTATTAGAGCCATAAACTAAATAGTGGTCGGTGAAGAGGGATTCGAACCCCCGACCCTCTGGTCCCAAACCAGATGCGCTACCAAGCTGCGCTATTCACCGACGATGTTTTATCTTGATTGAATCAAGATTGGGAGCAATGCTACCGCATTCAATCTAAAAAAGAAAGAATGGGGTGGCTAACGAGACTTGAACTCGCGACAACCGGAATCACAATCCGGGGCTCTACCAACTGAGCTATAGCCACCACTGATTTTTACCGATGTATCCTCCGAGGCAATGGTACGCCCGAAAGGATTCGAACCTTCGACCTTTGGCTCCGGAGGCCAACGCTCTATCCAACTGAGCTACGGGCGCATGCCCTATCGGCGGAGTGGAATAATACGGATATCACACTATGCCGTCTAGTACTTTTTTTACTTTTTTTATCGTTTGGTCTCTTTTTCGACAGTTATCTTCCGTTAAAGTGGATTTTTGATGTGATTCACGCCCTGTCATGGATAACTTGTTGTTTATTGCAACAAGTTATCGGGATATAATCACCCATTATTTACATTGATTTAACAGCTGCAACCAAGTTGTCTAATCATTCTATGCCATTCAGTGGAATTTAATGATTTCTCTGCTCGGCATTAATACTCTAACTATATAAATAGGTAAGTCACTTACCTCGGGAATGTGAAGTGGGTTTAATGGATATGTCTCGACAAATGATTAGCGTTTTGTTCGCTGCCTTAACGTTTTCTACGGCAGCTTTAGCTTCTGACATCAGCCAAACTGAATACGATGCGATCGCAGAACGCATCCAACCTGTCGGTGATGTTTATCTAGCGGGTTCTGAGCCAGTGAAAGAAGAACCAACCGGTCCACGTGATGGCGCCACAGTTTATGGTACTTTTTGTATTGCTTGTCACGCATCTGGTGTAAACGGCGCACCTAAAACAGGTAATGCCGATGATTGGGCACCGCGTATTGCACAAGGCAAAGATACGTTAGTGAAGCACGCATTAGAAGGCTTCAATGCGATGCCAGCCAAAGGAACCTGTATGGACTGTTCTGACGATGAAATCATCGCAGCAATTGACCACATGATTGAAGGTCTATAAGTAAAGACATCAACGAAAAAGGCTTGCCAGTTGGCAAGCCTTTTTGTTTTTAGTCAGTGAGAACAAGGTTACTTTACTTCTTAAACATTGCTCGAATATTGGCAATGTGTGCTTGACCTTTCGCCATACGCTCTTCTGCTGATACTGGCTTTTTGTTTACTTCCCATTCAACGTCATCAAATGGCAACTCATCCAAAAAGCGGCTTTGAGTCGGTTTGATCAACTCGCCGAACTGCCGACGCTCTTTGCACATAGTGAAAGTCAGTTCACGTTGCGCTCGAGTAATACCAACGTACATCAGGCGACGCTCTTCTTCCACGTTATCTTCATCAATACTGGTTTGGTGCGGTAAAATACCTTCTTCGGACCCAATTAAGTATACATATGGGAACTCAAGGCCTTTTGATGCGTGCAAGGTCATCAGTTGTACTGCATCACTGTCTTCATCTTCTTCACCGCGCTCCATCATGTCACGCAAGGTCAAACGTTGAACGACTTCTTTTAACGTTTTCTCTTCTTGATCGTAGTTGTCACCCTCTAGGTCCGCCACTATCCATGAATAAAGATCAGAAACGTTCTTCATTCGCATTTCAGCGGCTTTCGGACTTGCTGAAGTTTCGTATAGCCAATCTTCATAATGGATATCACGAACTAGCGAACGAACCGCTTCGACGGTATCACCACGCTCAGCTTGATCAGCAATCGCCACTAGCCATTGGGTGAAACGACGCAGGTTTTCTAGGCCACGTCCCGTTAGGTGCTGTTCGAGCCCCATTTCAAAGCTCGACTCAAACAAGCTCTTGCCTCGCATATTGGCATAACTGCCTAATTTCTCTAACGTTACTGGGCCAATTTCACGTCGCGGAGTGTTCACAATGCGCAAAAATGCATTGTCGTCATCCGGATTAACCAAAACGCGCAAATACGCCATGATGTCTTTAATCTCTGCGCGCGCAAAAAACGAGGTGCCGCCAGAAATTTTATACGGTACACGGTTTTGCATCAGAGACTTTTCAATCAAACGTGATTGGTGGTTACCACGATATAGAATCGCATAATCTTTATATTCGGTACGGTTTAGGAACTTATGCGCAATTAGTTCACCCGTTACGCGCTCTGCTTCGTGCTCTTCATTTTTAGCCAACAACACTTTGAGTTTTTCACCGTCAGGAATTTCAGAGAACAGGGACTTCTCATAGACGTGAGGGTTGTTAGCTATCAAAATGTTGGCCGCACGCAGGATTCGACTCGTTGAACGGTAGTTTTGCTCTAGCTTAATCAAACGCAAATTCGGATAATCTTCACCCAGCAACACGAGGTTCTGAGGTTTCGCACCACGCCATGAATAAATAGACTGATCGTCATCCCCTACAACCGTCAATCGTCCACGTTCTCCGACAATTAATTTGACCAGCTCATACTGACTCGTGTTGGTATCTTGATACTCGTCAACCAGTAGGTAACGGATACGATTCTGCCAACGCTGACGAACGTCTTCATGATTACGTAAGAGTAAAACGGGCATCAAAATTAGGTCATCAAAATCAAGCGCGTTATAGGCTTTCATTTGCTTTTGGTACATATCAAAACAGAACGCAAACAATTGTTGCTGTTCACCTTGCGCACGCGCTTTGGCTTGCTCTGGCGTCAACATGTCGTTTTTCCAGTTGGAAATACAACTCAGAAGCTGACGTAGCAGATCTTTATCACCATCAAGCTGCTTTTCAGTAAGCTCTTTGAGCAGCGCTAGCTGGTCTTGGTCATCAAACAGTGAGAAGCCCGCTTTCAACCCTAAATGCTTGTACTCACGCTTGATGATGTTCAATCCTAAAGTGTGGAATGTTGATACCATCAAACCTTTAGACTCACCTTTCCCTAACGTTTGACCTACACGCTCCTTCATTTCACGTGCCGCTTTGTTGGTAAACGTCACCGCCGCAATGTTACGCGCTTTGTAACCACATTGCTGAACCAGATAAGCGATTTTATTGGTAATAACACGAGTTTTGCCCGAGCCAGCACCAGCTAGCACTAGGCATGGACCAGACACGTATTTCACGGCTTCATCTTGACTAGGGTTCAGCTTCATAGAAATTCTCTGCGGGTGATGAATGTGGCGCCTATGATAAAGGGGTGGCCTCGTGAAAGCTATGCTGATTTCTTGTAATTTTTACACCAATTAAGTGCAATATTCTGTTGCATAAATGGCGGGTATTTAAGCTATAATGAATGAACGTTCATTCACTAAAGGGTGACATTATGAAGGATAACCCTGCTGTAGATAAACGAGAACAAATCTTAGTCGCTGCTGAACAACTCATTGCTGAATCTGGCTTTCAAGGGCTTTCCATGCAAAAGCTCGCCAATGAGGCAGGTGTCGCAGCAGGGACGATTTACCGTTATTTCTCAGATAAAGAACATCTTTTAGAGGAACTACGCCTTAACGTTGCTAAGCGTGTGGCTACTGCGGTGCAACTAGGTGTTAGTGAAGAGATGCCTTTAAAACAGCGTTATCGAACCATGTGGCTCAATATTTGGAATCTAGCGAGCTCGAACTTAAGTGCGATCAGCAACCGAGTCCAATATGAATCTTTACCCTGTTCAAATAGTAGCAAAGCTCGGGAACTTGAGAGACAAATGTTTGCCCAAGTAGATCTTCTTTTTAATCAGGGTAAAGACGAGGGAGTATTCAAGCTTCTCGATAACGAAGTACTTTCTGGATTAAGTTTTGAGGCAAGTGTTGCACTTGCTCGGAAACACGCTTTGGGATTTTATCAACTGGATAAGACGGCATTAGAGGCCGCTATTGAAGCCAGTTGGGATGCAATTATTAAACACTAACTTGGAGTTCTTAATAGAATGAAAAAGTGGATTTTGATGCTATCAATTGTTTTATTACTTTTTGGTAGCGTTGTTACATACAGACTAATTGATATCAAAGACAAAATGGAGCAGTTTGCCAATCGCCCTGAACCAGCATTCCCAGTAACCGTAACTGAAGTGCAAGCGGTGGATTGGGTACCAGTCATCGAGGCAATTGGTTTTATCGAGCCAAATCAAGGCGTGACGGTAGCGAACGAAACGAGCGGTGTTATCGATAAAATCGCATTTGATTCCGGTACTCAAGTCAAAGCAGGTCAGCCACTAGTACTGCTTGACTCTGACGTTGAGAAAGCGAATTTAAAGAGCTCGCAAGCCAAGTTGCCAGCAGCAGAAGCGAAATACAAACGCTACCAAGGGCTATTTAAAAAAGGCTCTATTTCTAAAGAAGCGTATGACGAAGCAGAAGCGAACTACTTCTCCTTAAAAGCGGACATTGAAAGCTTGAAAGCGACCATCGACCGACGCGAAATCAAAGCGCCATTTGATGGTGTAGTAGGTATTCGTAACGTGTACCTAGGTCAGTACCTACAAGCGGGTACCGATATTGTTCGCCTGGAAGACACCAGCGTGATGCGTTTACGCTTTACCGTGCCGCAAACCGATATTTCACGTATCAATATCGACCAAGAAGTGGATATCTTTGTTGACGCTTATCCAGACCAACCTTTCAAAGGGTCTATTTCTGCGATTGAACCAGCTGTAAACGTACAAAGTGGTTTGATTCAAGTTCAAGCGGATATCCCTAACAGTGACGGCAAACTGCGTAGTGGTATGTTCGCGCGTGCAAACATCATTCTGCCTAAGTTAGAAAATCAGGTCACTCTACCTCAAACCGCGATCACATTTACGCTATATGGCGACAATGTTTACATCGTAACAGAAGAAGATGGCGAAAAACGCGTTAAGCAGCATGTGGTAAAAGTTGGCGAACGCTCTAAAGATATCGCACACATTCTAGAAGGCGTGAAGCCAGGTGATGTTGTAGTGACATCGGGTCAAGTCCGTTTGAGTAACCATGCGAAAGTAAGCATTGTCGAAAGCGATGCAACTACCCCACCTGCTGAAACACCAATGCTTTAAGTTGGAGGCATCATGCGCTTTACAGATGTTTTTATAAAACGTCCAGTTTTAGCGGTATCGATCAGCTTTTTGATTGCATTGCTTGGTTTGCAAGCGGTGTTCAAAATGCAAGTTCGTGAGTACCCTGAAATGACGAATACGGTGGTCACCGTGACCACCAGTTACTACGGTGCAAGTGCCAACTTGATCCAAGGCTTTATTACTCAGCCATTGGAGCAAGCGGTAGCGCAAGCCGATAATATTGATTACATGACTTCGCAATCGGTACTAGGTAAATCAACCATTACTGTCAACATGAAGTTGAATACTGACCCGAATGCAGCATTGGCTGATATCTTAGCGAAAACGAACTCAGTACGTTCTCAGCTTCCAAAAGAAGCCGAAGATCCAACCGTAACCATGTCGACAGGTTCGACAACGGCGGTACTGTACATCGGCTTTACGAGTGACGAGTTATCTTCAAGCCAGATCACTGACTACCTTGAGCGTGTAATCAACCCGCAGTTGTTCACTGTAAACGGTGTATCCAAAGTTGACCTGTATGGTGGTATGAAGTACGCACTGCGCGTATGGTTAGATCCTGCCAAAATGGGCGCTTTGAAGTTGACCGCTACGGATGTGATGAGCGTTCTTAACGCCAACAACTACCAATCTGCAACCGGTCAAGCGACGGGTGAGTTCGTACTTTATAACGGTAGCGCAGATACTCAGGTATCAAACGTTGCTGAACTTGAAGCATTGGTCGTGAAAACTGGTGAAGGGGATGTCATCCGCCTAGGTGATATCGCTAAAGTAACGCTGGAGAAGAGTCACGACGTTTATCGCGCAAGTGCAAACGGTCAAGAAGCCGTGGTTGCGGCGATCAACGCAGCACCAAGCGCTAACCCAATCAACATTGCAGCAGACGTACTTGAACTGTTGCCTCAGCTTGAGCGCAACCTACCAAGTAACATCAAAATGAACGTGATGTACGACTCAACTATCGCCATCAACGAATCGATTCACGAAGTAGTGAAAACGATTCTTGAAGCAGCGGTCATCGTACTTGTGGTTATCACACTGTTCCTAGGTTCATTCCGCGCGGTAATCATTCCTATCGTGACCATTCCACTTTCATTGATTGGTGTGGCAATGGTGATGCAGGCAATGGGTTTCTCTTGGAACTTGATGACGCTACTGGCGATGGTGCTTGCCATCGGTCTGGTGGTGGATGACGCGATCGTTGTACTAGAAAACGTTGACCGTCACATCAAAGAAGGGGAATCGCCATTCCGAGCTGCAATTATTGGTACGCGTGAAATTGCGGTTCCAGTTATCGCGATGACATTGACGCTAGGTGCAGTGTACGCGCCGATCGCATTGATGGGTGGTATCACCGGTTCATTGTTCAAAGAGTTCGCTTTGACACTGGCAGGTTCAGTATTCGTATCCGGCATCATCGCTTTGACACTATCACCAATGATGTGTTCGAAGATGCTGAAGGCGAACGAGAAGCCAAGCAAGTTTGAGCAAAAAGTTCACCATGTACTTGATGGCATGACTAATCGCTACGCAAGCATGTTAAAAGCAATAATGGCTAGCCGACCAGTGGTGATCGTGTTTGCGATAATTGTATTCGCAAGTTTACCAGTCCTATTCAAGTTTATTCCTAGCGAGCTAGCTCCATCTGAAGATAAAGGTGTTGTAGTACTCATAGGGACCGCACCATCAAATTCGAATTTGGACTACATCCAAAACACCATGGATGATGTGAATAAGATTCTCTCTGATCAACCAGAAGTGGAATACGCTCAGGTATTTAACGGTGTACCGGATTCTAACCAAGCGTTTGGTTTAGCTACACTCAAACCATGGGGCGAACGAGAAGCGAGCCAAGCAAAAATCAAACAGCGTGTTGGCGGGCTTGTTTCGAGCATTCCGGGAATGTCTATTGCTGCCTACGAAATGCCGGAGCTACCAGGTGCTGGTTCAGGCCTTCCTGTACAGTTCGTAATTACAACGCCAAACAACTTTGAAAGTTTGTTTACCGTTGCAAATGACATTCTGTCGGAAGTAGCAAGCAGTCCAATGTTTGTCTATTCCGATCTGGATCTGAAATATGATTCTGCAACGATGAAGATCAAGATCGATAAAGACAAAGCGGGTGCCTACGGTGTGACTATGCAAGACATTGGTATCACCCTCAGCACCATGATGGCAGATGGTTATGTAAACCGTATCGACCTAAATGGCCGCTCTTATGAGGTAATTCCTCAGGTTGAGCGTAAATGGCGTCTAAACCCAGAATCGATGAAGAACTACTATGTACGCTCTGTGGATGGTAAAGCGGTTCCATTAGGTAGTCTGATTACCATTGATGTGGTGGCTGAGCCTCGCTCTTTGCCACACTTCAACCAGCTAAACTCAGCAACTGTGGGGGCTGTTACAGGCCCTGGTGTTTCGATAGGGGATGCAGTTAATTGGTTTGAAAATATTGCACAAACCAAACTGCCTGCAGGGTATAACCATGATTACATGGGCGAATCTCGTCAGTTTGTAACGGAAGGTAGTGCCTTGTATGCAACCTTCGGTCTTGCACTTGCGATCATCTTCCTCGTTCTGGCGATTCAATTTGAATCACTCCGCGATCCTATTGTCATCATGGTATCTGTACCTCTGGCAATATGTGGTGCCTTGATCGCATTGGCCTGGGGTACGGCCTCGATGAACATCTACTCGCAGGTTGGTTTGATAACGCTGGTCGGCCTAATAACCAAGCACGGTATCTTGATCTGTGAAGTCGCCAAAGAAGAGCAGTTACATAATAAACTGTCTCGTATTGATGCGGTGATGGAAGCTGCGAAAGTGCGTCTTCGCCCTATCCTAATGACCACTGCAGCGATGATCGCAGGTCTGATCCCGCTGATGTACGCAACAGGTGCAGGTGCCGCGCAACGTTTCAGTATCGGTATCGTCATCGTTGCTGGCCTTGCAATCGGTACACTCTTCACACTATTCGTACTACCTGTGATTTACAGCTACCTAGCTGAAAAACACAAACCTCTGCCAGTATTTGTTGAAGACAAAGACTTGGAGAAGTTAGCGCGAGTTGACGAAGCGAAAGCAGCTCATCGTGAATTAGCGGATAACAGATAAGCTATTAAGGCATTCAAAAAGGTCACTTCGGTGGCCTTTTTTATTGCCGCTCTCTTTTTTGCCATCTAAGTGGCGACTTTCACGTATCATTTACTTAAAATGAGGACAAATCAAAAGGAGTTTTAGCCACTATGTTTGACCCAAAGAAATTAGAGCAAATTGCTAAACAGATTCACGACTCAATGCCTCAACCTGTAAAAGAATTGGGCTCTGATGTCGATCAGAAAGTTCGTCAAGTAATCCAAGGCCAGCTAAACAAGCTAGATGTTGTAAGTCGCGAAGAGTTTGATGTTCAAACTCAAGTTTTACTACGTACACGTCAAAAGCTAACAGAAATGGAACAGAAGTTGGCGCAACTTGAAGAAAAGCTTGCTGAAAAATAAGTATCAAAGCGCTCCTCACAAAGGAGCGTTTTTCTTATCGGCGCGCAGATAAATCGGCTAAAAACAAAAAGGCTTGGTCAACGGCGACCAAGCCTTTTGATTAGATGTTGTGTTTTATTTTGTATTTATCACTCCAGTCTGCCTGGAGTTTATCTACTGCGTTACTTGAGACTAAGTAAATTACGCTGTATTAAGGTTTCATTTCTAGGAGAAGGCGCGGACTTTACGATAGTAAACGAGCACCTTCGACACCGAAATGGAGTCATTTAGCCGCCCACCGCGATACGCTTCATATCAGTCATGTAACCACGTAGCTCTTCACCGATGTACTCTACAGGGTGGTTACGGATTGTTTCATTCACAGCGATAAGAGTCGCGTTATCCACTTGGTTAGACGTTTCACCTAAACCTTTACCAATTACGTCAGTATTTACGGCTGGCATAAACTTCTCACGTAGAAGCGGCGTTGCTACGTTAGCGAACAGGTAGTTACCGTATTCCGCAGTGTCTGAGATAACCACGTTCATCTCGTATAAACGCTTACGTGCGATAGTGTTTGCGATAAGTGGCAGCTCGTGTAGAGACTCGTAGTAAGCAGACTCATCGATGATGCCAGATGCCGTCATCGCTTCGAATGCTAGCTCAACACCCGCACGAACCATAGCAACCATCAAGATACCGTTATCGAAGTACTCTTGCTCAGAGATTTCTACGTCAGTTTCTGGGTAGTTTTCGAAAGCAGTTTCACCTGTTTCTGCACGCCAGCCTAGTAGATTTGCATCGTCGTTTGCCCAGTCAGCCATCATAGTGCTAGAGAAGTGGCCGGTGATGATGTCATCCATGTGCTTGTTGTATAGCGGACGCATCAGTTCTTTTAGCTCTTCAGAAAGCTCAAATGCTTTCACTTTTGCAGGGTTAGTTAGGCGATCCATCATGTGAGTGATACCACCAAACTTCAGTGCTTCAGTGATGGTTTCCCAACCGTATTGAAGAAGCTTACCAGCGTAGCCAGGATCGATACCATCAGCAATCATCTTCTCGTAACATACGATAGAGCCAGCCTGTAGCATGCCACAAAGGATAGTTTGCTCACCCATTAGGTCAGATTTCACCTCAGCAACAAAAGAAGACTCTAGACAGCCTGCACGGTGACCACCTGTTGCTGCAGCCCAAGCTTTCGCGATATCCCAACCTTCACCTTTTGGGTCGTTCTCTGGGTGAACAGCGATAAGAGTCGGTACACCGAAACCGCGCTTGTATTCTTCACGAACTTCCGTACCTGGACATTTAGGTGCAACCATTACTACCGTTAGGTCTTTACGGATTTGCATGCCTTCTTCAACAACGTTGAAACCGTGAGAGTAACCTAGTGCTGCGCCTTCTTTCATTAACGGCATTACCGTCTCAACAACGTTTGTGTGCTGCTTATCTGGAGTAAGGTTTACTACTAGATCAGCTTGTGGAATTAGCGTTTCGTAGCTACCTACCTCAAAACCGTTGTCTTTTGCGTTTTTGAATGACTGGCGTTGCTCATCAATCGCGGCTTGGCGAAGCGCATAAGCAACGTCTAGACCAGAGTCGCGCATGTTCAAACCTTGGTTAAGACCTTGAGCACCACAACCTACAATGACTACTTTCTTACCTTTCAGATAATCCGCTTCTGAAGCGAACTCACTGCGGTCCATAAAACGACAACGACCTAATTGGTCCAACTGCTCGCGCAAGTTTAGGGTATTGAAATAATTAGCCATCTGGGTGCTCCTTTGAGATTCTTCCATTGAGGTCAGTAATTGCCTTACCGAATAACTTCATACTAAAACAGACATGAGATTGCTTAAAGTGATATATTCACAATTAGTTATTGCAATTTATGCAACATGGAAATGAAAATTTAATGAATATCAAAAGCCTGCAACTTTTCATTCATCTCTGTGAGAGTAAAAGTTTCGCCAAGACCGCAGCGGCAATGCATATTAGCCCTTCAGCCTTAAGCCGACAGATACAAAAATTAGAGGAGGAAACCAGCCAACAATTGTTTTTACGCGACAACCGTAGCGTTGATTTAACTATCCAAGGTAAAAAGCTAGTCCCAGTCGCCTTAAAGATTCTTGGCGAATGGCAGCAGTATCAGAGTCATCTGAAGGGAACCGAGGATGAATTGAAAGGAGAAATCCGTCTCTTTTGTTCTGTTACTGCAAGCTACAGCCATCTTCCGGAGCTAATCTCTGACTTTCGTATTCAGAACCCTTTCATTGAGTTCAAACTATCAACCGGCGATCCAGCTCAAGCGATCGACAAAATACTAGCAGATGAAGCCGATATTGCCATATCAGCCAAGTCAGAACAGATGCCAAATAAAATCGTATTTGAAACGATCAGTGAAATCCCACTTTCTGTCATCGCACCTGTTGGGGTTAGTGCGTTTGCTGAAGAGCTACAAAAAGAAAAACCAGACTGGTCGGTCATTCCATTCATACTCCCAGAAGCAGGGACGGCAAGGGACAGGGCCAATACTTGGCTCAAACAAATGAAAATAAAGCCAAAGATTTACGCACAAACTTCCGGACATGAAGCCATCGTAAGTATGGTTGCATTGGGGTGTGGAGTAGGTATCGCACCTGATGTTGTAATCAACAACAGTCCGGTAAGAGAAAAGATAAATCGTTTAAAAGTCTTACCAATTAAACCTTTTAAACTTGGTGTTTGCTGCAACAAAACTCAGTTGGAAAATCCGCTTGTTAAAGCCTTTTGGAAGGTTGCAGAGAGCAAATATATAGCACCGTAAATGACCACTTTTTAGGTATAAAGTGAGCTAATTTTAAAACGCTATAGATGCAAAAAAGCCCACTCTTTCGAGCGGGCTTCTTAAATTTAAAGCCTGGCGATGTCCTACTCTCACATGGGGAAGCCCCACACTACCATCGGCGCTATTTCGTTTCACTTCTG
>NZ_JAWOUN010000004.1:330053-406646 GCF_033339395.1 Vibrio sp. 397 | reverse complement strand
GGCGCTGGACTAAACAAAGGCCCCCTTTTAGGGGGCTCACACAAAGCCACCTTCTTTAGAAGGTGGTAATTTACTTTGGGGTTGCGTTACTCTTCGCTTTCTTCGGCCATAAAGGCTTCGAGCAAATCATTAAGGAAGAGCTTCCCTTTTTCAGTAATTTGCCAGTGGGTAGGCGTTTCACTCAGGTAGCCCATTTCTATCGCCCAGTTGATGGTTTCTTGAATCGTACTAATCGGTAAGCCCGTGGTGTCCACGTAATCTTGCTTCGGACAGGCTTCAATTAAGCGGAATCGGTTCATAAAGAACTCGAATGGACGATCTTCATCCGCGACGACATGTTCCGTATGCAGATAAGGTTTGACCATATTTTGATAAGCCGCTAAATAGCCTCGCGGGTGTTTTACCTTTGTCGTTCGAATAATACGTCCGTCGGTAAAACTGAGTTTGCCATGAGAGCCACAACCGATACCAAGGTAATCACCAAAGCGCCAGTAGTTGAGGTTGTGCTGACACTGATAGCCCGGCTTGCTGTAACCGGAGATTTCATATTGCACATAACCCGCGGCTGCAAGTTTTTGGTGTCCGAGCTCGAAAATATCCCACAAGTCATCATCGTCAGGTAGCGTTGGTGGCTTGTAGTAGAACATGGTGTTTGGTTCGATGGTCAGCTGATACCAAGACAAGTGCGGCGGTGCCAACTCAATCGCTTTGCCCAAATCTGCCAAGGCTTGTTCGATGCTTTGATCAGGTAAGCCGTGCATGAGATCGAGGTTAAAGCTGTTCAAACCGATTTGGTGCGCCAGCTTAGCAGCATTGACGGCTTCGTCTTGGCCGTGAATGCGCCCCAAACGCTCAAGCTTCTGCTGCTCAAAGCTTTGTACGCCGATAGAGATACGCGTTACACCAGCTTTGCGGTAGCCAACAAAACGCTCTGCTTCGATGGTGCCTGGATTCGCTTCCATGGTGATTTCGATTTCAGGCTTGAACGGGATACGCGCTTCAATGCCCTTAAGTAGACGCTCGATGCCTTCTGCCGAAATCAAACTCGGCGTACCACCACCAATGAAGATTGAATGCAGTGGACGTGGCGCTTCGTTAAGTCGGTATTTCTCAATGTCGGTATCCAAATCTTCTAAAAGGGCACTGATGTACTCTTCTTCTGGAATCTCGGTTTTGAGCGCGTGAGAGTTAAAGTCGCAATACGGGCACTTTTGCACACACCAAGGGATGTGTACATACAAGCTGAGTGCTGGGGGCGTTAACATGGTCTAATTCGCTCGTGATTACTGAGACACTTGCTCAGACAGTTGAGCAAACAACGACTTGAGCGCTTTACCGCGGTGAGACAGTTGTTTCTTACGTGCAGGTTCAAGTTCGGCTGACGCACAGTTGTCTTCAGGAACAAAGAAGATTGGGTCGTAGCCAAAGCCATTTTCACCGTGTGCTTCAGTTAGAATTCGGCCTTCCCATTTACCGTGACAGACGATAGGCGTTGGGTCGTTCTCGTGACGCATGAGGACTAATACGCAGTGGAAACGTGCTGTACGCTCTGCTTCTGGTACGCCTTCCATTGCCGCTAGCAATTTTTCTAGATTCTCTTGATCAGATGCGCTCTCGCCTGCGTAACGTGCAGAGTAAATGCCCGGAGCGCCTTTTAAGAAATCGACTTCTAATCCAGAGTCGTCTGCAATGGCAGGAAGCCCTGTTTCTTGTGCGGCATGGCGAGCTTTAATGATTGCGTTTTCAATGAAAGTTGTACCCGTTTCAGCTACTTCCGATACATTGAATTCACTTTGCGCTAATACTTCAAAGCCGAAGTCAGACAACAAATCTGCCATTTCACGAACTTTGCCTTGGTTACCAGTTGCTAGCACAATTTTTTTCATGGGAATCTCTTTTAATAGTGATAGAGGAGAACAAATCGTTCTCCTCTAGATATTCTTTAACTAATAAGTGGTTTTTAGCCTGCTTAGATCCAAAAGCTTTTGGAACATCACAACCCAATTACTCTTCAACATAAAACTTCTGGGTGAATTTAAGCTTACCTGAGCCTTTGTTTCCAGCTTTTACGTCAATATCGAAAGTAAAAGTTTCTTCGTGGGTAATTGGTAGTTCGGCTAAATAGTATATCGCATTGCCTTCTTTGACTTCACGAAAGGTCAAGGTCTGAGTTTGGCCGATAAGGTTCTTCGCGCGTCCAGCAATTTTTGCTTCTAATGCTGGCTTACCCAATGAAGCTCTATCTAACACGCTAATATTAACCACAGCGAGGTATCCATTACGTTTGATATCGTAGCTACGTGCGACTTTGGGTGTTAGGAATGTTGAGTTAAACGCGACATAGTGTACTTCGATATCTTTCATATTTTTAAACTGATCGGCGAAGCTTGGTAACGACAACAGGCTAATCAGTAATGCGGTAATCCATTTGCTCATTGTTACTTCCTCAAAGCACTTGTTATAAAACAACCATAGCTGCAATTTTACCTTGGTCAGGGGGTAAAAATGCGTACTCAGTCGTTGGTATTAGTAAGTGTGGTACAAAACCGTAAATAAAAAGCCATCATATGATGGCTTTAATTTCTGTCGGTATCTGGGTAGGCGATTCTATCCGAATTTGTTTGTGCCGTCCTAATTCACCTTTTTCTATGTGAACCAAGCCCTTAGCGATTTTAAACTGCTTGGCTAAGAACTTAGTTAGGTGTGCATTAGCTTTGCCATCGACAGGTGGAGCAGTAATGGCGATTTTTAGCTCTTCACCATGCAAGCCAACGATTTTATCGCGGCTAGCTTTAGGTTGAATATAGAGCTTCAGGATGATGTCCTCACCATCTTGCCAGACTGCAGCTGACATTATAGCTGGAACCAAATTGGACCAATGATATCGCCCATTAAGAAGTTCGCGAACTGCAAGCCGATAAATAACACCAGTACGCTTAAATCAAGACCACCAATAGCCGGAAGAATACGACGGATTGGAGCGCACATTGGCTCGGTCAGTTGATGGAATACGTACTCGATAGGGCTGCGGCCTTGGCTTACCCAGCTCAAAATTGCACGGATCAATAGTACCCAGAACAATAGGCCACCTGCGGCTTTGATTAATGATAATAAGCCCAAGAATAAGAAGTCAGCGCTGAAAGAGACGGAACCGTTCGAAGCTATTAGGATAAGCACGACAAATTTAAGCACACACAACACGTAGGCAAACAACACGGTTGCTAGGTCAATATTCCCCACGGAAGGGATAACGCGGCGCAATGGACCAATGACCGGCTGAGTCGCTTTTACTATAAATTGCGAGAATGGGTTGTAGAAGTCTGCGCGCGCAGCTTGCAACCAAATTCGCAAAATTACGACCATGATGTACAGGTCAAATAGGGTTGAGATGAGAAAACTCATTGAATTCATAAGGTACCCTTAACAAGTGATGGATGATACTAAACGGAGTTCATCCAAATAATTAAAACAGTTTTTCCATTTCTTCCGCGCGAGCCACAGCCGCTTGCATGGCTTTAGCGACAATATCTGAAAGTTGATGTTCGTTGAATGTACGCAGTGCTTCTGCCGTTGTCCCACCTTTCGATGTTACGTTCTCACGCAGGGTCGATAGCTCAGTTTCTGGGTTGCTAACCACCATACTAGCCGCGCCCAGTGCAGCTTGCTGAACCAATAGTCGAGCGGTCTCTTTATCAAAGCCTTGCGCAATCGCTTCTGCTTGCATCGCTTCCATAAACAGGAAGAAGTATGCTGGAGCACTGCCCGCTGCGGCAATCACATTATTGATGCCAGACTCTTGCTCAACCCAGCATACTTTACCGACCGCTTCCATTAACTCTGCGGCAAAAGCTTTGTCGTGCTCGGTTACATGAGTTGGTGCAAACAACCCACTCATACCCAACCCAAGTTGTGATGGCGTATTTGGCATAACACGAACCAAGTTCAATTTGGTGGCTAGCATATCATCCAATCGTGAACAGTTGATGCCTGCGGCAATAGAAATCACCAGTTTATTAGTGAAATCGATCGATTGCAGTGGTTTACAGACATCCGCCATCATTTGCGGTTTTACAGACAATACCACCACATCCGCCTCGGTCGCAGCTTGGATGTTATCGCTGGTGGTACGGATGCCAAAATCTTGTTCTAGCAGAAGGCGGCGAGCCTCTGAAGGAGCCGTCGCGGTAATGTTTTGCGCTGGGTATCCGTTAGCAACCAAGCCGGAAACAATGGCTCTCACCATGTTGCCAGCACCAATGAAGGCGATTTTTTTATGTTCCATTTGTCTGATTTCCATCATGATATTTAGAATTTGTTGTGCGCTCAGGTGTATAATGGCGCCGCTGTTACTTACTGCTCCTATTGGCGAGTAAGATGATTGCGCATTTACGCTCTAACGATTGACGACATAACTTATGTCGCGAGTGAGCGTTTTGTTGATTTAGCTGTAGTCTCGTGCGCCGAAAATAGCGGTTCCAATACGAACCATTGTACTACCAGCTTCGATTGCAGCGGTCATATCACCACTCATTCCCATTGATAATGTATCGATTTCTGGGAACTGTGCTTCGAGTGTTTGCTTCAACGTAGCCAACTTCTGAAATTCACGGAGTTGTGATTCGTAGTCAGACACGTTGGCAGGAATCGACATCAACCCTCTTAAAGTGAGGTTAGGTAGGCGAGAAATCAACTCCGCCAGCTCGAATACTTCCGCTTCAGTGACACCAGACTTAGATGCCTCACCACTGGTGTTAACCTGAATCAGAACTTGTAGCGGTTTAAGTTCGCTTGGCCGCTGATCATTCAGGCGTTGAGCTATCTTGGTTCGATCGATGGTGTGAACCCAATCGAAATGTTCAGCAACAAGTCGCGATTTATTGGATTGAATCGGGCCAATGAAGTGCCATTCGATTCGATTATCTGGATAATGCTCGGCAAAGTGCTGAACTTTACTGACGCCCTCTTGAACGTAGTTTTCACCAAAGGCGGTTTGTCCCGCTTGGTAGGCTTCGAGAATTGCCTCGACAGGTTTAGTTTTGCTTACCGCTAGAAGTTGCACTGACTCTGGAGTTCGACCACATTTTTGCTCGTCATATCGAATTTGAGAGGTGATATGTTCAATATTTTGTTGAATACTACTCATAGCTGTACTTTAGACTTAAGGATTTTAAATGGATATCACTGAGTTACTGGATTTTAGTGTAAAACATAATGCCTCGGATCTACATCTTTCTGCAGGTGTCCCACCAATGGTTCGTATTGATGGGGATGTGAGAAAACTAGGCATTCCAGCGTTTACACACCAAGAAGTGCATCGTTTGGTTTTCGAAATCATGAACGATGCCCAACGCAGTGAGTTCGAAGAAAAACTCGAAGTCGATTTCTCTTTTGAGTTGCATAACGTTGGCCGTTTCCGTGTCAACGCTTTCAACCAATCTCGCGGTTGTGCGGCAGTATTCCGTACCATTCCAAGCAGCATTCCAACTCTGGAAGAGCTAGAAGCGCCAGAGATCTTCAAAAAAATTGCGAATGCTGAAAAAGGCTTAGTTCTGGTCACTGGCCCAACAGGTTCAGGTAAATCGACGACCTTAGCAGCCATTGTTGACTACATTAACCGTAATCACAACAAGCACGTACTCACAATTGAAGATCCGATTGAATTTGTTCACAACAACAATAAATGTTTGATCAACCAGCGTGAAGTTCACCGTGACACCCATAGTTTCCAAAATGCTTTGCGTAGTGCATTGCGCGAAGACCCAGACGTTATTCTGGTTGGTGAGATGCGTGATAAAGAAACCATCAGCCTTGCCTTAACGGCGGCAGAAACGGGTCACTTAGTTTTCGGGACGTTGCACACCAGCTCGGCGGCAAAAACCATTGACCGTATTATCGATGTATTTCCTGGTAGTGATAAAGATATGGTCCGCTCGATGCTATCTGAGTCTCTTCGTTCGGTTATCGCGCAAAAGCTTCTGAAGCGTAATGGTGGTGGACGTATTGCATGCCATGAAATTATGATGGCAACGCCTGCGATTCGTAACTTGATCCGCGAAGACAAAGTCGCGCAGATGTATTCGATCATTCAAACAGGTGCGGCTCACGGCATGCAAACCATGGAGCAAAATGCTCGTCAGTTAATGGCGCAAGGCATGGTTGCTCGTGAAGAGGTCGATAGTAAGATCGGATTAGAAGTGCAGCAATTCTCGTAACGTTCATACAGATAATGGTGAATACGGAAGATGGATCTAGATAAATTTCTCGAAGGCATGCTGGCGCTGAAAGCGTCGGATCTTTACATCACGGTTGGAGCGCCAATTCTATTTCGTGTGGATGGCGAATTGCGTCCGCAAGGGGAAAAACTTACCGAGAGCGATGTGGCTGCATTACTCGACAGCGCTATGGAACCAGATCGGCGTCAGGAATTTCGTAAAAGTCGCGAGTCGAATTTTGCCATTGTGAGAGATTGTGGTCGCTTCCGTGTGAGTGCCTTTTTTCAACGCGAGTTACCAGGCGCAGTGATTCGTCGTATTGAAACTAATATTCCTACTTTTGAGCAGTTAAAGTTACCGTTAGTGTTGCAAGATTTGGCGATAGCTAAGCGTGGTTTGGTGCTGGTGGTCGGTGCTACTGGTTCGGGTAAATCGACCACTATGGCGGCGATGACAGGCTATCGAAACAGTAATAAAACCGGGCACATTTTGACGGTCGAAGATCCGATCGAGTTCGTGCATGAACACAAGCGCTGTATCGTGACTCAACGTGAAGTTGGGTTAGATACGGAAAGCTATGAAGTTGCGCTTAAAAACTCGCTGCGCCAAGCACCAGATATGATTTTGATTGGTGAGATCCGTAGCCGTGAAACAATGGAATACGCGATGACCTTCGCCGAAACGGGTCACCTGTGTATGGCAACGTTGCACGCCAACAATGCAAACCAAGCTTTAGAGCGCATTCTTCACTTGGTACCGAAAGATCAAAAAGAACAATTCTTGTTCGACTTGTCGATGAATCTGAAAGGCGTGGTTGGTCAGCAGTTGATCCGAGATAAAAATGGGCAGGGACGTCATGGTGTATTTGAGATCTTGCTAAATAGCCCACGTGTGTCGGATTTGATTCGTCGCGGAGATTTACATGAGTTGAAGTCAACCATGGCTCGCTCAAATGAGTTTGGTATGCTGACGTTCGATCAATCTCTCTATAAGTTAGTGATGCAAGGTAAGATCAGCGAAGAGGATGCACTACATAGTGCCGACTCGGCAAATGATCTGCGCTTGATGTTGAAAACGCAGCGTGGTGAAGCATTCTCTACGGGCAGTTTGGCAAACGTTAAGATCGATATGGATTAATCCAATCCAGAAACAAAAAAGGTTGGCAGAAGCCAACCTTTTTTCATTGTGCTTGAAGTGTTTACTCACCCCAAAGGGCTTCAAACCAGCTTTCTAGAATCACCACCGCTGACTGGCAGTCAACATTACCTTTCGATAGGGCTTTGTAGCCGCCCATGCTGAACAACTCCGCACGAGCTTCTGCAGTAGATAAACGCTCATCATGCAGTTCAACTGGCAATCCGTATCGGCCTTGCAGACGCTTAGCAAATTTTCGTGCACGAGGGGTTATGGTCTCAAGGTCTTTACCATGCAGATCGGTCGGTAAACCGACCACTAGCAAATCTGGTTGCCACTCTTTGATTTGCTTTTCGATATCGTCCCAGTTTGGAATACCGTCATTGGCTTTAAAGGCTTTTAATGGGGAAGCTGTACCAGTAATTTCTTGGCCAATAGCGCTACCAATGCTTTTGGTTCCAAAGTCAAAAGCCATAATTGTGCGTGACATAAGGTGTCTCTATCTAATGTAACTGTATATTTGGACTAAGCATGTCCAGAGTCTGCTGAAAGGTGACTTGGGTCGATGCCCAGCTTTTCGACCGCTTTCTTCCAACGCTCGTTGATTGGTGTATTAAAGATAATTTCAGGCGTTGCTTCAATGGTGAGCCAAGAGTTTTCGACCAGCTCACTTTCTAATTGGCCTGCACTCCAACCGGAGTAGCCAAGTGCCACTAAGTAATCACTTGGTTCTGCTTCTGTTCCTAACACCGATAGAATATCACGCGAAGTGGTTACCGCGAGGTCATCGGTCATTTGGACGCTGGACTCGTAGTAATCTTTGGGTTTATGCAAAATAAAACCACGATCTTCCGAGATTGGGCCGCCATTGTAGACTGGTTTATCTAGACTGGCTTCAAATAGGCGCGGGTGTACTGGCTGAACTTCCACCTGCTTGAGCATGTTGCCGACGGTGATATCAACAGGAGCATTGATCATCAGCCCCATAGCGCCGTCTTCGTTGTGCTCACAAACGTAGATCACGCTGTTTTGAAAGTACGGATCTTTCATCCCAGGCATGGCAACCAAAAAGTGATTTGTGAGATTCATACTCATACTGACCCTTAACTCTCGTAAATGCCCTTAAGCAAACATCATACAATTTACATCTAGGTATGTGCATGAGTTTGCTTAAGTTAATGTACTACGCTCTCTATTAACTGTAATACAGTTTGAGTTATTCGCCTTTTACTCGACGCTCAATCGCATCCATCAGCTTGCCTGTGATTGAGATATCAAAAGCTGCTTCAATTTCGCGAATACAGGTTGGGCTGGTGACGTTGATTTCTGTTAGCTTGTCGCCAATTACGTCAAGGCCAACAAAGATAAGGCCTTTTTCTTTCAGTGTCGGAGCAACGGTTTGCGCAATTTTGAGGTCGGTTTCGCTTAGCGGACGAGCTTCACCAGTACCACCAGCGGCTAGGTTGCCGCGCGTTTCGCCTTTAGCAGGAATGCGTGCTAGACAGTAAGGCATAGGTTCGCCATCTACCACTAAGATACGTTTGTCACCGTTGCTGATGTCTGGCACGAAGGTTTGCGCCATTGCGTAGTTTTGACCGTGGTTAGTCAATGTCTCGATGATCACAGAGACGTTTGGATCGTTTTCTTTCACACGGAAGATGGACGCGCCACCCATACCATCAAGCGGTTTCAGGATGACATCACCATGTTTTTCACGAAATTCTTTAATTTTTTCTGCTTTTCGCGTCACGATCGTTGTAGGTGTCAGCTCTGGGAACCATGCTGTAAACAGCTTTTCGTTACAATCACGTAAGCTTTGAGGCTTGTTAACGATCAGTGCACCCTGTTCTTCTGCACGCTCAAGGATGTAAGTCGCGTAGATGTATTCAGTATCAAACGGAGGATCTTTACGCATTAGCACCGCGTCTAGCTCAGACAGTTTGATAGTTTGCTCTGATTTGAACTCGTACCAACCGTTTGGATCTTCTTTTAGTTCTACCACTTTAGTATCTGCAATGGCAACGCCTTGATCGAGATGCAGATCATTCATTTCCATGTAGTGGATTTCATAGCCGCGTCGTTGCGCTTCAAGCATCATGGCAAAGCTAGAGTCTTTTTTGATGTTAATGGACGAGATTGGGTCCATTACGATACCGAGTTTGATCATTATTTTTCTCCGTTTAACCAAGATCGCCGAAACGAACTTGTAAGGCTGTAATTGCTGTCAGAGCCGCTGTTTCGGTACGCAGAACGCGAGGGCCGAGTAGCGTTTCTTCAAATTGGTATTCTCGAGTCATCTCGATTTCTTCAGACGATAAACCGCCTTCAGGACCGATCAGTAGGCGCACTTTTTCAACCGGGGTTGGCAAAGTGTTGATTGAGTATTTAGCACGAGGGTGAAGGTTAAGCTTTAAACCATCGTACTCTTCTTTACACCACTCTTCCAAGCTCATAATTGGACGAATTTCGGGCACGACATTACGCCCACATTGCTCACAGGCACTGATGGCGATTTTCTGCCATTGCGCGAGTTTTTTCTCAAAACGCTTTTGGTCAAGCTTGACACCACAACGTTCAGAAATCAGAGGAGTGATGGTATTGACGCCAAGTTCAACAGACTTTTGGATGGTGAACTCCATCTTATCGCCACGTGAAATGACTTGACCAAGGTGCAGATCTAAAGGGGATTCAATACTGTTTTCTACGCGCTCGGTGATGTTAACCAAAACTGATTTCTTGCTGACTTCACTGATAACCGCTGGGAACTCTGCGCCACTGCCGTCAAAAAGGAGAACGTCTTGGCCTTCTTTCATGCGCAAAACACGACCGGTATGGCCTGCTGCGTCGTCACTTAAAGCAAGTGAGCCAAGTTGATGAATGGTTTCTGGATGATAAATTCGAGGGGTACGCATGAGATTTCCAGCAAGAGAATAAACTTAAACCCTAACATGGATGCTTTGCACCGAAAAAACAAGGGGCAAGAAGCGTTTCAATATCAGTAATTGAAACGCTTCGAGGTCGGAGGTTACAGTGCGCGGCAGGCTTCTTGAACAAATGGGTTGTGATTGCCCTGTACTTTTGCAATGCGCTCGTCACGCTCACATTCCCATTTATCGACAGGATAGGTTTTGTTCCAAGCACTCATTAATTGCGTTTGCTGCTTCGACAGTTTGAAACCGTACTCTTTGCTCATGTATAGATAGGTACGAGCAATTGAGCCACGCGCACGGTCTGGTGGCATGACTTTACGCTGCTTAAAGTTCACTTGCATCTCACAGCGACCATAACTCACGCCATCCATACCGTTCCATTGGCTGAAGTTGTAGTTCGAACGGTCACCGTTTACTTCACCAATAGCAGGAGTTAGGTTGTGCAAGTCTGCTTCCATCAAACGAAAAGTTTTGTCTTTTTTCTTACAGTTTTTACGTCCGCCATCTTGCCAGCATTGACGCTGGTGGCCAAATTGCCACGCAGGAACCACATGCTCCCATTCGATTCGTGCAGCCCGTTTTTCTTGTTTACGGACTTGGTAGCCGCAAGAGGCTAAATCGGGTAAGCCTTTCTTGCCTTGCCATTGAATGTTACAGCCACAGTAGAAGCTTGTTGGATGGTCTTGATAAATTTTGACCGCCTCACGTTTGGCTGCAGAGAATGAGCTCGGTGGCGCGGCAATCGCAGTGCTAGAAAGCGCGATAAGCAACAGAGAGAATAAGTATTTCATGATAAAAGTCTTTATAAAGTATGACTTTATTCATGATAACACGCATAAAATAGCTTTAGTGATGAGTAAGTTAACAATAGTTGGCGAAGGGAAGGTTTTGATCAAATCGATCTTTATTTTGGGAACGCAAGTAACACTATGAGGTAAGGGCTACGATAATTGAATACCGGTGAAGTTAAGTGGTTGGCGGCATTTTTGACAAGAGTACGTCGCCTCTTTGCGCAGCACTTTATTATGACGGCGAATCGATAGAGGGTAGGTCATACAACCACAACGATACTCAAAGGTTTTACCTTGAACGGATTTTACTTCAAAGCTGTGAGTGGTTTTGGCTGGTACGTTAAATACGGCTTCCATGACGCCTTTCCATTCTTTGCCGTGAGGCCTAACTCGCCCGTAAACCTGATAAGTAATCAGGTGTGCTACTTCATGAGGAATGACTTCATCTAAGAATGCTTGGGTGTTTTCGCGAAATAAAACAGAGTTTAGGCGTACTTGATTTAATTGAAGGTAGGCTTTTCCTGCCGCTTTCCCACGAACGTCGAAGGTGATTGTTGGAATCGGGAAAGAACGTTTGAAAGCTTGTTCCGCCATCGCGATACAGTCCGCCATCACTTGCTTGGCTTTATAGCTGAGTTCTATATCCACAATTCACCTCGATAAATTAAATAAAAAAGCCCCCGCATTTGCGAGGGCCAGATCATAGCATCAGTTAATTATGGTGTGTGTTTTTTCTTGATGGTGGCATGGTAAGCGTGCCATGTACCGTAGCCTAGAATTGGCATGGTAAACAACATTCCGATCCCGTAGGTCGCAAAGCCGATAAGAATACCGCCACAGATGATCGCTGCCCAAACAATCATTGCTGGAATGTTGGATTTCACTGCATTAAAGCTGGTAAATACAGCGGTCATCATGTCTACACGACGCTCCATCATGAGAGGAATAGAAAAGGCTGAAATGCTAAACACCACACAAGCCAAAACAAAGCCAACTAAAGAGCCGATGACAAGGAAGGGTAGGAACTCACTTAAAGGTGCCCCTTGAACAGAAGGGTAGAGTGCATGAAGTAGAGCGGCAATGCGCATCCAAAATATCATACACACTGCGAGTAACACGGCGAACGCCCATTGAGATGTTGAGTTACGACCGATCGCTTTCATTGAATGGAACAAGCTTGCTTTGTGTCCGCGCTCTCTCTCCCAACTGGCATCATACAAGCCCAGCGCGAGAAACGGACCGATTAACATGTAAACAATCAAACTGGGCATGACGACTAAGTGTGTGCCTTGCCACTGTACGAGCAAAACAATGCCTATCGCAGCAGCCATAAAACAGATGCCATAGAAAGCACTAATAAGCGGCATTCGCACGAAATCATGCAGACCTAATGCGAGCCAATGAAAAGGTGCAGAAAGATTGACCGTATTGCACGGTATGGTTCTGGCGTATTCGTTGTCTGGCACTTCCTTTCGTTTGTTGTGGAAGTCCGATGGATTAACAGTTCGAGGCATAACTCCTCCTTGATTTATTCCCACATTATCCGCTTATACCAACTGACAGCGGTTTTTGTTCAGTCAAACTTGAAGCGACTTTTTCAAGTTTACATCTGAGCATTGGCTTAGTTTGGTATCGGCCATAAAGATGCCTGACTCATGTCTTTACTTAAGTGTTGCTTCCACAGTCGCCAGCATCCGACGTCTCTATTTAAATTGGAGTTAACAATATTTTAACTATTGGCGGAGATGGGATAATTTACAAATAATTGCTTAAAATTTATTCGGTATAAAAATGAGGGAGAAACAGGACTGCTTTGTGGGGCAGGGCGGTATGAGCCGAAATGGCTGGATAAAAGTTGCTGAAAATAAAAAGCCCCCGCCATAGGCGAGGGCTTGATTGATTCTTGCTTGGCTTGATTATTTGATGCCAGCGAAATCGCGTAGAAGTGCAGCTTTGTCTGTCGCTTCCCACGGGAATTCTTCACGACCGAAGTGACCGTAAGCCGCTGTCTTCTTGTAGATAGGTTGAAGAAGGTTAAGCATTTCTTGTAGACCGTATGGACGTAGGTCGAAGAATTGACGAACCGCTTCAATGATGATGTCGTGAGATACTTTCTCAGTACCGAACGTTTCCACCATGATAGACGTTGGATCAGCAACACCGATTGCGTAAGAAAGTTGGATCTCACAACGGTCAGCCATGCCTGCCGCTACGATGTTTTTCGCTACGTAGCGTGCTGCGTATGCTGCACTACGGTCAACTTTTGATGGATCTTTACCAGAAAACGCACCGCCACCGTGACGAGCTGCGCCGCCGTAGGTATCTACGATGATCTTACGACCAGTTAGGCCACAGTCACCCATAGGACCACCGATTACGAAGCGACCGGTTGGGTTAATGAAGAAGTTTGTTTCTTTGTTGATCCACTCAGAAGGTAGCACTGGCTTAATGATCTCTTCCATTACCGCTTCACGCAGGTCTGAAGTTGAGATTGAGTCACAGTGTTGAGTTGAAAGAACAACCGCGTCGATACCAACGATGTTACCTTGATCGTATTGGAATGTTACCTGAGATTTTGCATCAGGACGCAACCAAGGTAGTGTGCCGTTTTTACGAACTTCTGCTTGCTTTTGAACAAGACGGTGAGAGTAAGTAATTGGCGCTGGCATTAGTACTTCAGTTTCGTTACAAGCGTAACCAAACATGATGCCTTGGTCGCCTGCACCTTGTTCTTTAGGGTCAGCTTTATCAACACCTTGGTTGATATCTGGCGACTGTTTACCGATTGTGTTTAGTACCGCACAAGAATCTGCGTCAAAGCCCATATCTGAATGTACGTAGCCGATTTCACGAACGGTTTCACGAGTTAACTCTTCGATGTCTACCCATGCTGAAGTCGTGATTTCACCACCCACCATTACCATACCGGTTTTAACGTAAGTCTCACATGCAACACGAGCCTTTGGATCTTGCTCTAGAATCGCGTCAAGAACCGCATCAGAAATCTGGTCTGCAATTTTATCTGGATGACCTTCTGATACTGACTCAGAAGTAAACAGGTGCTTAGCCATGTTAGCTCCACTATATCTGGTTTAAAACTGGGGAATGATAAACTCTCCAGCGCAAATTAATACTAATTTTTGTAGGTGTATCTACATCTAGACGTCTATTCTAAATTTGATTGCTCGAATTACAAGCTCTTTTTTGGTTTTTGTTATAACCAAACGTTTGCCTGATTTATTGATAATTTTAAGAACTTCGAACGATTTGGCGCGAAAGGTGCAATATTTGTGAGGTTTTGGACTGGAAAACGTTTGCACACCCAACAGGGCTTTGAGAGAATTATGACCTACTTTTCGTTTCGCTTAATGTACTCAGGAGCAGACATGTCGTCTCGTAAACATCTTGCCAATGCAATTCGTGCTCTAAGCATGGATGGTGTTCAACAAGCTAACTCAGGCCACCCAGGCGCACCAATGGGTATGGCTGATATCGCTGAAGTTCTTTGGCGCTCTCACCTAAACCATAACCCTTCAAACCCAGAGTGGGCCGACCGCGATCGCTTTGTGCTGTCAAACGGTCATGGGTCAATGCTTATTTACTCTCTACTGCACTTAAGCGGTTACGAGCTATCTATTGACGATCTGAAAAACTTCCGTCAATTGCACTCAAAAACCCCAGGTCACCCAGAGTACGGCTACGCGCCTGGTATCGAGACAACAACGGGTCCTCTAGGTCAAGGCATCACTAACGCTGTTGGTATGGCGATCGCAGAGAAAGCACTAGCGGCACAGTTCAACAAAGAAGGTCACGATATCGTTGACCACTTTACGTATGTGTTCATGGGTGACGGCTGTCTAATGGAAGGCATCTCGCATGAAGCATGCTCTCTTGCAGGTACTCTTGGTCTAGGCAAGCTGATTGCATTCTGGGATGACAACGGCATCTCTATCGACGGTCACGTTGAAGGTTGGTTCTCTGACGATACACCTAAGCGTTTTGAAGCGTACGGCTGGCATGTAATCCCAGCAGTCGATGGTCACGACTCAGACGCGATCAACGCAGCAATTGAAGCAGCAAAAGCGGACCCACGTCCTACGCTTATCTGTACCAAAACAATTATCGGTTTCGGTTCTCCTAACAAGTCTGGTTCGCACGACTGTCACGGTGCACCACTAGGTCACGATGAAATCCAAGCGGCTCGCGAATACCTAGGTTGGGAGTACGGCCCATTTGAGATCCCGGCAGATGTTTACGCTGAGTGGGATGCAAAAGAAGCGGGCGCCGCGAAAGAAGCAGCTTGGAATGAAAAATTCGAAGCATACGCTGCAGCTTACCCTGCTGAAGCGGCAGAGCTTAAACGTCGTCTAAACGGCGAACTTCCTGCACAATGGGAAGAAAAAGCGAACCAAATCATTGCCGATCTTCAAGCAAACCCAGCGAACATTGCATCACGTAAAGCATCGCAAAATGCACTAGAAGCGTTTGGTCAAATGCTTCCTGAGTTTATGGGTGGTTCTGCTGACCTAGCGCCTTCTAACCTGACCATGTGGTCTGGTTCTAAGTCTCTAGAAACGGAGGACTTCTCTGGCAACTACATCCACTACGGTGTACGCGAATTCGGTATGACTGCTATCATCAACGGTATCGCATTGCACGGTGGTTTCGTTCCTTACGGCGCAACATTCCTAATGTTCATGGAATACGCTCGTAACGCAATGCGTATGGCTGCGCTGATGAAAATTCAGAACATCCAAGTTTACACGCATGATTCGATCGGTCTTGGCGAAGATGGCCCAACTCACCAACCTGTTGAGCAAATGGCGTCTCTACGTGTAACTCCAAACATGAGCACATGGCGCCCATGTGACCAAGTTGAGTCTGCAGTTGCATGGAAACTAGCGATTGAACGTAAAGATGCACCAACTGCACTTATCTTCTCTCGTCAAAACCTAGCGCAACAAGAGCGTACTGCTGAACAAGTCGCAGACATCGCGAAAGGTGCTTACATCCTGAAAGATAGCGAAGGTAAGCCTGAGCTAATCCTTATCGCAACAGGTTCTGAGGTTGAGCTTGCAGTGAAAGCCGCTGAGCAACTAACTTCAGAAGGCAAGAAAGTACGCGTTGTTTCAATGCCATCAACAGACGCATTCGACAAACAAGACGCTGCTTACCGTGAATCTGTACTGCCATCAGACGTAACGGCACGTATCGCTATTGAAGCGGGCATTGCGGATTTCTGGTACAAGTACGTAGGCTTCGACGGTCGCATCATCGGTATGACAACATTCGGTGAATCTGCACCTGCTGGTCAGCTATTCGAGATGTTTGGCTTCACGACTGAAAACGTAGTGAACACAGCAAAAGAATTGCTAGCGTAATTGCAGGACCGTCTAAACAGTCGAACGTAAACGACGATTGTTAAACGCTAAAGTTAGAAAGGCCATCATTATGATGGCCTTTTTATTTTTGTCAGGTTTTCCAACCTTGTGGAATGCTTTGGTGAATGCAGTCTAAAAGTACGGATAAGCGCAGTGGTGGTCGTCCTGCTGGTGTATAGCAGTTAATGGAAATAGGCTCAGAAAGCCAACCTTCTAAGCAAGGTGTGATTCGCCCTGGGTGATGTTTCTCATAGCCGCATGCTGTCCAAGTCGGCAGCAGTCCAATACCATGACCATTCGCGATACTGTCTATTTGCATTGCTATGTTGTCGCTGTATAAGCGACTAACAAAGGGCTCTAAAAAGAACTCACCGTGTTGAGGGTGTGCTAGCATCAATCCATTTTCTTGCACTGAACCAAAATCGATCCATGGATGTGCTTCAAGTTCTTTGGGGTGCGGTATAGGCCCATGTTGTTTTAGATAATTTGGAGAGGCAAAAGGCGTATAGCGAAATACCCCCAGCACTTCTTTTCGCCAGTCTAGCTCTTTACGTTCACCGAGCCAGATGAACAAATCTGGGTCGTGATGCGCCTCAGAAAAGTCACTGGTAAGTTGAACTCTAACATCGGGATTATCAGCAAGAAAACGATTGAGTACGCCGCCGAGCCAGCTTCTAACTAAGGCAGTGTGACAAACAATATGCAGTGGCCCTGAAACTTGGTTCGTTAAACCTTGAAGTGCATCATAACTCTCTTCACTTAACTCAAGAATCTGGCGGCTGTAGTGGGCAAAGATTTCTCCAGCTCTTGTCAGAACTAATCGATTACCTTGTCTGGCGGTTAGAGCCTGACCGAAGTCTTCTTCTAATTGTGCCAAGCGACGACTTAGCGTTGATTTTGGCTGATTAAGGGCTTTAGCAGCGGCTGTCAAACTTTTATGCTGATTGAGCGCATCAAAGGCTCTAATTGATGCTAAGTCGTGCATATTTCTTTTACTCCTTACTGCGTTATGTACGAGTTCCATAAATGGAAAGAACCGTTCCATAACTCTCACTATGCATCTCATTCTATTTGTGAATAATTCACTTTCGAAAATAATAATCATTATCAATTATGGAGATGTAGATGTCTACTCTTAGACTGCCAGTTATTACCGCAACTGGTATTTTAGCCTTCGTCAGTGTCCCTCATGTTTTTGCCAATGATGCAGTTTCTAAAATGGAAACAGTGGTTGTAACTGCATCAAGCTACGAGCAATCTCAAGCGGACGCGCCTGCAAGTATTAGTGTGATTTCACGTGAGGAGTTGGACTCCCGTTATTACCGCGATGTGACTGATGCACTAAAAAGTGTGCCAGGTGTTGTCGTGACAGGTGGTGGTGATACTACCGACATTAGTATCCGTGGTATGGGTTCTAAATACACTTTGATACTGGTCGATGGTAAACGTCAAAGCACGCGTGAAACTCGTCCAAATAGTGACGGCCCAGGTATCGAACAAGGTTGGTTACCTCCTCTTCAAGCGATTGAGCGAATCGAAGTTATTCGCGGCCCAATGTCGACGCTTTACGGTTCTGATGCGATTGGTGGTGTGATTAACGTCATCACACGAAAAGATGCGTTAGAGTGGACGGGTAATGTTCAACTGGGCACGGTACTACAAGAGAATAGCCGCTCAGGTGGAGAGCAGAGCGCGAACTTTTTCGTTAATGGTCCGTTGGCTGAAAATTTATCTCTCCAAGTATATGGTCAGTACACAACCAGAGAAGAAGATGACATCGAATACGGTTATGAAGATAAAGATATGCAGAGTATCTCTTCAAAACTGACTTACCAGATTAATGAGCGCCACTCGGTACAATTAGAAGGAGGCACGTCGGCACAAAGTCGTCGTGGCAATGTGGGCCTTTCAGTGCCGACCACTGGGTGTCGTGGAGGGTGTGAAGATTCACTGAATGAATATCGTCGTAATTACGTAACGGTAAGCCACAACGGTGATTGGGATTCGATTGGCATTTCAGATACTTACTTACAGCGAGAAGAGAGCGAGAACAAATCTCGTGAGATGACGATCACCAACACCACGTTCAAATCGAGCTTGGTGACTGGTATCGGAAACCATACGTTGACGACGGGTGTGGACGCCACTCATGCAGAGCTTGAGGATTTCACCTCCAACAAAGCGTCATCGAAGACTGAAACATCGAATACGCAGTGGGCTGTTTTCATTGAAGATGAATGGAGAATAGCTGATCCGTTTAGCGTTACGCTTGGTGGTCGTCTAGATCATGACGAAAACTATGGCGCGCACTTTAGTCCACGTGTTTACGGTGTATGGCGAGTTGATCCGTCTTGGACGGTGAAAGGCGGTGTGGCAACAGGTTTCCGTTCTCCACAATTACGTGAAATTACTCCTGGCTGGGCGCAAGTCAGTGGTGGCGGTAATATCTACGGTAACCCAGATCTTGACCCTGAAACGTCGCTAAACAAAGAAATCAGCGTCTTGTATCAAGGTGATTCTGGCTTAGATGTCTCTTTGACAGCGTTCCATAACGAATTCAAAGACAAGATCACACGTGTTGTTTGTCCAGACACTATCTGTACTGATGGTCCAAACCAATGGGGAGCAGATCCAACGTACCGTATTAACGTGGATGAAGCCGTCACACAAGGTATTGAAGCGACCTTAGCATCGCCGTTAACGGAAACCATTTACCTTAGCTCGAGCTACACATTTACCGACTCAGAGCAAAAAACAGGTGAATACAAAGGCATGCCGCTGCAGCAGTTACCAAAGCATCTGTTTAATGTGGATGTGACTTGGCAAACGACAACGGATCTAGAGAGCTGGGCGAAAGTCACGTACCGAGGTAAAGAAATGGATCCGGTTACTGGCCCATCAAGAAACAGTATCGTAGAACCAGCTTATACCTTTGTGGACGCCGGTGTGACATACCAGTTAACCGACAATACTCGTATTAAAGGCGCTATCTATAACTTGCTGGACGAGGAAATCAGTTACGAAGAATACGGATATATTGAAGATGGTCGTCGCTACTGGTTAGGTTTAGACGTCGCATTTTAATTATCTATCGTTGTAATAAGGTCGAGCATAGTCTCGACCTTTTTTAATCCTGCTTTACTGTGATTCAACAGGTGCGTTTGTCAGCCTGATCAGGTAGTATCTGTGACACGAAATTTTTGGTAGGGCGAAGGATAAATGCTAAAGGTTGCGATCAATGGATTTGGACGTATAGGTCGTAATGTTCTGCGAGCGGTGTATGAAAGCGGAAAACACCAGCAGATCAAGGTTGTGGCGGTAAACGAACTAGCACAGCCAGAGGCGATGGCACACCTACTGCAATATGACACCAGTCATGGTCGCTTTGGTAAAAAAATTTCCCATGACCAAGAACATTTGCATGTTCATCATGACAGCGGTGAATATGATTCCATTCGCATTCTCCATCTCTCCGAAATCGAATTACTTCCTTGGCGTGATTTAGAAGTTGATATCGTCTTGGATTGCACTGGCGTATTTGGTTCGCAAGCGGATGGGCAAGCGCATATAGAAGCTGGCGCTAAGAAAGTACTGTTTTCGCACCCGGGCGCAAACGACCTAGATAATACGATTATCTATGGCGTGAACCACGAAACTCTGAAAGACGAGCACCGTGTTGTCTCCAATGGCTCTTGCACCACCAACTGTATCGTTCCCATCATTAAAGTATTAGACGAAGCCTTCGGCATAGAGTCTGGCACCATTACCACAATTCATTCGTCCATGAACGATCAACAAGTAATTGATGCGTATCATAACGACTTACGCCGTACCCGCGCTGCAAGCCAATCTATTATTCCGGTGGACACTAAGTTGCATAAGGGGATTGAAAGAATCTTCCCGAAATTTTCCAACAAATTCGAAGCAATTTCTGTTCGTGTTCCAACGGTTAACGTCACTGCAATGGATTTAAGTGTCACAATTAGTACAAATGTGAAAGTTAATGACGTAAATCAAACCATTGTTAACGCATCTCAGTGTACATTACGTAACATTGTTGACTATACTGAATCGCCACTCGTTTCCATCGACTTTAACCACGACCCCCATAGTGCGATTGTGGATGGAAGCCAGACTAGAGTGAGTAACGGGCAACTCGTAAAAATGCTCGTTTGGTGCGACAACGAATGGGGCTTTGCTAACCGGATGCTGGATACTGCCTTAGCAATGCAAGCTTCTTCGCAAGTGGAACAGTAATGACGAAGAAGTGATGGAGAATTTTTATTTCAAGCCTTGAAATAAATCCATAATATCTCCATATCTATAACCAGTTTGAAGAATTAACAGGCTTGGCAGGGTTGCCGAGTTTTCAAAAACTTTAATTATTAAATATTTGAGAGGACACATCATGTCTGTAATCAAGATGACTGACCTGGATCTTGCAGGTAAACGTGTATTTATCCGTGCTGACCTAAACGTGCCAGTAAAAGACGGTAAAGTAACTTCGGATGCACGTATCATCGCATCTCTTCCAACTATTAAGCACTGCCTAGAAGCAGGCGCTAAAGTAATGGTTACGTCTCACCTAGGTCGCCCAACTGAAGGTGAATACGCTGAAGAGTTCTCTCTACAACCAGTTGTTAACTACCTAAACGACGCACTAGATTGCGAAGTGAAGCTAGCAAAAGACTACCTAGATGGCCTAGAGCTAAATGCGGGTGAACTTGTTGTTCTTGAAAACGTTCGCTTCAACAAAGGCGAAAAGAAAAACGACGAAGAGCTATCTAAGAAATACGCAGCACTATGTGACGTATTCGTAATGGACGCATTCGGTACGGCTCACCGTGCTCAAGCATCTACTCACGGCGTTGGTATGCACGCAGACGTAGCATGTGCTGGTCCTCTACTAGCGAACGAACTAGAAGCGCTAGGCAAAGCAATGGACAAGCCAGCTCGTCCAATGGTTGCTATCGTAGGTGGTTCAAAAGTTTCTACTAAGCTAACGGTTCTTGAGTCTCTATCTAAAATCGCTGACCAACTCGTTGTTGGTGGTGGTATTGCTAACACATTCATCGCAGCTGCTGGCCACAACGTTGGTAAGTCTCTATACGAAGCAGACCTAGTTGAAACAGCTAAGAAGCTAATGGACGAGTGTGCAATTCCAGTAGCAACTGACGTTGCATGTGCGAAAGCATTCGACGAGAACGCAGAAGCTGAAATTAAGCACGTTTCTGAAGTACAAGACGACGACATGATCTTCGACCTTGGTCCAGATTCAACAGCTGAACTAGCTGAAATCCTTAAAAACGCTAAGACTATCCTATGGAATGGTCCAGTAGGCGTATTCGAATTCAAGAACTTCGAAGCAGGTACTAAAGGTATCTCTGAAGCTATCGCAGCTTCTGAAGGCTTCTCTGTTGCAGGCGGTGGTGACACGCTAGCAGCTATCGACAAGTTCGGTATCAAAGCGGATGTATCTTACATCTCTACTGGCGGTGGCGCTTTCCTTGAGTTCGTAGAAGGTAAAGTTCTTCCAGCAGTAGAAATGCTAGAAGCACGCGCTAAGTAATTAAAGCAAAGCGGGGGAGTGATTCTCCCGCTTTCTTGTTTGCTGCAACGTGTGAGGAACTCTGCTAGAATAGCCTCAGTTGTGAGCAAACGTTTGCAAGATTTTCAACTTAACAAGTTTTGTTTAAAAACGACAGATAAATAGGATTACATCCATGTCTAAGATCTTCGACTTCGTAAAACCAGGTGTTATCTCTGGCGATGACGTTCAGAAAGTATTTGAAGTTGCAAAAGAAAACAGCTTTGCACTTCCAGCAGTAAACTGTGTGGGTACTGACTCTGTAAACGCAGTACTTGAAGCAGCTGCAAAAGTTAAAGCTCCAGTTATCGTTCAGTTCTCTAACGGTGGCGCTGCTTTCTTTGCTGGTAAAGGTCTAAAACTTGAAGGTCAAGAAGCTCAAATCCTAGGTGCTGTTGCTGGTGCGAAATACGTTCACGCTGTAGCTGAAGCTTACGGTGTTCCAGTAATCCTACACACTGACCACGCAGCTAAGAAACTACTTCCTTGGATCGACGGTCTACTAGACGCTGGTGAAGAGTACTTCGCGCAAACTGGTAAGCCACTATTCTCTTCTCACATGATCGACCTTTCTGAAGAGTCTCTAGAAGAGAACATCGAAATTTCTGCTAAGTACCTAGAGCGCATGGCTAAAATGAAC
This sequence comes from Vibrio sp. 397, assembly GCF_033339395.1. NCBI lineage: Bacteria > Pseudomonadati > Pseudomonadota > Gammaproteobacteria > Vibrionales > Vibrionaceae > Vibrio > Vibrio sp. 397. Next base: position 383,971 of record NZ_JAWOUN010000004.1, on the reverse strand, counting down.
ATGACTCTAGAAATCGAACTAGGTTGTACTGGTGGTGAAGAAGACGGCGTTGACAACTCTGATATGGATGCGTCTGAGCTATACACTTCTCCAGAAGACGTTGCATACGCATACGAGAAACTAAGCGCAATCAGCCACCGTTTCACTATCGCAGCATCTTTCGGTAACGTACACGGCGTATACAAGCCAGGTAACGTTGTACTAACTCCAACTATCCTACGTGATTCTCAAGCGCACGTTTCTGAGAAATTCGGTCTTCCAGCGAACTCTCTAAACTTCGTATTCCACGGCGGTTCAGGTTCTTCTCTAGAAGAAATTCGTGAATCTATCGGCTACGGTGTAATCAAAATGAACATCGATACTGATACACAGTGGGCTACTTGGGATGGTATCCGTAAGTTCGAAGCTGAAAACCACGATTACCTACAAGGCCAGATCGGTAACCCAACTGGTGAAGATGCACCAAACAAGAAGTACTACGATCCACGCGTATGGCTACGTGCAGGCCAAGCTTCAATGGTTACTCGTCTAGAGCAAGCATTTGCTGACCTTAACGCAGTTGACGTACTATAATCGTTACTGATTAAGTTACTTAAAAACCCGCTCTTTGAGCGGGTTTTTTTATGTCTATCATTTTCTTCCCCTCTGCTTTCTCCCGATATTTTTATGCGTTAGGTTGTATTTGCTAGTGAGATATCTCACCTTTAACGTTTTTTTTAAAGAAAACATGGGAATATCAGTCTTAAGAGTGGCGAAATCAGAGTGCATTGCGTAACCTGTAACAAGTCAGTGTCAGAAAGCTCTGATAAAGTCTTGTTTTGCATATCTTTGCGAAACTCTGACTTTGAAAAAAGTCAGAGTTGGGATATTGTGCCAAAAATCTGACACTGTTCAGTGGAGCAATAGGGATGTTGTTTTAGAAAAGAGCCTTTAAAAAACAAGGTTCATAAATTAACGGCAATTGGATTTATATCTCTTTATTTTTGAGGATAAGAATTATGGCAGGTGAATCGGTGGGTATCGATACCACTTTAACGGATGGTCTAACTCAGGCTGAAACTTGGCTGACAAACAATTCAGATCTACTGGTTCAGTACGGTGTGAACATTATCTCTGCGGTGCTTATTCTGTTTATCGGTAATCTTATCGTTAAGGCAGTCGCTGGTAGTGTTTCTAAAGTACTAGAAAAGAAAAACATGGATAAGGCCGTCGTTGAATTTATTCACGGTCTTGTTCGTTACTTGCTATTTGTAATCGTGCTAATCGCGGCTCTTGGTCGATTAGGAGTTCAAACCGCTTCTGTTGTTGCTGTGATTGGTGCGGCAGGTCTTGCTGTTGGTCTTGCACTACAAGGTTCACTATCAAACTTTGCAGCAGGCGTACTTATTGTTGCGTTCCGTCCATTCAAATCAGGCGACTACGTAGAAATCGGTGGTGTAGCGGGTAGTGTTGAAGCAATTCAAATCTTCCAAACCGTTCTAAAAACACCAGACAACAAAATGGTTGTTGTGCCTAACTCTTCAGTTATCGGCGGTGCCATTACTAACTACTCTCGCCATGCGACACGACGTGTCGACCTAGTGATTGGTGTTTCATACAAAGCAGACCTTAAACTAACGAAGAAAGTGATTCGTGAGACGCTAGAGAAAGATCCACGTATCTTGAAAGACCCAGATATCACAATTGGTGTACTTACGTTAGCAGACTCTTCAGTTAACTTTGTGGTTCGTCCATGGGTGAAAACTGCAGATTACTGGGGCGTATACTTTGATGCAATGCAAGGTATTAAAGAAGCATTGGATGAAAATGGTATCGAGATTCCATTCCCACAAATGGATGTTCACCTGAACAAAGTCGACGCTTAATCAAAAGCAGTCGATATTCAAAAGCGAGGCCAATAGGCCTCGCTTTTTTATATTTCGTAAAGGGTGTGATGACCAGCAAGTAAGAGGCGTTTTAGATGTTTACCTGCAAATCCAAATGTGAACTCAGGTAAGCCAGGCGTATAGAGCAACTCTTGATGTTGATAGAGATTGGTATCAACAATGATAGTGATGTATTCCGGTAAGCCTATTGGGCAATCCGCGCCGGGTACGCAACCTAACACTTCGACCATTTCATCATCATTACAAATAGAGGGACGTTTACCTGTAATCGCTTTAATCTGCTTGGCATCGAGGCGCGAGTCCTTATCTGTCAGATAAACCGCGTAACCTTGTCCTTTGAGTGTTAAAAAGAGGCTTTTGGTATGCGTACCCGTCCAACCAAGCTCTCTCGCAATGCGTATATCTGTCTCAAAGTCTAAGATGGCTTCGTGCTGCCATTCCCGAAAAGGAATAGAGAGCGCGTTGAATCGCTCTCTATTGTTGTTATAAATATGTTTTAGTGACTCCATGTCTTTGCTGCCTTACTACCTGGTGATTACCAATACTTATCAATAAGCTCACTCGCTAAGATATACGCTATTGTGAACATCATCATTGCGATTGCAATGTCGATGTTTTTTTTCACTTTTGGTTGAGAGAGTGTTGGACCTAGTTTGGCTGCTCCTATCGATAAAGTGTAGAACCAAACAAAGGAAGCCATAATCGTACCTAGTGCAAAAGCAATGCGATCATGGCCTTCAAATTGTCCACCGATCGAACCTAGAATAACGACTGTATCTAAATATAAGTGCGGATTAAGCACAGTGACAGCTAACGCACCTAGAATAACCGTTCGACGACCTCGAGCTACGATCTCCCCTTTTGATTCCGATTCACTCTCTGGCTTAAAAGCACTTTTTAGCGAGAGCAGTCCATAGAAGCTCAAGAAAGCAATACCACCAAGTGTCACCGACGTCAGTAAGATTTCATTTTGAGACAGAATTGCACCACCACCAAAGATACCTAGAGAGATGAAAATCATATCTAGCACGCTACAAATAGTGGCGGTTGTTAGGTGGTGGTTACGCTTTATGCCTTGATTCAAAACATACGCATTTTGCGCCCCGATCGGAATGATCATTGATGCTCCTAAACCAAAACCTTGCAATAGAACCCACAAGCTCACACTTCACCTCACTTCAAAATAACAAATACATTTACAGAAAGGGGAAAGATAAAGTGTTTATCTAAATAAGTGTAATTAATGATTTTAATCTTACATTAGATAGACTAATTTAACGGGAGGCGTTTGATCTGGAGTGAGAGGGAAGGTATGCGAGGGTTAGATTACAAATGGATTGAGGCATTAGACGCTATAGTTTATCAGGGTAGCTTTGAGCGTGCTGCTGAGCATTTATTTGTTTCTCAATCCGCCATTTCTCAACGTATCAAGCAGTTAGAGAAGTTTCTCGCGCAGCCTGTTTTAATTCGAAGCCAGCCACCTAAGCCAACGCCAATTGGTAAAAAATTGTTGGGTCTTTATCGGCGAGTACGCTTGCTAGAGCATGAAATTCTCCCCGAACTAAAGAATGATACCAGTACGCGACCTGTGCAACTCTCTTTAGCGACTAATGCAGATAGCCTTGCAACATGGCTACTGCCAGCGCTGCAAAATGTTATGAAGCAGCGTCAAGTTGAACTAAAACTGACTATCTATGGTGAATACCGCTCTATTGAAAAACTCAAAAGTGGCGAAGTGACAGGAGCGATCAGCTTGGAGTCCCAGCCAATCCCCGGATGCAGAGCAGACTATTTAGGTCGCATCGATTATGTTTGTGTCGCGAGCCCAGAGTTCTATCAGCGTTATTTTTCTAAAGGCGTAAATAATCAGACATTGGCAAAAGCACCGGCCGTTTCATATGACCAATATGATGATCTACATAAAACATTTCTTACCGAGCATTTTAACGTCAATCCTGACAGCGTTATTCATCACAACATCAGTAGTTCTGAAGCGTTTCTAAAAGTGGCGTTAGCTGGTGTTGCTTATTGCTTGATCCCCCGCTTGCAAATTACCGACGAATTAGACAGAGGTGTGTTGGTTGATGTGACTCCAGGTTTTTTAATGTCCCATCGGATTTATTGGCACCACTGGCAGTTAGAAACTGGGGTATTACAAGAAATCTCACACGCAATAGTGGGGTATGCGCAGCAGCATCTACCTCAATAAGTTTGTCAGAGCTGCATATCGTTAACTTAGTGTGTTTTGTTTAAAAATTACGCCAATGTTACATAGTCAAAGTTGTGTTAGAAGTCACTATGGGTGCTTGGATAATCGGCGGAAGTTTCTATTATGAAACCACACGCTTTCTCAGCCATGATAGTGATGTTGGAATCTGAGATTAAGTACTTAATTTTGTATGGATGGATTTATTGAATGAAATTGTATTCATTTTTGCTGGCTTCAGCACTCAGCCTTACCAGTGCTTCAGTTTTGGCGAATACGCCAGAGTTTGCTCATGTTACGACAACGGGGTATGGCGAAGTGACGGCCACACCTGATATGGCTACGTTTTCTGTAAAAGTAGTCGATACGACAATGACGGCCGAACAAGCGAAATTGTCCGTAGATAAAACCGTTGAAGAGTTTCTAAAAAGCTTGTCGGATGCCGGCTTGTCAAAAGACAATATTACTAGCTCGAATTTATACCTTGCTCCTCAGTACCATTACCCTAAATCAGGAAAAGCAGAACTTGTTGGGTATCGAGCATCTCGCAGTATTGATGTCACGGTGACGGATCTGAAAAACCTTAACCAATACCTAGATATGGCGTTAGAAGCGGGAATTAATCAGGTTGATAATATTCAACTTAAGGTAAGCAACCAAGTCGAGTATCAGCAAAAGGCACGAATGGCTGCGATTAAGGACGCAAGAGAAAAAGCAGGGTCATTAGCGACTGGTTTTGAGAAAAAGTTGGGCGATGTATGGCAGATCAATTACAGACAGATGCACGTTCAGCCTGTGTTAATGCGTTCAATGGCGATGGATAGTAAAGAAGGAGCGAATAGCTACCAAGATTCAACTATGATCATTCGCGATCAAGTCGATGTCATTTATAAGCTAAAGTAAGGCTTAGCAAACAGTAAAAAGCAAAAGGCAGGGAGTCATAACCCCTGCCTTTGTCGTTTCTGTTTCACTGTTTAGTGAAGGATACGAGCACGGATTGTGCCTTCAATGTTTTTGAGCTTTGTTAGAGCTTCTTCTGCTCGTTCAGTTTCAACGTCGATCACTACGTAGCCTATTTCAGCGGCTGTTTGTAGGTACTGCGCGGCAATGTTAATGCCTTCTTCAGCAAAGATGGTGTTGATCTGAGTTAGGATACCAGGACGGTTCTTGTGGATATGAAGCAGACGAGAGCACTCACCACTGTGTTCTGGCAATGACACTTCAGGGAAGTTTACGCTTGAAAGTGTCGATCCGTTATCAGAGTACTTAGCCAGTTTGCCCGCCACTTCTAAGCCGATATTCTCTTGTGCTTCTTGCGTTGAACCACCAACGTGTGGAGTGAGAATGACGTTATCGAATTTTTGTAAAGGAGACTCGAACGGGTCAGCATTTGTTTTTGGTTCAGTTGGGAATACATCAATTGCAGCGCCGGCAAGGTGACCAGCTTCTAAGCTATGGCAAAGTGCAGGAATATCCACAACGGTGCCACGTGCCGCGTTGATAAAGATGGAACCTGGTTTCATTCGAGCAAATTCAGCTTCACCCATCATGTTTTTCGTTTCCGGTGTTTCGGGAACGTGCAAAGAAATCACATCACATTTGTTCAATAGTTCACTCATGGTATGTACTTGCGTCGCATTACCAAGGGACAGTTTGTTCTCAATATCGTAGTAGTAAACGCGCATACCTAAGTTTTCGGCAATAATACCAAGCTGCGTACCAATGTGACCGTATCCGATAATGCCAAGGCACTTACCACGAGCTTCGTAAGAGTTGTCTGCACTTTTCTTCCAAATACCGCGATGTGCAAGTGCATTCTTTTCAGGAATACCACGCACTAGTAAAAGGATTTGCCCAAGTACAAGCTCTGCCACGCTTCGAGTGTTAGAGAATGGTGCATTAAAGACAGGAATACCGCGTTTTGCTGCTGCATCTAGGTTTACTTGGTTAGTACCAATACAAAAACAGCCAATTGCAACCAGCTTGTTAGCCGCATTGATTACCTCTTCGGATAGGTTCGTACGGGAGCGGATACCAATGAAGTGCACGTCTTTTACCGCTTCAATTAGTTCTTCTTCCGGAAGGGAACCTTTATGGTATTCAATGTTGGTATAACCAGCTGCTTGAAGAACTTCAACTGAAGAAGGGTGGAGTCCCTCTAACAAGAGGATCTTAATCTTTTCTTTTTCCAGTGAAACTTTGGCCATTTTTTCTCGTCCTTAAAATGGAAAGGTGGGCTAATGTGGCGCACATTGGACAAAACTATTAAAAAGGGGATAATTAACAGTTTTGTAGGAAGACAAACGTTTCCCTGTGCGTCTTCTGTTCAATAAAGTAACAAAAAAAAATTGCTTTGGGTAAGAAAATTACGGAATAAGAGATAATTTTCTTATAGAAAGGAATAAAAAACGGTGCCTTTCAGCACCGTATGTAATGAAATAACAGAAAAGTGAACCAGATAGGTTCATTTTGGGCTGTTATTTATTCTTCAATTTTTGCACCTTCTGGTGTGCCAGTGATCACTACGTCTGCACCACGATGAGCGAAAAGACCCACAGTCACCACACCAGCGATGCCGTTTATTTTGTCTTCCATTTCTTTCGGGTTGGTAATTTGCATATTGTGCACATCCAGAATCACGTTGCCGTTGTCAGTCACAACGCCTTCACGGTAAGCTGGATCACCACCTAGTTTTACCAATTCACGAGCCACGTAAGAGCGTGCCATTGGGATTACTTCAACAGGCAATGGGAACTGGCCAAGTACGTCAACTGCTTTAGTGCCGTCAACGATACATACGAACTTATCAGAGATTGCTGCGACAATTTTCTCACGAGTCAGAGCCGCGCCGCCGCCTTTGATCATTTCACGTGCTGGGTTGATCTCATCTGCGCCATCAACATACACATCCAGCTTCATTACATCGTTACACTCGTATACTTCAATACCAAGCTCTTTAAGGCGCTCAGTTGAAGCGACAGAGCTAGACACTGCACCTTTAATATCATCTTTGATAGTGCCTAGTGCATCGATGAAGTGATTCACGGTAGAGCCAGTACCAACACCGACAATGCTGCCTTTCTCAACATATTTTAGTGCTGCCCAACCAGCCGCTTTTTTCATTTCATCTTGAGTCATGCCAATCTCCTGAATAGATGTTCGTTAACGTTTGCGGGCGTGATTATAGCGGCTTACTTGTCACTTTCCCATTGCCATATTTGGCTTGGGGTCACGATCTTAGGTAATGGAATATCCCAGCTTTCAATTGGTAAGCGTTCTACATGTTGGCAGTCATGAGCGATACCGACAGGTTTAGCACCCTCTCCAGTTATAAACCAACGTGACAGAGTACGATCGTAGTACCCTCCGCCCATGCCTAAGCGGTGTCCGATACTGTCGAACCCAACTAAAGGCGTGCAGATTAAATCAAGCTGGCGAACGGGTTTGAGGTGTCTGATATCGAGCTTGGGCTCTAAGATGCCGTACTTGTTGTAGACGAGCTGTTCATCACTTATATACTGAAGAAACAGTAACTGACCTTTAGAAAAGGGATGGATGACGGGCAGATAAACCGATTTTCCCTGTTGCCATAACCATTCAATGAGCGGTTTAGTATCAAGCTCACCGTCTGCAGAAAGGTAGATGGCAATATGTTGCGCCTGATCGATTTCAGGAAGTTGGGAAAATTGAGTAATAAGGTCGATTCCCGCTTGGTATTGTGTATCACTGCACAGAGCGTTGCGCTTTTCACGAATCAGTTTGCGGAAGTCTTGTCGAGAGAGGTCTGACATAGAGAGAATACCCCAGGGTGCCGTTGAGGATTGTGGCCCTTGAACCAGCTGGTTCAAGGCGGATCAGCAATGACAACCGTAGGCTTCTCGGTGCATGCCGAGCTTGCTCAATAGTTACCAAATACTAACCCTTAGGTATTGCTTATCGGCTCAGGGACTTAAATCCTGCTGACGCACACCCCAGGGTAAATTTTGTATTTACTGCTGTCCTTGCGTAACTTTGCTTAGTGCGTTCTCTAAAGACGCGGTGAGCTTTTCCATTCGCTCAGTAATTTCTTGCTGTTGACCATTGGATTCGTATGACTTGGTGTGCAACTCATAGCAAATATTCAATGCAGCAAAGGTCAGCAGTTGGATTTCATTGGTTACCTTAGTACGTTCGCTCATTTCTTTCAATCGGCGATCCAGATCTTTTGCCGCTGCAACAAGAGACTCTTCTTGTCCTGTCGGACAATTCACTCGTGTAAGTTTGCCTAATATTTCAACGTCGATCGCTTGATTGCTCATGATGAATAAACTCTATATTCGCGCTATCTAAGGTGTTGCTTCATACAACTACCGAGGAGCAAACTATAGGAAAACCGCTATTAAGATTCAAGCATTTCCCATCACAGAAAGAGAAATGATGACGAGATCACACAGGAATTGGGCAAATTGAACAAATGCTGTCCAAAATTGAATTTGATAGCCGTTTCAGACCACTAACCTTGATGGTAGGATATACCAATACATTATTACGCAAGAATGAGCCAAGTTATGAGTGAAATCACCCTTCCTGAATACCAATCTATTGCTGCTGAACTGCAATCTGCAAGCCTAGCAGTAACACCGGCGGAGTTACATGGCTTATTTGTCGGCATGTTAAGTGGTGGATTGGCGATTAATGATCAAACTTGGCAGCCTATTCTGTTTGACTACACCAATGATGGTATGGGTTGGCCTTCTACCGCGCTAGCTTTTGCTCAAAGCGTATTCACTGTTACTGTCAATGAACTAACTGGCACGTCGATGGAGCTGTCTTTATTATTGCCAGATGAGCCGGGCGAAGAAGGCTTATTCGCATTAGCCGACAGTGTGTCCGACTTTGTAAACCACTTTATTTCTGGGTTAGGTCTAGCAGGCGTTGCTCTTAATAAAGCATCTGATGACGCTAAAGAAGCACTGGCTGACTTAGAAGAGATTGCCAAATTAGGCATCGATGAAGATGACGATCTTGGTGAACAAGCGCAATTGCTAGAGCAAGTGATTGAGCACATCAAAGCTTGCGTACTAACAATTCATGCTGAATTTGGTGTTCGTCCTGAAAGCAGCGACAAAAAACCTACTATTCACTAATCGTAGACTGTCCAGAGGTTAGTATGAAGCAATATGATGTAGTCATTGCTGGTGGTGCCATGGCTGGTGCAACGTTAGCATTGGCGATTGACCATTTGTCTCAGGGAAAGCTCCGCATTGCAGTCGTTGAGCCTTTTAAAGCACAATCAGATATGCACCCTGGTTTTGACTCTCGCTCAATCGCATTGTCTTACGGTACTGTCAATCTGTTGCGTCAACTACAGCTCTGGACGTCAGTAGAACCGTTTGTCACACCCATTGAACATATCCACGTTTCTGACCGTTCTCATGCTGGGATGACGGAGATTACCAAGCAAGAGGTTGGGGTTGAAGCTCTAGGGTATGTTGTAGAATTAGCCGATGTTGGGCGTGTATATCAAGAATTATTAGACAGTAGCGAGTCAATTACGCTGTTTTGTCCTGACTCCGTTACCGATATCGAGCGTGAGCAAAACTGTACCCATGTGACGTTGAAAAGTGGTGAGCAACTTGAAGCAAAACTGCTGGTGGCTGCAGATGGTGCTGTTTCGACCTGTTGTCAGAAAATTGGTCTAGAACTTTCTGAGCAAGATTTTGAACAAGTGGCTGTCATTGCCAATATTGTGACTCAAGAACCTCATCAAGGTAGAGCCTTTGAACGTTTTACTGAGAATGGCCCTGTTGCTTTATTGCCAATGAGTGACAATCGAATGTCCTTAGTTTGGTGTTTGCACCCTGAAGAAGCCCAAGCCGTTCTTGAGTTATCTGATCAAGCATTTCTCCAGCGTTTACAGAACGATTTTGGTTGGCGTTTAGGCGCGATGAAAAAAGTGGGGCGCCGTGCAAGTTACCCATTGCTTCTTCGCCATCGAAAGCAAAATATTTCACATCGCTTTGCGATTGTTGGAAATGCGGCGCAAACGCTGCACCCGATAGCTGGACAAGGCTTTAATCTCGGTATTCGCGATGTAGTCTCACTAGCAGAAGAAATTGTGCAGCAAAGTGAGGATGTGGGTCTTTATCAAGGCCTGATGCGCTTTAGTCAACGTAGAGAAGCAGATCGAAGCGAAACTATTTGGCTAACCAGTGCCTTAGTGCATGTTTTTTCAAATGATTTACCCGCGATGCGAATTGGCCGAAATACTGCCTTAGCAGCGATGGATAACCTTTCTATTTTTAAGCAGCCGCTACTACGCCATACACTTGGCTTGGTAAAACGATGAACGGCCGCACTGAATTAGGTAATAAAAAGCAATGATGCAAAGTGTAGATATCGCCATCATCGGCGGAGGGATGGTTGGGTTGGCACTTGCTGCCGCGTTCAAAGACAGTGATCTGCGTGTCGCCGTTATTGAAGGTAAAGTGCCAGATGATTCGTTGAAAGAATTACCCGATGTTCGTGTGTCTGCGCTGAGCCGCTCTAGTGAGACGATTTTGCGTAAACTTGGTGCTTGGCAGGGCATAGAACAGCGCCGAGCTTCGCCTTACCATGGCATGGAAGTATGGGAACAAGATAGCTTTGCCAGCATTGAATTTAATGCACAAAGTATGGCACAACCTGATTTAGGGCATATTGTTGAGAATCGTGTGATTCAACTTGCGCTGCTTGAACAAGTCCAAAAGCTCGATAACGTCACTATGTTTATGCCTGCACGTTGCGCGACTCTCGCGGTCGGTGAGCAAGAAAGCTGGCTGACGCTCGATAATGGCCAAGCCATGACCGCTAAATTAGTGGTCGGAGCCGATGGGGCGAATTCGTGGCTTCGCCATCAAATGGATATTCCATTAACGCATTGGGACTATGGTCATCATGCTTTGGTCGCGAATGTCAAAACTGCTATGCCACACAACAGCATTACGCGCCAGATATTTACTCCTCACGGACCGTTGGCATTTTTGCCAATGTCGCAACCAGATATGTGCTCTATTGTTTGGTCCACGGAGCCAAATCGAGCAGAGCAGTTAGTGGCAATGAGTGAACATGATTTCAATAAAGCGTTGACGAGTGAGTTTGATGCTCGACTTGGTCTATGTGAAGTAGTGGGAGAGCGTGCTGCGTTTCCTTTGAAAATGCGCTATGCGCGAGATTTTGTCGTCGAGCGAGTCGCGCTGGTTGGTGATGCAGCTCATACCATTCACCCATTAGCGGGGCAGGGTGTGAATTTAGGTTTATTAGATGCGGCCAGTCTTGCTCAAGAAGTATTAGCACTTTGGAAGCAGGGTCAAGATATCGGCAGTAAACGCAACCTAAGAAGCTACGAGCGTTGGCGAAAAGCGGAAGCGGCAAAGATGATCGCTACTATGCAAGGGTTTCGAGATTTGTTCTCTGGCGAGAACCCAGCTAAGAAGCTAGTTCGTGGCATTGGCTTAAGTTTAGCGGGGCAACTGCCGGGAGCGAAAGATGAGATCATGAAGCGCGCGCTTGGTTTAAAGGGACACTTGCCGGATCTGGCGCGTCAGTAAGTGCAAAGCGAACTTCAAATACACAAAAGGCTGGTTAATCCAGCCTTTGTTTTATCAACATTTTGCTAAGCATATGCGCATCGGAGTTTCATTATTTCTTGATTGATCTCTTTGACTGCTCGGAAATGGCGTTGCTCTGCTTTCTCCGGCAGTATTAACTTACCGTTATCAAACTCGAATCTACCGACCCCGTAAATATAAATTCTTCCTTTAAAAAGACGACTTATATGTTTAGCAATCATACTTGGTGTATAGCGCTTAAACAGTCTCATATTTACTTTCCTTTTATCTAACCTAGCCTAGGTATTCTACGTTCTGGACGCGAAAATTATTGTGACAGCAATAGTATTAAATACAGATGTAGGGTGTTGCGTCAGAGAATTGTGTTGTCTTAGACAATTTGACAGTGTCATCTCTTAAATAGCGTGAGGATTACCCCAAAAATGACCTCTCTAAAGGAACCCTTACGCCAATACACTCCTTTTTACGTGACGCATTAAGCAATAGTTTTGTTACAGAATTAAGAATAGAACGAAAACGGTTGTTTGCTAGTTGTTTCTATTAAGGTCGTGCCTCGCGCAACACACTTTATGTTCTAACGATTAGAGGAAATGAAAGAGAAAAAGTTCCACGTAAAAAAAAGCCCGCTTCAGCGGGCGAATAGTCACAGATGCATTACACAAAAGTGGATAACTAACTGCATGAATGCTGTCACTCAGCTAGCTGACTCACTTTATATTGGTTAAGTGCTTGTTTGAAACTTAACCAACAAATTCAGCATATACGAGTTTTATCTTTGTGACTATTTATGTTTTATATGTGATTAAAAATTCTCATGTCTATTTTTGTAGATATGAGCGAGATCACGCAGTGATAGAAACACTACGTGTCATTACATTGTTTTTAGACGATTAACGACAGATCTCAGCTACGGTCGGCTGACACAATTGGATAAGATCTTGAATAGAAAGCGCCAACCCTGCCATTCGATCGCCACTGCTGATCGTGACTTCCTGTTCTTCTAATAAGCTAGGATCGAATACGATTGGCATATGAAGTTTGAGTAGCAGAGGAGTGACAGTACCAATTTTGTAACCAGTGATGGACTCAACATCGGCTTGATCAACACAAGTCATCCGGCGACATTTCAGTAACGAGCGCACTTTTTTGGGATCAACGCTACGATCACCTGGCGCACAGGCGAGTGCATATTGATTATCCATGTCTCGTAGCAAGATTGCTTTCACCATTTGAGAAGGGCGAATGCCGCGTTGGTGCGCGGCATCCTCAATGGTGGTTGCTGGTCTTTGATGCGGTAACAGACGAAACGGAATGTGTTGGTCTGTGAGAAATTGCATCAAAGGAGTATTGATTGTATTACTCATCATCAAGACTGTAAGGCAGTGATTCGATTGTCCATTCACATTCTGGTTGCGCAACCAAACGAAGACGAGTGTCCTCATCGAGATTATTAGGCAGCACGATCAGGCCAATCGCGTGATTGTCACTGAACTGGTAGTGATTTAATAAAGCACCTACTGAACGCCAGTTTTCACCTACGCTGCGTTCGAGCTCAATTGGTTCGTCACTGAATGGAGCAGAAGTTGCACCTTTTACGATATACATCGCACGTTTATTGGTACCGCGATACTTCGCTCGTGCTACCGTTTCTTGTCCCGTGTAGCAGCCCTTTGTGAAGCTTATGCCTCCTAAAGCTTGCACGTTAAGTGCTTGTGGAATGTGAGCATTCTGCGCGGATGCAGAGACAAATGGTAAACCTGCTTCAATATCAAAACGATTCCAAAGCTCATTTGTCGTAAAGACAGCGTCGGTAGTTTCAACGATTTGCTGTGCTTCTGGCGCACTTAATATCAGTAACCAGCGATCTTGTGCAACTTGCACTGCTGTACCACCGTCAACTGGGCGAACGCTGCCAGTTGTCTTGCTCATTGTTGAAATGAATTCGTCGGCTTTGACGCCAGCGACACCTAAGATAACGTCATCAGAAGCTTCAATCGTTACTTTAGAGAAAATGGCGTATTTCTTTATTTCACTAAGTTCTACGTCAATCGCCGATTTTGGTTGGATCATGCCGTAGCCATCATGATGATGGAAAAGGCGGAACACGCTCCACACTTTGCCTTTCGCATCACAATGTGCGCCCAGTGTTGATTGGTCTTGTTCTAAAGAAACAACATCGCAGGTAACCTGACCTTGTAAGTATGATTTTTTATCGTCACCGATCATGGTGATCATGCCGAAGTTATCCAGCAGTGAGATAGATAACTCTGGAAGTGCGTCTTGAGTTGAGAGAGGTAATGCTGAAAAACGAGTTTGCCATTCCATAATTACAATGCCTTTTGAAGATATTTTTCCGCTATGTTATACCCAAATAACCTTGAGATACTAGGGGAGCGATTTACGAATCAACATTTGTCTGCTTTCACTATCGTATTGTGACCCGCACACTAGTGACGTAGCACATCCCTTGTTACACTCCGCACTAACAACAAGACATCTATGAAGGAATAGTGAATGTACACTCCGGAAGAAAAAGCGCGTATTAAATGGGCTTGTCGTCGAGGCATGCTTGAGCTTGACGTAGTAATTATGCCGTTTTTTGAAGAGTGCTTTGATACTCTGAGTGAACAAGAGCAGCGTGACTTTGTTTCTTTACTTGAATGCGATGATCCTGATCTGTTTACTTGGGTAATGGGGCATGGCCGTAGCGAAAATTTAGGTCATGCAGCAATGGTTGATAAAATTGTCGCCCATAACCTCAGCAAAGTTCGTTAATTTTACTGCTTCTCCCTCTCTGACTGCCCGAGTCCTCAATGTTGTACTTTTCTTATTGATGACTTGGGCTGTTATCTTCTCTAGCATTCCGCTCGTATTATCGACTTATTTGTTATTACTGATTGTTAAGGCTCTCTCAAGCCAAGGCCTTGTTCAACCTACAAGTCATGGGCATTGGTATGTGCACTGCGATGGCTCGGTTAGGTTTGATGCCCTTGAGTGTGGCGAATGCTCGGAAGATATTGAGTCCGAAAAGGGTCATTTACAGCGAGTCGATACATCGGCATCACCATTCAAGATAACATTCCAATTGCAATCTGGCCGTGTTGTTACGATTTGGCGTGATAGCTGTGACGATGAGCAGTATCGTCAACTATCTTTGGTATTACGCCAATGGGAAATGAAACAGGGAGCTAATGCTCCCTGCTGATGTAATAGTTTACTTGGTAAAGTTAAAGCTGTTTAGCTGGAACCAAAATCGTTGGGCCGCTGTTTTCCAGTTGGTTCGGATAGTCAAGCGTGTAGTGCAAACCTCGACTCTCTTTACGCTGCATCGCACAACGAACCATCAACTCTGCTACTTGTAAAAGGTTACGCAGTTCTAATAAGTTGTTCGACACTCGGAAATTGCTGTAGTACTCGTGTGTTTCTTGTTGCAACAGTTGGATACGGCGTAAGGCGCGCTCTAAACGCTTGTCAGTTCGCACAATGCCCATGTAGTCCCACATAAACAGACGAAGCTCGTGCCAGTTGTGCTGAATGATCACTTCTTCATCACTATTGGTTACTTTGCTTTCATCCCAACATGGCACCTGTGAAGGTAGCTCAACGTTAGTGTGATGTTTTAGAATATCTTTTGCCGCAGACCAAGCATAAACCACGCATTCGAGAAGTGAGTTTGATGCCATGCGGTTAGCACCATGCAGCCCGGTGTAGCTAAC
Source organism: Vibrio sp. 397 (assembly GCF_033339395.1). Classification (NCBI taxonomy): domain Bacteria; kingdom Pseudomonadati; phylum Pseudomonadota; class Gammaproteobacteria; order Vibrionales; family Vibrionaceae; genus Vibrio; species Vibrio sp. 397. Next base: position 368,574 of record NZ_JAWOUN010000004.1, on the reverse strand, counting down.
TTCACCAATCGCATACAAATTTTTCAGATCGGTGCAGCCATTTCTATCCACCATGACACCGCCACAAGTGTAGTGTGCAGCAGGTACGATTGGGATTGGCTCTTTAGTCATGTCAATGCCCAAGTCCATCAAACGTGAATAAATGGTTGGGAAGTGTTTCGTAATAAAGTCAGCAGGCTTATGGCTGATGTCGAGATACATACAGTCGGCACCTAAACGCTTCATTTCGAAGTCGATAGCACGAGCCACGACGTCACGCGGAGCAAGCTCTTTACGTTCATCGAAATCCGGCATAAAGCGAGAGCCATCTGGACGACGCAGGTAAGCACCTTCGCCACGCAACGCTTCAGTCAGCAAGAAGTTACGTGCTTCTGGGTGATATAAACACGTAGGGTGGAACTGGTTAAATTCCATATTCGCCACACGACACCCTGCACGCCAAGCAATCGCAATACCATCACCAGACGACACATCTGGGTTAGAGGTGTATTGATAAACCTTTGAAGCACCACCTGTAGCGAGAACCACAAATTTGGCTCGCACGGTTTCGACATGCTCTTCGTTGCGGTTCCAAATATAAGCACCGATAACTTTGTTTTTATCACCGCCAATTTTGTCTTCGGTGATTAAGTCCAGAGCATTGTGACGTTCGAGAACATGAATGTTTGGATGGTTATGAGCGTTATCTTGCAGGGAGGTTTGCATCGCCATACCTGTCGCATCTGCCGCGTGAAGAATACGACGACGGCTATGACCACCTTCACGAGTTAAGTGGTAGCGAGGTTCATCGTCAGAGTCATCTTCTTCACGATCAAATGGGACACCACCGTCAATCAACCACTGTACACACTCTTTTGAATGCTCAGCAATGAACCTTACGGTCTCCTCATCGCAAATACCATCCCCGGCGATTTGCGTGTCTTCAACGTGTGAATCAATGGTGTCTGACTCATCAAATACGGCAGCGATACCGCCTTGAGCATAGTAGGTTGCCCCTTCGCTGCGTGGTCCTTTACTCAGCACCATCACCTTACAGTGGTTAGCAACGCGCAAAGCCAACGACAAACCTGCCGCGCCACTCCCTACCACTAATACATCACACTCATGTTCACGATTTGTGTTCATATAACTTTTATAATCCCAAGCTAAGGTAACAAAGTTACCTTGTGTATTATTTGCACACCATGTGCATTCCATTATCGCGACATCTGTCGCTAAGGGCTAAGTTGGGAGACCTATCGACGTCCGTGTTACGGCGGTGACTGAGCCACTCTTCTTTTTCATGCAGAGCATGAGCATGCTTCCTAAGTTATAATTTGTAACGCGGTGTTCAGATAGCCATTAGCCATGCAAATGAAAAGTAATAGTTTGTCAATGCCATTGCTTTTCCATGCCCGACCCAGCACAATCTGGGACAGAGATTATTCATTATACCCATTTCCCTCCAAGATGCTCGCTTGTCAAACTTAGACTAAAGTCAGGCAGCGGTGGTCATTTGGGTACAGACATCACATTGTGAAAAAACAATGACAAAAAACTTGAGAAACCATGGAACTTTCTCATTCACGTTAGGGTCACAATAGTGCTCAAGTAAGCAGTGGTGTCAATACTACGTTTTGCATAATTAGTACCCATATCTGAGAAGAGTAGGGGCATAACAAATAGGAGTATCCGCTCGAATGAACGAGCAGCTGACCGATCAAGTATTGATTGAGCGAGTTCAGAATGGCGATAAGCAAGCATTCAACCTGTTGGTAACAAAGTACCAGAATAAGGTATGTAATCTTATTTCCAGATACGTTAGTAATCCTGGCGATGTACCAGATGTAGCACAAGAAGCGTTTATTAAAGCTTACCGAGCTATCCCTAGCTTTCGTGGGGAAAGTGCGTTTTATACGTGGCTGTATCGCATTGCAGTGAATACTGCGAAAAATCACATTGTTGCTCAAGGGCGTAGACCTCCAGCGACAGATGTCGATGCTGAAGATGCTGAATTTTACGAAACAGGTAGTGCACTTAAAGAAATATCGAACCCTGAGAACTTAACGTTGTCCAAAGAATTGCAACGGGTGGTGTTCAGTGCAATCGAAGCTTTACCTGAAGATTTAAAAACCGCAATGACATTACGAGAGCTCGATGGCTTGAGTTATGAAGAAATTGCAGAAGTGATGGATTGCCCGGTAGGAACGGTACGATCGCGTATCTTCCGTGCTCGTGAGGCGGTGGAAAAGAAAATCAGACCTCTTTTGCAACGCTAGTACAAGTAATAACTATGGTGAAAATAATGGCTGACAAAGAAAAACTTTCAGCTCTCATGGATGGAGAATTGGTTGATAAGGCTTTAATTCAAGAGTTAGAGCAAAACCAAGAGAGCCGTGATGCTTGGCAGAACTATCACCTGATTGGTGATGTGATGCGAGGCGAAGCGCCAGCAAAACCTGAGTGGAATATTGCTGAAAGCGTGGCGTTAGCGTTAGAAGATGAACCTGCACACCGTGCGTTTGATTCGCACAGTGCAAATGTTATCTCAATTGCGGATACGCCAAAAGAGTCGCAACCAGAACCGCAAAAAGCAAAACGTCACTTGCCAGGTTGGTTGACGCAGTTTGGTCAAGTTGCTGTTGCTGCATGTGTATCGCTTGTTGTTATTTTAGGTGTACAGCAGTACGGTGGTAGCGATTCAATGTCGCCGCAAGCAGATCAATTACCTGTATTGCAGACGGTTCCGTTTGCTGGCAGCGCAGAACCAGTGAGTTTGACTCGTGAGTCTGTAGAACGTTCTGTAGGCGAGGCAAATATGCAAGAGCAGCGCAAGCGTGTTCATGCTATGCTGCGAGACTACGAATTGCAGTTACGAATTAACAGTGATGCATCTCAACAAGATGCAAATCTGAATCCGGATATTGAATGAAAAAATTTCTGATCAGCGCTTGCGCTCTGTTCAGTATGATGTCTTCTCAAGCCTTTGCTGGTGACAAGCCAGCGGAGGCTTTATTGCATCAAATGAGCGAGGCGAGTAAGAATTTAAGTTACGAACTCTCTTATATCCTTATCAAAAAGAACAGCATTGAGCCGTTGCTGTATCGTCATGCCACGCATGGTGACGATCAATATGCTCATCTTGTCTACTTAAGTGGCCCTGTGCGTGAAGTGATTCGTCGCGGAACTGAAGTAAGTTATATCGAAACGGGTTTAGAACCGTTCACCATCGAGTCAGGTAAAATGGTCGCTCCGACTATGCCTATGCTCAACACCAATATCGATGAGCTAAACTTGTATTACGACTATGTAAAAGTGGGTAGAGCTCGTGAAGCTGGTGTGGCAACACAAGTGCTGCGTATTGTTCCTAAAGACGGTCTGCGCTATTCATACGTACTATGGATCGATGAAAAGAGTAAATTGCCGTTGCGTGCCGACCTTGTGGACCGCGATGGTGAAATGCTTGAACAATATCGCACTATTTCTTACACGGTAAACCCAAAAATCGCAGAGTTAATGAGTGGCCTGCAAGATGTTCAATTACCTGCTGTTCTCACCATGCCAAAAGGCGATATTGGGACCAGTAATTGGCAGGTTGGTTGGATCCCTGAGGGTTTCGAGCCGAACGAGCTCAACCGCTATCGTATGGCCGTTACTAACCAAATGGTGGAGAGCCAGCTGTATTCTGATGGTCTGTTTAGCTTCTCTGTTTACGTAGCAAACAAGGATGAGCATTCGTTAAAAGGGCAGTTGGTTCGCCAAGGCAGAAGAACGCTACACAGTTTTGTGAGCGGTCAACATGAAATCTCTGTTGTAGGAGACATTCCACCGACCACAGCACAGCGTATCGCCCAATCAGTCACATTTAATGTAACAAAGAGTAAATAACAATGATGACCGCGTTGGCTACCGTGACAGACGTGCATCGTCGCGGCAAGCAATACGAAATTGATTTAAGTTGCGAACAGCAGACCAGTTGCAGTAGTTGCTCTTCACAGAAAAGCTGTGGAACGGGCGTTGTTACTAAAGCCATTGGTAACAAGAGTTTATCTTGGCACCTGCGCACGGATAAATCGGTGAAAATAGGTCAAGTCGTCGAGATTGGTTTTCCTGAGTCGAGCCTAATAAAATCAGCAATGGCGGTTTATTTACTGCCATTGTTTGGTTTGATTATCGGTGCGATGTTTGGTCACTTCCTATTAGCGCCGCTGACAGCCGGCGGGGAAGGCATCATCATATTGGCATCGGTATTGTTTGCCGCTGGTGGAATGTGGATCGCAAAACGTGTTTCTCGTCCGTTAGAAGATGAATCCAAGCGCCAAGTTACCCTCGTTCGGGTACTTGGAGAGCCAATCCAGTAAGTGCTGTCCCCCTCCACTAAAGGTTATTTGGGTATGTACTTTAAATTACGTGCGCCCGTTAACGAAATTCGGTAGAATCTGCCAACTTGATTGAAATGCCGTCAGTAGATGGCGTTTCTTACTGTCCCTATTTGTAAAGAGTTAGTCACCCTAAATCTATGAAGCACATTCGTAACTTTTCGATTATCGCCCACATCGACCATGGTAAGTCGACCCTATCAGACCGTCTAATCCAAGTTTGTGGCGGGTTAACCGATCGTGAAATGGCCGCACAGGTTCTGGATTCTATGGATCTTGAACGTGAGCGTGGCATCACCATCAAATCTCAGAGTGTGACGCTAAACTACACCGCTAAAGACGGTGAGACGTATCAGCTGAACTTCATCGATACTCCGGGGCACGTTGACTTTGCATATGAAGTATCACGTTCTCTAGCGGCTTGTGAAGGTGCGCTATTGGTTGTGGATGCGGGTCAAGGTGTTGAAGCTCAAACACTGGCTAACTGTTACACCGCGATCGAAATGGATCTAGAGGTTGTGCCAATCTTGAACAAGATTGACCTACCAGCAGCCGATCCTGAGCGTGTAGCGGAAGAAATTGAAGAAATCGTTGGTATCGATGCAATGGAAGCAACCCGCTGTTCTGCGAAGACAGGCATTGGTGTTGATGACGTTCTAGAGAACATTGTGTCAGCGATTCCAGCACCGGAAGGTGATCCAGATGCGCCACTACAAGCGCTGATCATTGACTCATGGTTTGATAACTACCTTGGCGTTGTTTCTCTAGTGCGTATTAAAAACGGCGAACTGAAGAAGAACGATAAGATCAAAGTGATGAGTACGGGCCAAGTTTGGGGTGTAGACCGCCTTGGTATCTTTACGCCAAAACAAGTAGATACCGATACCCTTCGTACTGGTGAAGTAGGTTGGGTTGTTTGTGGCATCAAAGACATTCTTGGTGCCCCTGTTGGTGATACGCTGACTCTAGCGAAGAATGGTTGTGATAAACCGCTACCAGGCTTTAAGAAAGTTAAACCTCAGGTTTACGCAGGTCTGTTCCCTGTATCTTCCGACGATTACGAAAACTTCCGTGACGCACTAGGCAAACTAAGCCTTAACGACGCATCGCTATTCTACGAGCCAGAAAACTCTGCGGCACTTGGCTTTGGTTTCCGTTGTGGTTTCCTTGGCATGTTGCACATGGAAATCATCCAAGAGCGTCTAGAGCGTGAATACGACTTGGATCTTATTACCACAGCACCAACGGTAGTTTACGAAGTTGAGAAGACGGATGGCGATCTACTGTATGTTGATAGCCCAGCAAAACTACCAGCGATCAATGATATTGAAGAAATTCGTGAACCGATTGCGCGTTGTAACATCCTTGTGCCTTCAGAGTACCTAGGTAACGTAATCACACTGTGTGTTGAAAAGCGAGGCAGTCAAGTTGATATGGTTTACCACGGTAACCAAGTCGCTGTGACTTACGATATTCCAATGGCTGAAGTGGTACTGGATTTCTTCGATCGTCTGAAATCAACATCACGCGGTTACGCATCTTTGGATTACAACTTCCAGCGTTTTGAAGCTTCGAACATGGTACGTGTAGACGTTCTTCTTAACGGTGACACTGTTGATGCATTGGCGATGATCACACACAAAGATCAGTCTCAGACTCGCGGTCGTCAGTTGGTAGAGAAGATGAAAGAATTCATCCCTCGCCAAATGTTTGATATCGCAATCCAAGCGGCAATTGGTAACCACATTATCGCTCGTTCAACGGTAAAACAGTTGCGTAAGAACGTTATTGCGAAATGTTACGGCGGTGACGTAAGTCGTAAGAAGAAACTTCTGAAGAAACAGAAAGAAGGTAAGAAACGCATGAAGCAGATCGGTAACGTTGAGCTGCCTCAAGAAGCGTTCCTAGCCATCCTTCACGTAGGTAAAGACTAAAGTTGAACTTTGTCTCACACTTGTCGGTCTTAAGACGTTAGATATTAAAATAAGTGAAAGGGTTTCGGCTCTTTCACTTTCGTATTTTTAGATAAGGGAATTTAATGGCGAATACATTCTCACTGATGTTGGTTATTGCGACTTTGGTAACTGGCGTGGTTTGGCTATTGGAAAAGCTGGTTTTCGCGAAAAAGCGTCAGGAAAAACTGGCTGAGATTCAAGCTCAGACGTCTAATGGTTTGGATGCAGTGACCTTGCAAAAAGTTGAGCGTCAGCCTTGGTGGGTTGAAAATAGCGTCTCTATTTTCCCTGTGATCGCGTTCGTTTTAGTATTACGTTCTTTTATCTACGAACCATTTCAAATCCCATCAGGCTCAATGATGCCTACCTTGCTGGTTGGCGATTTCATTTTAGTTGAGAAGTACGCGTACGGTCTAAAAGACCCAGTATGGCGTACTCAGCTAGTGGAAACTGGTAAGCCTGAGCGTGGTGATATCGTGGTATTCAAATACCCACCACAACCAAGTGTGGACTACATTAAGCGTGTAGTTGGTTTACCTGGTGATATCGTGCGTTATTCAAGTGATAAGCAGCTTTGCGTGCAAAGCCTAGGCGAATCGGCATGTAAGCCAGTTAAACTGAGCAATGTTGAAGAAAGTCAGTTTAGCTCGAACGGTATTCCAATGATCCAACTGGATGAAAAATTGGGTAACGTTGAGCACAATATTTTGGTTAACCCTCTTGTGCGTAACCGCGTGGAGCAATATTTCCCACGCAGCGGAACGACAGAGTGGGTTGTACCACAAGGTCAGTATTTTGTGATGGGTGATAACCGTGACAACAGTGCTGACAGCCGTTACTGGGGCTTTGTTCCAGAAGCAAACTTAGTCGGTAAAGCTGTCGCGATCTGGATCAGCTTCGAGTTTGATCGTGGCGCAGATAGTGTTCTACCTTCATGGATTCCAACTGGTGTGCGTTTTAACCGCATCGGTGGCATTCACTAACCATTCAAATATCGAGAGAGTATGAATTCTCCAATTGATAAACTAGAGAGAAAGCTCGGCTACCAGTTTCAAGATGCCGGGCTTATCAATTTGGCGCTGACGCACCGCAGCGCCAACAGTAAGCACAATGAACGTCTTGAGTTTCTGGGCGATTCAATTTTAAGTTTTGTCATCGCTGATGATCTGTACCATCGTTTCCCAAAAGTGAACGAAGGTGACATGAGCCGCATGCGTGCTACTTTGGTTCGCGGACATACATTGGCGGAACTGGGTCGTGAATTCGATCTAGGAGATTATTTAAAATTAGGTCCAGGTGAATTGAAGAGTGGCGGTTTTCGCCGAGACTCTATTTTAGCCGATGCGGTTGAAGCCATTATTGGCGCAATTTACCTAGACAGTGATCTTGAAGTTGTGCGAGGCATTGTACTGAGTTGGTATCAGTCACGCCTTGAAGCCATTAAACCAGGCGTTTCACAGAAAGATCCGAAAACTCGCCTACAAGAGTTCCTACAAGGCAGAAGAAAACCGCTGCCTGTCTACACAGTGACTAATATTAAAGGTGAAGCGCACAACCAAGAGTTCACGGTTGAGTGTGAAGTAGCAGGTGTGGATAAGCCTGTAATCGGTAAAGGCACCAGCCGCCGCAAGGCAGAACAAGCGGCTGCTGAAACAGCACTTGAGCAATTAACAAATGGCTGATAACGAATTCGATATCGATGCGTTTTTCGCATCACAGGGTGAGCCAAGCTCGCCAGAAAACCAACACTGTGGCTTTATTGCTATTGTTGGTCGTCCAAACGTAGGTAAGTCGACACTTTTGAACAAGATTTTGGGTCAGAAGATTTCGATCACCTCTCGTAAGCCGCAAACGACACGCCACCGTATTATGGGTGTGGATACGGACGGCGATTACCAAGCGATTTACGTCGACACGCCTGGACTTCACATTGAAGAAAAGCGTGCGATCAACCGTTTGATGAACCGTGCAGCTAACTCGTCATTGAGTGATGTAAACCTTGTGTTCTTCTTAGTCGATGGTACGCATTGGACTAAAGACGATGAGATGGTGCTGACCAAACTTCAAAAATCGAACTTCCCAGTTGTGCTTTGTGTAAACAAAGTCGACAACGTACAAGATCGTAACGACGTGATGCTACACATGGCGGAGATGTCGAAGAAGATGGACTTCGTGGATGTTGTGCCAATCTCTGCCAAGCAAGGTAAGAACATTGACGTACTGCGTAAGCACGTGCGTAATCACTTACCTAAAGCAACGCATCACTTCCCAGAAGAATACGTGACTGACCGTTCTCAGCGTTTTATGGCGTCTGAGATTGTGCGTGAAAAGCTGATGCGCTTTACTGGTGAAGAGCTGCCATACTCAGTAACGGTTGAAATTGAACGTTTTGATTACAACCCAGAAACCGACGGTTTCCACATCAATGCATTGATTCTTGTTGAGCGTAATGGCCAGAAGAAAATGGTGATTGGCAAAGGCGGCGAGAAGATTAAAACCATTGGTCGCGAAGCGCGTTTAGATATGGAAGAATTGTTCGGTCGTAAGGTTTACCTAGAAACCTGGGTAAAAGTGAAATCTGGCTGGGCAGACGACGAACGAGCGTTGCGATCGTTGGGTTATATAGACGATTTATAATCTTGGCTGCGAAGGTGCTTCGCTCCAACATCGATGAAAAATCAGTATCGATTAAAGTAAGGAGCCGCTCGGCTCCTTATTTTTTATTTCACACTTTTTAGGCACAATGACTTAGATGAGTAATCTGTCTTCCGAAGGTTTACAGCGCTGTTTTGTATTGCACCGACGCCCTTACAGTGAATCGAGCTTAATCCTTGATGTATTTAGTGAGGAATATGGCCGAATGACTTTAATGGCCAAAGGCGCGCGCAGTAAGCGTTCGAACTTAAAAGGCGCATTGCAACCTTTTACCCCGCTATTACTTAAATGGTCGGGGAAAGGCTCAATGAAAACTTTGCGTCAAGCTGAGCCGATAAGCCTAGGTTTGCCGTTAACGGGCATTAATCTCTACTCAGCCATGTACGTCAATGAACTGATTGGCCGTATTTTGATGGCTGAAGTGCCGATGCCAGCACTATTTCATGATTATTTGCATGCGTTAACCGAGTTGGCGCACAACGAGAACCCTGAGCCTGCACTGCGTCGTTTTGAGTTAGCCTTGCTGTCTTCGATGGGGTATGGCGTGGATTTTTTGCATTGTGCAGGTACTGGCAAGCCCGTCGACCCAGAAATGACCTATCGTTACCGGGAACAGAAAGGGTTTATTGCTTCGGTTAGGCGCGATAACCTAACATTTTTAGGGAATGAACTGATTGCTATCAGTGAGCGGCGGTTCGTCACTAAAGAGCAGCTAAAAGCGGCAAAACGCTTTACACGTATAGCCTTAAAGCCGTATCTTGGCGGCAAACCTTTAAAAAGTCGTGAATTTTTCATTCAGACCCCCAGAGCACGGAGTAACGGAAAATGAGCTCAATTTATTTAGGCGTCAATATCGACCATATTGCCACTCTACGTAATGCACGTGGTACAAAATACCCAGACCCTGTTCACGCTGCTGAAATTGCAGAGCGTGCAGGCGCGGACGGTATCACTATCCACTTACGTGAAGACCGTCGCCATATTTTGGATCGTGATGTACGTATTCTGCGTGAAACCATTCAAACGCGTATGAATCTAGAGATGGCAGTGACGGACGAAATGGTTGAGATTGCGCTGCAAACTAAACCAGAGTTTGTGTGTCTAGTGCCTGAAAAGCGTGAAGAACTGACGACGGAAGGTGGCTTAGATGTAGTAGGGCAGCTTGAAAAAATTAAAGCTGCGACGAAAAAGCTGACAGATGCCGGCATTAAAGTTTCGCTCTTTATTGATGCTGACCGTCAACAGATTGAAGCTGCGAAAAAGTGTGGCGCTCCGTTTATTGAGCTACATACTGGCCACTATGCAGATGCGACGACAGAAGACGAACAGCAAGCTGAACTGAAGAAGATTGCCGCTGGTGCGAGTTATGCACATGATCTAGGTATTATTGTTAATGCCGGGCATGGCCTGACTTATCACAATGTCGCACCAATTGCTGCATTACCAGAAATTTACGAACTCAACATTGGTCACTCAATCATTGGTCGCGCGGTATTTGATGGTTTAAATAAAGCGGTTGCTGACATGAAAGCACTGATGATTGAGGCTCGCCAGTCATAGGGCTATCTAGATGGCGATTATAGGGTTAGGGACCGACATTGCAGAAATTGAGCGTATTGAAAAAGCGTTAGCTCGTAGTGGTGAACCTTTTGCTCAGCGGATTCTTTCAGAAGAAGAAATGGCCAAATTCTCACAGCTTAAGCTGCAAGGTCGTTATCTTGCTAAGCGCTTTGCAGTCAAAGAAGCGGCCTCAAAAGCATTGGGAACAGGGATAGCAAAAGGGGTCACGTTTCACGACTTTTCCATCTCGAACGATGAGCTTGGAAAACCAGTACTCGCATTGACGGGCACAGCCAAGCAAATAGCGGATGCGATGGGTGTTAACCACATTCACCTGTCCATTTCCGATGAGCGTCATTACGCTGTGGCGACGGTCATTTTTGAATCCTAGCTTGTAAGTCTTAAACAAAATACTAAAAAGCCAGAGCATTTGCTCTGGCTTTTGTTTCTCTTCAATAGATCACTGTTCAAGGTATAACTTTGCGGTTGTTGTTACTTTAATCATTTCATCTTGCAGCTCGAACATTTCAGGCTCAACCTCCTCAAGACTGATCCCTGAGCGCAGTGCTTGCTCAAGCGTCGCACAGAGTGACTTCAGTCTTGGAACGCCACAATATGAACTACTGCCGTGCAGCTTATGGATGACATGAATTAGGTCATCACGAGAGATATCTTCTTGCTCTAGAGCTTGGTCAACAACCGCTTCTACTTCAGGGATGAACTCAATCAACATGCGCAGCATATCTTTGGCGAGATCCTCTTTATTCGCGCTCTGTTTCAAGGCCGCTTGCCAATCAATAATCACATCCTGTTGAGGTGAAGAAACGGATTGTGGTGCGCTTCCTTCAGGTTCATCAACGTATGAAGGGGCGACTTTGCCAATGCTCTCTGTACAAGCATTGGGGTTCCAGTGAACCAAAACCTGTTGTAGCACATGCTCTTCAATAGGTTTGGTCAAGTAGTCATCCATTCCTGCCGAGAGCAAGCGGTCTCGTTCCCCTGCCATGGCATGCGCCGTTACCGCAATCACTGGCGTGTCTTTATTTAGCTCCAACTCTTTAATGTGCTTACAAGCGGTCACCCCATCCATTTGTGGCATTTGGATATCCATGAAGATTAAATCGTACTTTTTCTCTGTCGCCAGGTTCACCGCTTGCTGGCCATTGCTACAGGCGGTGACGGTTTCTACTCGTTCGCGGAGCAGTGCAGAGATCAGCTTCAAGTTTGCAGGGTTGTCATCCACTGCTAGTACAGTGAGAGGTAAACGGTCCCCTTCGCTTGGCGTAATTGGAGCGCTTAATACCGGTGGCGATTCTACATGTTCGCTAATCAGGCTTTGTAGCAACTTACGGCGAGACAATGGCTTCGTCAGGCACTGGACGTGATGCTCAGTCATTATTTGGTCCGCAAGCGCCAATTCGGTACTCGGTGTCCCTAGGAGAACACTCGGAGCCATACGTTTCGCTTGTTCTATCCAAGGTGTAATAACTTCCGCATCGTGAGTCTGGTTGGCCGCTAAATTCAACAATACATAATCATATTGTTCTTCGTTGTTTGGTAGCGAAGAGCGGTAGGTTACTAAAATACCCTCCTGACTAAGAATCTGTTGGGTTACGGATGCGGCTTGCATGTTTGGTTCAATCAGCAGTAACTGCTTCCCAGTCAGAAGTTCCACTTCAATCAGTTCGCTCATTGGCATCTCGGTTGAGTGCAAGCGCACCGTAAACCAGAAGGTTGAACCTTGGTGTAGACGGCTGGTTAAACTGATTTCGCCGCCCATCTGGCTCACCAGTTTCTGAGTGATAACCAGACCAAGGCCAGTACCACCGTAACGACGTGAAATACTGGCATCTGCTTGGCTAAAGGCTTGGAACAACTGCGCTTGCTGACGCTCAGAGATACCAATACCGGTATCACGCACCATGAATTGCAGTTCGACGGAGTCTCCTGATTGAGAGCGCATTTCTACGCTAACATCAATGTTGCCTCGCTCGGTAAACTTGATTGAGTTACCGACTAAGTTCGTCAAAATTTGCTGAATACGTAGTGGATCCCCAACTAAACCCGGTGGAATTTTAGGGTCCACTTTTAGGGTGATTTCTAACCCTTTCTCATGTGCACTTGTGGCTTGTAGGTTAATTACCTCTTCTAAACTTTCTCGGAAATCAAAAGGAATGTTTTCCAGCGCCAGCTTACCCGCTTCAAGTTTCGAGAAGTCGAGAATGTCATTGATGATATTCAGCAGGTTGTTCGCCGATTTCTCAATCGTCTGTAGGTAATCCGTTTGGCTGTTAGAAAGCTGCGTTTTAAGCATTTGACGAGTAAAGCCAATCACCCCATTGAGCGGAGTACGCAGCTCGTGCGACATGTTTGCCAAGAACTCTGACTTAACCCTGGCCGCTTCTTGCGCGCGTTTCTTCGCGATATCCAACTCAACGTTCTGAATTTCTAGCTGCTCAAGCGTTTCACGTAAGTCGGACGTGGCTTGGTCTATACTGTGCTGCATCTCCACGTGATATTCTGATAACGATACCGCCATGGCGTTGATGCCATTTTTTAGCTGGTCTAACTCCCCGTGCATTTTGCCTTCGATACGCACATCCAGATGACCACGGCGAATGCGGTCAACGACATTCTTCATGTGGGTGATAGGTTGGGTCACATCGTGCATTAGACGTGAAGCAAACACACTTGCTAAGCCAAGACCGAGAACCAGAACTAAAAAAGCAGAGAAGACTTCTTGATACTGTTGCAGCCTCAAGGAGGAGAGATCTAACTCGACGGCGATGTAACCAATCGCTTTTGTGCCTTGGCTTTCGTTCGACAACTCCGCTAAGTAGTGACCTTCTGACAAAATGGGGACACGCAATATCAGTGAGTTTTCGTAGATTTCCGAATTACCCAGTTGCGGGATCGGTTTATCTTTGGGAAACATCAAGGCTTCAAAATTAGGATGAAAGTTAGAGGTCACAAAGAGCTCATGATGTTCATCAAATACCGCGATACTACGAACCAGTTTGGAGTTTTTGCGGTGCGCGTAGCTTATCAAGCGACGTACCGCCTCTCGGCTTTCTGATAGTAGATGAGTTTCACTGGCAATCGCCAGCGGCTCAATAATGCTGTTACCAGTGGTGATAACTTGTTTCTCAAGGTCTTGGTAGCGGTTAAATGAGAAAAAGCCGCTCAGTAATAAACCAATAATGAGAGTGGGAGCGAGAGTTAGTGTAATTACACGTGCTCGTAAGCCATATCTGGTCATGTTATCTAATTACATCGGAGTCTGGATATGGGAAAATAACGCATTATTTCTCAAGCGCACGATAAAGCCTTGAGCAAAGAAGTGACGTCACCGAATAAACGGTAAGCATAATCAAGTCACTCGAATCACACAACGGCTGCAATCAAGAATAGTGAAGCCGAAGAGCAATTACACATAAATCAGGCATAGAGCATGGCACGCATCTTTCAACCGAAAAAGAAAACCCAACTCAATACTCGGCACCAAGCAGTGCAAGTAGAGCGTTTAGATCACCACGGCGCAGGCATTGCTTACCTCAAAAAGAAGCCATTGTTTATTGATGGAGCACTGCCGGGTGAGGAGGTGGTCACTCAATTGGTGGAAGAAAAGAGCAAATACGCTCGCGGTAAGTTGATTAAAATCCTTAAGCCGAGTGAAGCTCGTGTGGAGCCATTTTGCCCACATTATCATGAGTGCGGTGGCTGTGATTTGCAGCATCTAGATTATGACCAACAATTGACGTACAAACAGCAAACGTTGCGTCAGCTAATGCGAAAATTTTCAGGCAGTGACATTGAACTAGATGCCCCGTTATTGGGATATTCGCAGGCCTACCGTCGCCGTGCGAGAGTGAGCTTGTTTGTTGATAAAAAAACACGTCAGCTACATTTTGGTTTCCGTAAAAAGCAGAGTAAGCAAATTGCGCAAGTGACCGATTGCCCAGTGCTGGCACCGGAACTGAATGTTTTGCTGCCAGAGATTTACTCAGCCCTAAAAGCGTTCAAAAAGCCGGAACAATTAGGTCATGTAGAGCTGGTACTTGGTGATAATGGGCCGTGTATTACGCTGCGCCACTTGAGCGCTCTGACAACGAGTGAAACTCAATCTCTAACGGAGTTGGCAAAACGTCATGGCGCATCGTTGTACTTAATGCCATCGACAGAACAATTAGACCTTATCGAAGGCGATATGCCTTTTTATCAAGAAGTTGGAGTGAAAATCCCTTTTGCACCAAATAACTTTATTCAAGTAAACCAAGGTGTAAACCAACAAATGGTCAAACAAGCGGTTGAGTGGTTAGACCCACAAAAGAGTGACCGAGTGTTAGATTTGTTCTGTGGTTTAGGCAACTTTAGTTTACCAGTTGCGAAATTAGCTAAGTACGTGGTTGGAGTAGAGGGTGTTGCAGAGATGGTAGAAAAAGCCACAAACAATGCATCTTTGAACCAAATCAATAACGCGCAATTTTATCACGCTAACCTTGAGCAAGATTTTGAAGGCCAAGCCTGGGCCGCAGAGCGGTTTGATAAAGTATTATTAGACCCGGCACGCGCGGGAGCGAGTGGGATCATCGATCAAGTTTCTGAGCTTGGCGCACAGCGTGTAGTTTATGTTTCTTGTAATCCTGCTACCCTTGCTAGGGATAGTCAAAGCTTGATAGAGCAAGGCTATAAATTAACGAAATTAGGTATGCTGGACATGTTCCCTCATACCAGTCATCTAGAATCGATGGCATTGTTTGAAAAGTCCTAACTTTAGGACTTTGACCCCTTATTTGTGGTGGGTGGTCATAAAGCCAGCGTGTACGCGCGGTAAAAAGAACTAACCTGGACGGTGTTAGTCAAACCACACGAATATAATAATTAGGATGATGAGATGGTTGCGGTAAGAAGCGCGCATTTAAACCAAGATGAACAGTTTGAACTCGAAAACTGGGTGGCTAGCCTAGGACAAGAGAAAAACACAGCCTCACGCTTAATCGAAGTATATCGAGATTGCCAGACGGTATTAGCTGATAACGAGCAAGCGGAGCTGTTGTTGTGGCGTGGACGAGAAATGATCGAAATTTTGATCACCTTGTCTATGGATCAAGCCACTTTAGTGGCTGCTCAACTGTTTCCTTTGGTTTCAAGTGGTGCTTTTAACAGAGAAATTCTGGAAGAGAAATACAGCAAAGAAATCATAAAATTAATCGACGGCGTTGAAGAAATGGCTGCTATTGGCCAACTCAACGTCAACATGGAAGGCAGTGCAGCGTCATCTCAGGTAGATAACGTACGCCGTATGCTGCTTGCCATGGTGGATGACTTCCGCTGCGTAGTTATCAAGCTCGCGGAACGAATTTGTAATCTTATTGAAGTTAAAAAAGCGCCAGATGAAGTTCGACGTGCGGCGGCAAAAGAGTGTGCCAACATCTATGCGCCGCTAGCAAACCGATTAGGCATCGGTCAGCTGAAATGGGAAATTGAAGATTACGCTTTCCGCTACCAACAACCGGAAACTTACAAACAAATTGCCAAACAGCTTTCTGAGCGACGCATTGTTCGTGAACAGTACATCAAAGACTTTGTTGAAGACCTCACGCACGAAATGGAAGTGTCGGGCATCAATGCCGAAGTGAGTGGTCGACCTAAGCACATCTACAGCATTTGGCGAAAAATGCAGAAAAAGAGTTTGGCCTTTGATGAGCTGTTTGATGTGCGAGCAGTGCGTATCATCGCAGACAAACTGCAAGATTGTTACGCGGCTTTAGGCGTAGTTCACACCAAATACAAGCACCTACCGAGCGAGTTTGATGACTACGTTGCTAACCCTAAACCAAACGGTTATCAATCGATCCATACAGTAATTCTAGGGCCAGAAGGCAAAACCATCGAGATCCAGATTCGTACCAAGCAAATGCATGAAGAGTCGGAACTGGGGGTTGCAGCGCACTGGAAATATAAAGAAGGGGCAAGCAGCCGAAGCGGTTATGATGAGAAGATCACGTGGCTGCGTAAGCTATTGGATTGGCAAGAAGAAATGTCTGACTCTGGCGAAATGCTCGATGAGCTGCGTAGCCAAGTCTTTGATGACCGTGTTTATGCCTTTACACCACGTGGTGATGTTGTCGATTTGCCAATGGGGGCAACGCCGCTAGATTTTGCCTATCACATTCACTCCGAAGTGGGACACCGTTGTATCGGTGC
The DNA here is from genome assembly GCF_033339395.1 of Vibrio sp. 397. Taxonomy (NCBI): domain Bacteria; kingdom Pseudomonadati; phylum Pseudomonadota; class Gammaproteobacteria; order Vibrionales; family Vibrionaceae; genus Vibrio; species Vibrio sp. 397. The sequence continues at coordinate 351,839 of NZ_JAWOUN010000004.1, read as the reverse complement.
CAAAGTCGGAGGTCGTATTGTGCCGTTCACGCATAAATTACATATGGGTGACCAAGTCGAGATTATCACTCAGAAAGAACCTAACCCATCACGTGACTGGTTAAACCCATCATTAGGCTTCGTTCATTCTGGTCGTGCGCGTGCCAAAATTAACGCCTGGTTCCGAAAACAAAGCCGTGAGAAGAACCTTGAAGCAGGTCGTGAAATCCTTGAGCATGAGTTAGCCAAAATTGGCGCAACGTTAAAAGATGCAGAGCATTACGCCCTCAAGCGGTTTAACGTCAAAACACCAGATGAATTGTATGTTGGTGTAGGTAGCGGTGATTTGCGTATCAACCAAATAATTAACCATATCAACGCGTTAGTTAACAAGCCAACGGCAGAGGAAGAAGATCAGCAAGCACTGGAAAAACTGCAAGAAGCTGAGCATAAATCACCCGCGCAAAGCCGACCGAAAAAAGACGCAGTTGTAGTAGAAGGCGTCGATAACCTAATGACACATCTAGCACGTTGCTGTCAGCCAATTCCAGGTGACGATATCTCTGGTTACATAACGCAAGGTCGTGGGATTTCAGTACACCGTAGTGACTGTGAACAGCTAGAAGAACTGCGCCATCATGCGCCAGAGCGCATCATCGATACAGTCTGGGGCAGCGGCTTTGTGGGGTCATACATCCTCACCGTGCGTGTTGAAGCGATGGAGCGAGGTGGTCTACTCAAAGACATTACGACACTGTTCGCCAACGAAAAGATCAAAGTGACCAGTATGAAGAACCGAGTCGACTACAGACGTCAACTTGCCATCATGGACTTTGACCTAGAAGTCACCAATATTGAGGTGCTTTCGCGGGTTTCGAAACGTGTGGAACAGATCAAGGATGTCATGACGGTGAAACGCCTCGGCTAAAACTCTCGTCATAGTTATCGTTGTAGCGTTGTTGACTGCACGCACTCGCTCCATCACATGGTGAACCATGCTCAGGAGTCTCGTTTGTTTGTCGCCTAGCTACAACTTCAACTATTTACAGAGTTACACTTGCGTCATATTTGGCTTTTTATCTGCGTTAGCTGCACTTATTCCGACGTGCCGGCTCAGGGGCATCACATAGTAGGCTATGCTCAGGAGTCGCGAAAACTTGTTGCCTTGTCAAAGTAACAATTACTTAGTGAAAGCTGCTGAGAAAATATAATGTAGAAGGTGAGTGGTTTTGGCTGCTCACCTTTTTCTTTAATAGAAAGGTTTAAAGGAACAAAAAATGAGTCATCCAATTGAACAGTTAGAACAAATCATGGCGAAGCTGCGTGACCCCGAAAACGGTTGCCCTTGGGACTTAAAACAAACCTTTGACACCATCGTTCCGCATACAATAGAAGAAACCTACGAGGTGGTGGACGCGATTCAAAATCGAGATTGGCCCAATTTAAAAGAAGAGCTAGGGGATTTGTTGTTTCAGGTGATTTTTTACAGTCAGCTAGCGAAAGAGCAAGAGCTGTTCGACTTTTCGGATGTCGTCGAAACCGTGAACGAAAAACTGACTCGTCGCCACCCGCATGTTTTTTCAGATGTTGAGTTTGAATCTGACGAGGAAATTAACGCGAACTGGGAAGCGGAAAAAGCAAAAGAAAAAGCCCTAGTAGGCAAAGCGGAAGAAAGTATCCTAGACTCAATACCAAACTCTTTACCGGCACTTTCTCGTGCTACAAAAATTCAGAAAAAATGTGCAAAATTTGGGTTTGATTGGGATTCACTTGGCCCGGTTGTCGATAAAGTACGAGAAGAAATTGACGAAGTCATGGAAGAGGCACTGCAAGTTCAGCCCGATGAAGAGAAAGTTGAGTTGGAGCTCGGTGATTTGCTATTTGCGACTGTCAATTTGGCTCGCCACCTTGATAAAAACCCAGAAGTCGCGCTAGGAAAAGCAAACGTAAAGTTTGCGCGACGTTTTAAACAAGTTGAAGGCAAGGTCCAGCAGTCAGGCAAAGTACTTACAGATTGTTCTTTATCAGAACTTGACCATTTTTGGGATGAAGTAAAACAAGAAGAATCGAGGCAGAGGTAAACTGGCAGAATACATAATATAAGGTCAGCTTGTTTGGTTACACGAAACGGACTTTGGGTTGTCTTTGCTCACTTTGATTTGAAGCAAAAAATAAAAAATTACGGTGTGATAGATTTCACGTTGTGGCGGTAAGGAGCTTCTGGTATATTTATCTCCCGTCCAGAAGCACTCCATTTCCCTCATTCAACCAATTTCAGGTTAAACATGACGACAAATTACATTTTTGTTACTGGCGGGGTTGTATCCTCTCTAGGTAAAGGTATTGCAGCAGCATCTCTTGCGGCTATTCTAGAAGCTCGTGGTCTTAAAGTGACTATGATGAAGCTTGACCCTTACATCAACGTTGACCCGGGCACAATGAGCCCTACTCAGCACGGTGAAGTGTTCGTTACAGAAGATGGCGCAGAGACTGACCTTGACCTTGGTCACTACGAGCGTTTCATCCGTACCAAGATGACCAAGCGTAACAACTTCACTGCAGGTCGTGTTTATGCCGACGTACTTCGTAAAGAACGTCGTGGTGACTACCTAGGCGCAACTATTCAAGTTATCCCTCATATCACTAACGCAATCAAAGATCGCGTTATTGCAGGTTCTGAAGGCCATGATGTGGCTATCGTTGAAGTTGGCGGTACTGTTGGTGATATCGAATCACTACCATTTATGGAAGCGATTCGTCAGCTAGCTGTTGAGCTAGGCCGTGAGCGCGCAATGTTCATGCACCTAACACTTGTTCCTTACCTAGCGGCAGCGGGCGAAGTGAAAACTAAGCCGACGCAACACTCTGTAAAAGAACTTCTATCTATCGGTATTCAGCCAGACATCCTAGTTTGCCGTAGCGATCGCGTTATTCCTGCGAATGAGCGTAAAAAAATCGCACTGTTCTGTAATGTTCCAGAAAAAGCAGTAATTTCAATGAAGGATGTAGACTCTATCTACAAGATCCCTCAGTTGATTAAATCTCAAGGGCTAGATGACCTTGTGTGTGCTCGCTTTGGTATTACTGCTCCTGAAGCAGACCTTTCTGAATGGGAACAGGTTATCTACGAAGAAGCAAATCCTACTGGTGAAGTAACCATCGGTATGGTTGGTAAATACATTGAATTACCAGATGCATACAAATCTGTGAACGAAGCGCTTAAACACGCTGGCTTGAAAAACCGCCTAAGCGTCACAATTAAGTATGTAGACTCACAAGATATCGAAACAAAAGGCGTTGAACTTCTAGAAGGTTTGGACGCAATCCTAGTACCAGGTGGCTTCGGCGATCGTGGTATTGAAGGCAAGATCCGTGCGGCTCAATATGCACGTGAAAATAACGTGCCTTACCTAGGTATTTGTTTGGGTATGCAAGTTGCACTAATCGAATACGCGCGTAACGTTGCGGGTATGGAAGGTGCACATTCAACAGAATTTAACAAAGAGACTAAGTACCCTGTGGTAGGTTTGATCACAGAGTGGGTAGACGAATCAGGTAGCGTAGAAGAGCGTACTGAAAAGTCTGACCTAGGCGGTACGATGCGTCTTGGTTCACAGCTGTGTCACCTAGAGAAAGGGACTAAAGCTCGTGAACTGTACGGTAGCGCGACGATCCATGAACGTCACCGTCACCGTTACGAAGTGAATAACGTGCTTCGTCCGCAAATCGAAAAAGCAGGCCTAAAAGTATCAGGTCTATCTGCGGACAAGAAGTTAGTGGAAATGATTGAGAACCCAGCTCACCCATGGTTTGTAGCGGCTCAGTTCCACCCAGAATTCACCTCGACTCCTCGCGATGGACATCCATTGTTTGCAGGTTTTGTTAAGGCTGCGGGCCAAAACGCACGCGGCGAATTCGAGAAGTAAAAGGATACGGGCGGCGGCGAAGGTTGTGCTGCTGCCCTTTAAGATTGACATTTATATTTGAAACGAGAGGAAACATTAATGTCTAAGATCGTTAAAGTTCTAGGTCGTGAAATCATCGACTCACGTGGTAACCCAACTGTAGAAGCTGAAGTACACCTAGAAGGCGGTTTCGTAGGTATGGCGGCAGCTCCATCTGGCGCATCTACTGGTTCTCGCGAAGCTCTTGAGCTACGTGACGGTGACAAAGCACGTTTCCTAGGTAAAGGTGTTCTTAAAGCAGTTGAAGCTGTAAACGGCCCAATCGCTGAAGCTCTAGTTGGCAAAGACGCTAAAGACCAAGCTGCAATCGACGCAGTAATGATCGAACTAGACGGCACTGAAAACAAATCTAAATTCGGTGCTAACGCTATCCTAGCTGTTTCTCTAGCAAACGCTAAAGCTGCTGCTGCTGCGAAAGGCATGCCTCTATACGAGCACATCGCTGAGCTAAACGGCACTGCAGGTCAGTTCTCTATGCCTCTACCAATGATGAACATCATCAACGGTGGTGAGCACGCAGACAACAACGTTGACATCCAAGAGTTCATGATCCAACCAGTTGGCGCTAAGACTCTTAAAGAAGGTCTACGTATCGGTGCAGAAGTATTCCACAACCTAGCTAAAGTTCTTAAGTCTAAAGGCTACAGCACTGCAGTTGGTGATGAAGGTGGTTTCGCTCCTAACCTTAAATCTAACGCTGAAGCTCTAGAAGTTATCGCAGAAGCTGTTGCAGCTGCTGGTTACGAACTAGGTAAAGACGTAACTCTAGCTATGGACTGTGCTGCATCTGAGTTCTTCGACAAAGAAGCTGGCATCTACAACATGAAAGGCGAAGGTAAAACTTTCACTTCTGAAGAGTTCAACCACTACCTAGCTGAGCTAGCTAACCAATTCCCAATCGTTTCTATCGAAGACGGTCTAGACGAGTCTGACTGGGATGGCTTCAAGCACCAAACAGAACTACTAGGTGACAAGCTTCAACTAGTAGGTGACGATCTATTCGTTACTAACACTAAGATCCTTGCTGAAGGTATCGAGAAAGGCGTAGCTAACTCTATCCTTATCAAGTTCAACCAAATCGGTTCTCTAACTGAGACTCTAGCTGCAATCAAGATGGCTAAAGACGCAGGTTACACAGCAGTAATCTCTCACCGTTCTGGCGAAACTGAAGATGCAACTATCGCTGACCTAGCGGTAGGTACAGCAGCAGGTCAAATCAAAACTGGTTCTATGAGCCGTTCTGACCGTGTTGCTAAGTACAACCAGCTAATCCGTATCGAGGAAGCACTAGGTGATCGCGCTCCTTTCAACGGTCTTAAAGAAGTTAAAGGTCAAGCTTAATTCTTCACTGAATTAGCAGCTTAACTTAAAGCTTTTAAAACACCCTGCTTTGGCGGGGTGTTTTTTTATATAACGGAAGCGCTAAGTGAGCGCACTCCTCCATGTTTCAAGTAAGCGGTCTCAAAGAAGTTAAAGATCAAGCTTAATTCTTATTGAGTAAAGTTTCGCTAAATAGCTTTTTGAAACCATCGCTACGGCGGTTTTTTGTATTTATAGGTTTGTATTTTTGGCTCTTACTTTGGTCATGGGTAAGGAGCGCTTCCTATGAGCTTGTTTCATTTTGCTGCTTATTTCTTGTAAGGAGCGTGTGAGTCTCCCTTTCTCCCCTAGAGGCAACCTCGCATTTATGCTATATATGTCACCTTATCTAATTCCTTCCGGTACAGAATGTTAGCAGCGATATGCGAATCTTTGTTATAGCCCTTACGCTACTGTTTGGCTTGCTTCAATACACTCTATGGTTTGGTAAAAACGGAGTGTCTGACTACTACACAGTAAAAGATGAAATTGAAGTTCAGCAACAAGTGAACAGCAAGCTACAAGCTCGCAACAATGAAATGTTCGCTGAGATTGATGACTTAAGGCAAGGTCTTGATGCGATTGAAGAACGTGCGCGTCATGAGCTCGGTTTAGTTAAAGATGGCGAGACTTTTTACCGCATTATAGGTGAGGAAAACCATTAAAATGTTGGATATGAACTCATCGCATATCGCAATTGTGCCTGCTGCTGGTGTAGGGAGCAGAATGAAGGCAGATCGCCCTAAGCAATATTTATTGATCGAAGGTAAAGCGGTACTGGAACATACCGTAGAGAAACTGCTTTCTCACCCAAATATTTCTAAGGTTGTCGTTGCCGTTACTGACGGCGACCCATATTACCCAGAATTGTCCATTGCTAAGCACCCAGATGTGATTCGTGTAGCTGGTGGTAAAGAAAGAGCAGACTCTGTGTTATCAGGGCTAAACTATGTCAATGAGCATCTGGAAAGCGAGTGGGTATTAGTCCACGACGCTGCGAGGCCATGTGTATTAACATCCGACATTGACCGTTTGATTGATGTTTGCTGCGCCCACTCAACGGGTGGCATTCTCGCATCTCCTGTGAGAGATACAATGAAGCGAGCAAACGCAGTACAAGATATCGATCATACGGTAGATAGAGAAGCATTGTGGCATGCACTGACTCCACAAATGTTTAAAACTCAGCAGCTTACTCAAGCACTGGCTGACGCATTAGAACAGGGTGTAACCATTACCGATGAAGCCTCGGCTTTGGAATGGTTAGGCGAGAAGCCAGCCTTAGTTCAAGGGAATGCGAACAATATAAAAATCACTCAGCCAGAAGATCTTGCGTTAGCCGAGTTTTATCTAAGCCGTGAGCGCGGCGAATAAAGAAAGGATAGAAAATGATTCGAATTGGTCATGGTTTCGATGTACATAAATTCGGTGGTGAAGGCCCAGTCATTATTGGTGGTGTAGCAATCCCTTATGAGCAAGGTTTGATTGCTCACTCAGATGGCGATGTAGCGTTGCATGCGTTAACGGATGCTCTGCTGGGCGCGATTGCTGCCGGCGATATTGGTCGTCATTTCCCAGATACGGATGATAAATGGAAAGGCGCAAACAGTCGTGAATTACTGAAAGACGTTTACCGTCGAGTTAAAGAGCAAGGCTACCGTCTTGGCAATGCTGATGTAACCATCATGGCACAAGCGCCTAAAATGGCACCACACATTGACGCAATGTGTGCGGCGATAGCCGAAGACCTAGAAACCGACATTAGTAACATTAACGTAAAAGCGACGACGACAGAACGTCTCGGTTTTACTGGACGCAAAGAAGGCATTGCAACGGAAGCCGTTGTACTTCTGTTTAAGCAATAACTAGCAATTTGCTCCTCTAAGCTGTGATATCAGCGGAAACACATCATGTCAGACATTTTATCTTCATTGGCTTACCTAACGGGTAAGCCAGTTGCATCGGCAAAAATTAAAGCGCAGCCAGAGCATTTTCAGGTTCGCGAAGATTTAGGTTTTGCCTTTACGGGCGAAGGCGAGCACTTAATGGTTCGTATCCGTAAAACGGGCGAGAACACCAGCTTCGTTGCTAACGAGTTAGCAAAAGCCTGTGGTGTTCAGTCGAAAGACGTTAGCTGGGCGGGTCTTAAAGACCGTCATGCGGTGACGGAACAGTGGTTAAGTGTCCATTTACCAAAAGGTGAAACGCCAGATTTTTCAGCGTTTTTGGCTCAATACCCAAGTATCGAAATCCTTGCAACAGATCGTCACAATAAAAAACTGCGTCCTGGTGACCTAGTAGGGAACGAGTTCGTGGTTACTTTGTCTGAAGTGACAGATATAGCGGATGTAGAGCAACGTCTTGAAAAAGTGAAACAAGTTGGCGTGCCAAACTACTTTGGTAGTCAGCGTTTTGGTAACGATGGCAACAACCTTGAAGAAGCACGTCGATGGGGACGCGAAAACGTTCGTACCCGCAATCAAAACAAGCGAAGCATGTATTTATCAGCGGCTCGTTCGTGGATTTTCAACCGCATCGTTTCAGCTCGTCTAGAGAATTGTGTGTTTGATAAGTTCATTGATGGTGACATTGCACAGACGAATTCTGGCACTCAGTTGATTGATGCAAACAACATCACTGATTTGCAAGTGCAATTTGCACAAGGTGAAGCGGCAATTACCGCTGCGCTTGCTGGCGATAATGCACTGCCTACTCAAGCCGAGGCTCTGGCATTAGAGCAACCGTTTTTAGACGAAGAGCCTGACCTCATGGCGTTGATTCGTGGTAATCGCATGCGCCACGATCGTCGCGATATTGCGCTGAAGCCAAAAGATTTAGCTTGGACGGTTGAAGGTAACAACATTACGCTGACTTTCTCACTGGATGCGGGATCTTTTGCGACCTCTATTGTTCGTGAGTTAGTTAATGAGGTTGAAGTAGAAAGAGAATACTAATGGAACAGGATTCACGAAACCCGAAGCCCTTAAGAGTCTTAATCAGCAATGATGATGGTGTTCATGCACAAGGGATTCATGCCCTCGCTGATGAGTTGAGAGATATCGCCGAAGTGACCATTGTCGCACCTGATCGAAATCGTTCAGGTGCTTCGAATTCACTCACATTAGAACAACCATTACGCGTGACTGAAATTGCCCCAAATATCTACTCAGTGCAAGGCACGCCCACGGATTGTGTGCATTTCGCGCTGAATGAGCTAATGAAAGATGATTTGCCTGATCTTGTTCTGTCAGGAATCAACCATGGCGCTAATTTGGGTGATGATGTTCTTTATTCTGGAACAGTAGCAGCCGCCATGGAAGGTCATTTCCTTGGCGTTCAGTCGGTGGCTTTTTCTCTAGTGGGTAAGCGACATTTCGAATCCGCCGCTAAAATTGCACGTCACATTGTACAACAGCATTTAGCGTCGCCGATTCCAACGAATCGTCTACTGAACGTAAACGTGCCTGACTTACCATCAGAGAATTTAGGTGAAATTGAAGTTACGCGTTTAGGTGCACGTCATCACGCAGAGAATATGATCAAGCAGAAAGATCCGAGAGGCCATGACATTTATTGGTTAGGGCCACCAGGAAAGGAGCAAGATGCAGGAGAGGGCACGGACTTTTATGCAATTGAGCATGGCCGAGTTTCAATGACGCCTCTGCAAGTTGATCTCACCGCTCACGAGTCGCTGCGTGCTATGGATAGTTGGTTAAAGGAAGAGAAGTAATGAGTAACCCACATGCTGACAGGTTGATAGCGTTTCTTATCTCCAGTGGCATCAAAGACCAAAGAGTTCTGGATGCTATCCAACGCTTGCCACGAGAAAGCTTTGTTTCTCAAGCGATGATGCACCAAGCCTATGATAACAATGCGTTACCAATTGGTCAGGGACAAACTATTTCTCAGCCTTATATCGTTGCGCGTATGACCGAGTTGCTTGAGCTAGAGCCGGCGAGTCGTGTTCTGGAAATCGGAACGGGATCGGGTTATCAAACCGCGGTACTGGCGCAAATTGTTGATCATGTATACTCCGTTGAGCGAATTAAATCGTTGCAATGGGAAGCAAAGCGTCGCCTGAAGCAATTGGATATTTACAATGTTTCAACTAAGCATGCTGATGGGTGGCAGGGCTGGGAAGCGAGAGGTCCTTTCGATGCTATTATTGTTACCGCTGCCGCTGAAGTGATTCCCCAAGCTCTTCTCTCACAATTAAGAGATGGCGGCAAAATGGTCATTCCTGTTGGAGATACGGAGCAACAGTTATTAAAAATAGAGCGTAAGGGAGACGAATATCTCTCTACCGTTGTAGAAATGGTTCGGTTCGTACCTCTGGTTGCGGGTGATTTAGCTTAAGGGTTGGGGATAGGTGAATAAGTTACTACGTCATATTGGTATTAGCTTTGTGTTTGCTGCAGGACTAGTTGGTTGTGCAGCGCATTCCCCTGCACCTGTCTCTAGCCTAAAAAAAGACTATTCAAGCCTTGAAAGAGGGAGTTACAGAGGGAGTTATTATGAGGTAAAAAAAGGCGATACGCTTTACTTCATAGCTTATGTCACAGATAAAGATGTAAATGATCTTGTTCGTTACAATGAGTTAACTCAGCCTTACACTATCTACCCAGGACAGAGGCTAAAACTTTGGGCTCCGAAATATGTCGCCCCTAAATATGGTCAAAAAGTTGAACCCGTTGTGGCTCCTGTTGTTACGCCCCCCCCAGCTCCAGTGACGAAAACATCAACAGCCTCTAAACCTAAACCTTCGAGTAAAAACTCTAGTCAAAAACCTACAGAGACTAAGCCTAAAGTCGTACAAAAACAGCCTCCAAAGAAGGTTGAACAATCGAAAACAAAGGAGTATGTTGGTTCAAAAGATAACCAAAAAGTGAAGCAAAAAGCGCCAACTACCACAGCAAAGAGTGATAAAGTCTCAAAGTGGTTGTGGCCAACAAAAGGGAGAGTAATCAAGAACTTTTCGGCGGGAGAACAGGGAAATAAAGGTATCGACATCGCAGGACAGCGTGGTCAACCTATCGTTTCAACCGCAGCCGGCACAGTCGTTTATTCAGGCAATGCGCTACGAGGTTATGGCAACTTAATTATAGTAAAGCATAACGACAATTATTTAAGCGCATACGCACATAATGACAAACTGCTGGTCACAGAAGGACAAAGCGTAAAAAGCGGACAAAAAATCGCTACCATGGGTAGTTCAGGTGCAAAGTCGGTCAAACTACACTTTGAAATTCGCTATCAAGGTAAATCAGTGAATCCAAAACGCTATTTGCCTTAAAACTTTGAAAAACAACTTGCGACATCATTTAGCGACATATTGAGTTGTCATGTCTTGCTAACTCGCCAGGGGGAGGCGTTATGAGTATCAGCAACACAGTAACCAAAGTTGAAGAGTTTGCATTTGATAATGCGTCAGTGAAGACCATTGATAACGAACTCGAAAGATCATCATCCACAGAAAGCAAAGCGACTGCGCGTGAAGAATTTGACGCGAGCAGTAAAAGCTTAGATGCAACTCAGTTGTATTTGGGCGAAATTGGCTTCTCACCTTTACTTACTGCCGAAGAAGAAGTGCTTTACGCAAGACGCGCCCTACGTGGCGACGAAGCGGCACGCAAACGTATGATCGAAAGTAACCTACGTTTGGTTGTTAAGATTTCTCGTCGATACAGTAACCGTGGTCTAGCACTACTCGATCTGATTGAAGAAGGTAACCTCGGCTTGATCCGAGCGGTCGAAAAATTCGACCCAGAACGTGGTTTCCGTTTCTCTACTTACGCAACATGGTGGATCCGACAAACGATAGAGCGAGCGTTGATGAACCAAACTCGCACGATCCGTCTACCTATCCACGTAGTGAAAGAGCTGAACATTTATCTGCGTACTGCGCGTGAACTTTCTCAAAAGCTCGATCACGAACCGACCGCAGAAGAAATTGCTGCTCAATTAGATATTCCAGTCGAAGACGTAAGCAAAATGTTACGCCTTAATGAGCGTATTAGCTCTGTCGACACGCCAATCGGTGGTGACGGTGAGAAAGCGCTGCTGGATATTATTCCTGATGCAAACAACTCTGATCCAGAAGTTTCGACTCAAGATGACGACATCAAATCATCGTTGATTCATTGGTTAGAAGAGTTGAATCCGAAACAGAAAGAAGTGCTTGCACGTCGCTTCGGCCTACTAGGCTACGAGCCTTCGACGCTGGAAGAAGTTGGTCGAGAGATTGGTCTGACACGTGAGCGAGTACGTCAAATACAAGTGGAAGGTTTACGTCGTCTTCGTGAAGTCCTAATCAAACAAGGTTTGAATATGGAAAACTTATTTAACGTAGAAGACGATTAAATAATCCGTATTTCACTAGATACGCAAAAGGCTATGGTTCCCCATAGCCTTTTTTCTTTTTTGCTCGTTGGTGTGAGTCTGTTTACAGCATCTTCTTCAAGCGATACAGCTCTTCAAGAGCTTGGCGTGGCGTTAAGTCGTCAGGATCAATACCTGACAGAGCTTGTTCGACCTCGCTAGGCTCTGGAATCAGGCTCAACTGGTTAGCCACATCTACTGCACTTGGACGCGGTGTGTCACTGTTTTGCCCCAGTTGCTCTAGCTGAGATAGCTTGTTACGCGCATTTTTGATGACCGTTTTTGGTACGCCAGCTAAGCCCGCAACAGCCAAGCCGTAAGACTTACTTGCCGCACCTTCTTGAACTGCGTGCATAAAGGCAATGCTGTCTCCATGCTCTACGGCATCCAAGTGAACGTTCGCTAAGTTTGGCAGTTGGTTCGGTAACTCTGTTAATTCGAAGTAGTGAGTTGCAAATAGGGTCATCGCACCAATTTGTGTTGCGAGCCATTCCGCACTTGCCCAAGCTAAAGACAGACCGTCGTAAGTACTAGTACCGCGTCCGATTTCATCCATTAGCACCAAACTGTTCTTAGTTGCGTTGTGAAGAATATTGGCTGTTTCGGTCATTTCTACCATGAAGGTCGAGCGGCCAGATGCAAGATCATCTGATGCACCAATACGAGTAAATATACGATCTAAAGAACCAATCTGTGCGGATTCTGCCGGTACATAAGAGCCGATATGTGCCATCAATGCAATCAGCGCAGTTTGACGCATGTAGGTTGATTTACCACCCATGTTTGGACCGGTGATGATCAACATCTTACGGGCTGGGTTAAGCTCAATTGGGTTCGCGATGAACGGCTCTGTTGTTACTTGTTCTACGACTGGATGACGGCCAGCTTGAATGTGAATTCCTGCGTCTTTCACAAGCGTTGGGCGGCAGTAATCTAACGAATCTGCACGCTCTGCAAGGTTTTGTAATACATCTAGTTGAGACAGAGCAGAAGCTAGGTTTTGCAGCTTCTCAAGGTTTGGCATCAATAGATCAAACAGTTCTTCCCACAACTGTTTCTCAAGTGCTAACGCTTTAGATTTCGAGTTAAGTACTTTGTCTTCGTGTTCCTTAAGCTCTGGGATGATGTAGCGTTCAGCGTTTTTGAGTGTTTGGCGACGTACATAATGCGGTGGAACCAAATGGCTCTGGCCACGGCTCACTTGGATAAAGAAGCCATGAACGTTGTTATAGCCTACTTTAAGCGTATCGATACCGTGTCGTTCACGCTCATCTCGCTCAAGCTGCTCAAGATATTCTGTTGCACCGTCTGCCAATTTTCGCCATTCATCGAGCTCCGCATTGTAGCCTTCAGCGATGACGCCACCATCACGAATAACAACCGGCGGATTTTCTTTAATCGCGCGTTCTAACAGGTCACATACTTCGTCAATCGGAGCTGCATACTTCGCCAATTTCGTTAGGTACGGATGGGTCAAAGAAGCGGTGACAGATTCTAGCTCTGGTAGCTGTTGCATGGCATTGCGAAGCCTAGCCATATCGCGAGGGCGAGCAGAGCGTAATGCAAGGCGCGCTAAGATACGTTCAATATCACCAATTTGCTTTAACGTTGGTTGAAGATAGGCAAACAGAGCTTGTTCTTTAATCTCACCAATTGCATCAAGACGATTGTTTAACGTTTCAATGCAACGCATAGGCTGATGCAACCAACGCTTCAGCATTCGGCTGCCCATCGGAGTTGCACAATGGTCGAGTACTGCAGCGAGCGTGTTATCGGTTCCGCCTGCTAGATTTTGAGTAATTTCCAGATTACGTCGGGTAGCAGCATCAAGGATGACGGATTGATCCTGATGATCAAACGTTAAAGAGCGAATATGAGGTAAAGCCGTACGTTGAGTATCTTTTACGTACTGGATCAAACAACCAGCAGCACATAACCCTAAGGACGCATGTTCTACACCAAAACCAACCAGATCTTTTGTGCCAAATTGTTGATTGAGTTGTTGCTTAGCCGTATCAAGCTCAAACTCCCAGACTGGGCGACGACGGTTACCATTGCGGCTCGCCATTAAATGTACAGGTTCAAAATCTTCTGGGAACAGTAGCTCACGTGGTGCAGTGCGTTGAAGCTCGGCTGTCATCGCTTCTTCAGTTTCTGGTTCTGTCAGTTGGAAGCGACCAGAGGTGACATCCAGCGTCGCATAACCGAACTTACCGTTGTGATGGTAAATTGCTGCGATTAAGTTATCGACACGCTCAGAAAGCAGCGCTTCATCCGTCACAGTACCTGGTGTCACGATACGCACAACTTTACGTTCTACCGGGCCCTTGCTGGTGGCCGGATCGCCAATCTGTTCACAGATCGCCACAGACTCACCAAGCTGAACAAGTTTTGCCAGGTAGCCCTCTACGGCGTGAAATGGCACACCCGCCATTGGGATAGGTTCACCTGCAGACGCACCACGTTTGGTCAATGAAATATCAAGAAGCTGAGAAGCTCGCTTGGCATCATCGTAAAAGAGTTCGTAGAAATCGCCCATGCGGTAGAACAGCAAAATCTCTGGGTTCTCAGCTTTTAGCTTGAGGTATTGCTGCATCATCGGAGTGTGTTTTTGTTCAGCTTTCACAGGTAAGTTCTTTTGTTTATTTCCGTAGCGGCTTAGGATACGTGAATCCCTATCAAGTAAAAAGAGACAAAGGGCATTTTGGCTATGGAAAAAACAACAAAATTGAGTGCCGATTTAGGCGCATTATTGGCTAAACACGGGCATGTTTTAACGACCGCAGAATCATGCACTGGTGGTGGTGTTGCAACCGCCATTACTGACATTGCTGGTAGTTCAGCGTGGCTTGACCGTGCATTTGTCACCTACAGTAATGAAGCGAAAATGGAGATGCTTGGTGTGCAAGCTTCAACGTTAGAAGCGCATGGTGCAGTGAGTGAGCCAGTTGTGATTGAAATGGTACAGGGTGCAATTAAAAACTCAAATGCCACCATCGGTGTATCCATCAGTGGTATTGCAGGGCCGGGTGGTGGCAGTGAAGAGAAACCAGTCGGTATGGTCTGCTTTGCTTTTGCTGATAACCAAAGTTGGCAGCAAGTAGAAACCATGCATTTCTCTGGTGACCGTGCAGAAGTTCGCAAAAAAGCGGTCGAGCACGCGTTGACTCAATTGTATCAACATCTGCTCTAGAATTTCTTAACTTGTTTTAGCCCAGCATTGATAAGGGCTAGAGCAAATCATGACTTTAGGTCAGCCAAATTTTTTTCATACAGGTATGGACACTGTATGAATCAACAGTATAATAACTTTCATTGCTGAGCAGTTCTTCTGCTTAAGAAAAATGAATTACTATTCGTCGCCCAAAGAAGATGAATAAATCGGAGAAAGTAATGGACGAGAACAAACAGAAAGCGCTCGCCGCTGCGCTAGGTCAAATTGAAAAGCAATTCGGTAAAGGCTCTATCATGCGCCTTGGTGATAACCGCGCAATGGACGTAGAAACCATCTCAACGGGTTCTCTTTCTCTTGATATCGCTTTGGGTGCTGGTGGTCTACCAATGGGTCGTATCGTAGAAATCTACGGCCCAGAATCTTCAGGTAAAACAACATTAACGCTTGAGCTTATTGCTGCTGCGCAACGTGAAGGCAAAACGTGTGCGTTTATCGATGCAGAGCACGCTCTAGATCCTGTATACGCGAAGAAACTTGGCGTTGATATCGATGCATTGCTAGTTTCTCAGCCAGACACAGGTGAGCAAGCGCTAGAGATCTGTGACGCACTTGCACGTTCTGGTGCTATCGATGTTATGGTTGTCGACTCTGTCGCAGCACTAACACCGAAAGCAGAAATCGAAGGCGAAATGGGCGATAGCCACATGGGTCTGCAAGCACGTATGCTTTCTCAAGCAATGCGTAAGCTAACGGGTAACCTAAAGCAGTCTAACTGTATGTGTATCTTCATCAACCAAATCCGTATGAAGATTGGTGTGATGTTTGGTAACCCAGAAACAACAACAGGTGGTAACGCACTTAAGTTCTACGCTTCTGTTCGTCTAGATATCCGTCGTACTGGCGCAATCAAAGAAGGTGACGAAGTCGTAGGTAACGAAACGCGCATCAAAGTTGTTAAGAATAAGATTGCAGCACCATTTAAAGAAGCAAACACACAAATCATGTACGGCCAAGGCTTTAACCGCGAAGGTGAACTTGTCGATCTAGGTGTGAAGCACAAGTTAGTTGAAAAAGCCGGTGCTTGGTATAGCTACAATGGCGATAAGATTGGTCAAGGTAAAGCGAATGCATGTAACTACCTGCGTGAGCACCCTGAAGTGGCTAAAACTATCGATACAAAACTGCGTGAAATGTTGCTAGCGCCAGCACTTGCGGAAGCGCCTGAAGCTGGTGAAGCGCCAGAGCAAGCTGAAGAGTTTTAATCTCTCATAGATTAATAAATGACAAAGCCCTGCAATGCGGGGCTTTGTTGTATCTATTGAAATCAAAAATCGAATTATCACAAAGGCCATTGAGAGCCTGTACAGCAAAAATACTTTTAGGATCATCATGTACCAAAAACGCCAGGCGCCAACATTATCGAGCAAAGAGGCTGCTATACAATTGCTTAGCCGTCGCGATCATGGTCAGTATGAGCTTTACCAAAAATTATCGATGAAGGGCTATGAAGAATCAGACATCGACATCGCAATTAATTTTTGCCTAGACCATAACTATTTAGATGATTTACGTTACGCGAAGAGTCAAATTAGACAGCATGTATACAAAGGACATGGAGAGCGTCGAATTCGTCAAGAGTTAAACCAGAAGCGTGTTGCGGAATCGGTGATTGAGCAAGCTATGGCTGAAGAGCCGCAAGATTGGTTTGAACTGGCTAAACAGGCGGCAGAAAAGAAATTCAAAGGTATTAAAGCCAAAGACCAAAAAGAGTACGCAAAACAAGTTCGTTTTCTGCAGTATCGCGGCTACAGTTTTGACCAAATCAGCTACGCGCTGAGCTTTGAGGACGAAGATTAACGGTCAGTCGTCCGCACTGATTTTTGTTTTGCTTCAAATTTTTTCTCCTACTCCCTCTTTTCCTCAAGAAAACTAGTCTCAGCTGTTTGCATGATCTACAATACGGCAAAATTCTAACTCGACTATTTTCAGGAAGAGCTGCATGTACATGAGCACTGATGAGGTTCGTAACGCGTTCCTCAAGTTCTTTGAGAGCAAAGGACACCAAATCGTAGAAAGTTCATCGTTAGTTCCACATAACGACCCAACCCTGCTGTTCACAAACGCAGGTATGAACCAATTTAAAGATTGTTTCTTAGGCTTAGAAAAACGAGCCTACACTCGAGCGACTACGGCTCAGCGTTGCGTACGTGCTGGTGGTAAACATAACGACCTAGAAAATGTTGGCTTTACTGCTCGTCACCACACATTCTTTGAAATGTTAGGCAACTTCAGCTTTGGCGATTACTTCAAAGAAGATGCGATCTCCTTTGCTTGGGAATTCCTAACCGAAGTTCTTAAACTGCCAGCGGATCGTTTATTGGTAACTGTTTACGAAACCGATGACGAAGCGTTTGACATCTGGAACAAGAAAGTTGGCGTACCCGCTGATCGTATTGTTCGCATTGGTGATAAAGAAGGCGGCAAGCCGTACGAGTCTGATAACTTCTGGCAAATGGGCGACACTGGCCCTTGTGGTCCATGTACTGAAATCTTCTACGATCACGGTGAGCACATCTGGGGTGGCCGTCCTGGCACGCCTGAAGAAGATGGTGACCGTTTCATCGAGATCTGGAACAACGTATTCATGCAGTTCAACCGTCACGCAGACGGGACTATGGAACCGCTACCAAAACCATCGGTAGATACTGGTATGGGTATCGAGCGTATCTCTGCAATCATGCAGGGCGTTCACTCAAACTACGAAATCGATGTATTCCAAGCTCTTATCAAAGCAGCAGCAGAAGTGATCGGTTACGAAGACCTATCAAACCAATCACTACGCGTTATCGCTGACCACATCCGTTCATGTTCATTCCTGATCGTGGATGGCGTTATGCCTTCAAACGAAGGTCGAGGTTACGTATTACGCCGTATCATCCGTCGTGCAGTTCGTCACGGTAACAAGCTGGGCGCACAAGGTGCATTCTTCCACAAGTTGGTTGGCGTTCTAGCTGACATCATGGGTACGGCTGGTGAAGAGCTGAAGCGTCAACAAGCTGTGGTTGAAAAAGTACTGCGTATCGAAGAAGAAAACTTTGGTCGTACACTTGAGCGCGGTATGGCGATTCTAAACGAAGCACTAGATAACCTAGACGGTAAAGTACTAGACGGCGAAACCGTATTTAAACTTTACGATACTTACGGCTTCCCAGCTGACTTAACTAACGACGTAGCACGTGAGCGTGAGTTCGCAATCGACGAAGAAGGTTTCGAGAAAGCGATGGAAGAGCAGCGTCAACGTGCGCGTGAAGCGGGTAACTTCGGTACTGACTACAACGCAGCAATCAAAGTTGATACGCAAACAGAATTCTGTGGTTACACAGGTACTAAAGGCTCTAGCTCTGTAGCGGCGATGTTCGTTGAAGGCAACGAAGTAGAATCTCTATCTGCAGGCGACAAAGCAATCATCGTGCTTGGTGAGACACCATTCTACGCAGAGTCAGGTGGTCAATGTGGTGACGCTGGTGAAATCCGTACTGAAGCTGGTGTATTCTGTGTTGAAGACACTCAAAAGCTAGGTAACGCAATCGCACACCACGGTGTAATGGCAGAAGGCGTTCTAGCGAAAGGCGACGAAGTAGCAACTATCGTTGACGCAGAGCGTCGCGCAGCTATCTCTCTAAACCACTCAGCAACGCACTTGCTACACGCAGCACTTCGCCAAGTTCTTGGTGAGCACGTAACGCAGAAAGGCTCTCTAGTGAAAGCTGACAGCCTACGTTTCGACTTCTCACACCTAGAAGCAGTAACTGCAGCAGAACTGAAAGAAGTTGAGCGTCTAGTTAACGCGCAAATTCGTCGTAACCACACGATTGAAACCAACGTGATGGACATTGAGTCTGCTAAGAAGAAAGGCGCAATGGCTCTATTCGGCGAGAAGTACGACGACGAAGTACGCGTACTGTCTATGGGTGACTTCTCGACAGAGCTTTGCGGTGGTATTCACGCATCAAGCACAGGTGATATTGGCCTATTCAAAATCACTTCAGAAAGCGGCATTGCTGCAGGTATTCGACGTATTGAGGCGGTAACAGGCGAGGCTGCATTAGACGCGATTGAAGCTCAAAACGCGAAGTATGAAGAGAAACTGGCAGAATCTGCACAGAAAGCAAAAGCGCTAGAGAAAGAAGTGCAGAAGCTAAAAGATAAGATGGCAGCAGCAGAAAGCGCTAACATCATGGGCAAAGCGGTTGAAGTCAATGGTACAAAAGTTCTAGTCGCAGCTCTTGAAGGCGCTGACAGCAAGAACCTACGTACTATGGTTGATGACATCAAGAACCAAATGGGGTCTGGTGTCGTACTGCTTGCCAACGTAACAGGTGACAAGGTTGGTCTGATTGCTGGTGTGACTAAAGATCTAACTGGTAAAGTAAAAGCTGGTGATCTAGTTAAGATGATTGCTGAGCAAGTCGGTGGTAAGGGCGGTGGTCGTCCTGACATGGCTCAAGCTGGTGGTACTGATGTAGCCGCACTACCAGAGGCAATTAAAACAGTTCAGCCTTGGTTAGAAGAGCGCTTATAAGCTTTTAACTACTAAAATTACGCTCAATCAAGTTTCTTTGATTGAGCGTAATTTTTTTTAGCAGCCAAGTGGTTTAATTGACCAAAAGTTAACCGAGTCATTTAGGCTATTTGGTTTTTGTTGTAACTACTGCTTATATAATTTTTCTAAAAGGAAATACTGAAGATGTAAGCAGTTCTAAAGAGACTTCGGTCTTGGGAAGGTGAAGACTGGTGAAAAAGCCCCTTATCGTGCAAAAGTTTGGCGGAACCTCAGTGGGTTCAATTGAAAGAATCCACCAAGTTGCTGAACACATCATTAAGGCGAAAAATGATGGCAATCAAGTTGTTGTTGTCGTGTCTGCAATGTCAGGCGAAACAAACAGACTGATGGACCTCGCTAAACAGATAGATAGCGTGCCTACAGCTCGAGAACTTGATGTTTTGCTCTCTGCTGGTGAGCAAGTGTCAATGGCACTGTTAGCAATGACACTCAATAAATTGGGTCATGCTGCACGCTCGCTTACCGGAGCACAGGCGAATATTGTGACGGATAATCAACACAATGACGCAACGATTAAACACATTGATACTAAGACAATTCTGGGATTGCTTGAGCAAGACCAAATCGTGATTGTTGCAGGCTTTCAAGGTGTGAATGAGAACGGGGATATCACCACATTAGGTCGAGGTGGCTCAGATACGAGCGCAGTGGCACTGGCAGGCGCATTGCGCGCTGATGAGTGTCAAATCTTTACCGACGTTGATGGTATTTATACTTGTGACCCACGTGTAGTGAAAAACGCGCGAAAATTGGCGGTTATCGATTTTCCTTCCATGGAAGCGATGGCAAGCCGAGGCGCGAAAGTATTACATTTACCTTCAGTGCAATTTGCATGGAAGAATAATGTGCCACTGCGCGTGCTTTCGACATTTGATGTTAATGAAGGCAGTCTGGTAAAGGGGGAGTTAGGCAATCAAGCCGTCTCTGGTATAGCCATTCAACGTGACCTTGCCATAATCGAAGTCGATAAAGAACATTTATCTAGTGCTACAAAACAATGTCAGATGTTGGGTATCGACATTTGGAATGTGATCGAGGAAACAGAACGGGCAGGTATCATGATAAAACAAGATGCATGTGCCAAGTTCGATCTGGTGTTCAGCGACAAAATCCGTAATAGTGAAGTGGTAAGCCTGTTGACCGCAGTGGGGCTTGAGGCCAATGGAATGGTAGAGCACGCATGCGATTTGTTGGCAAAGCGAGATATTGAGATCAATTTCAGAGCAACGAATGCACTCACTATGATGCTAGTTTTAGCACCCGAATGTGTGGATACAGCAGCAAACATTCTGCATGATGCTTACATTACGTCTAGTGAAGCATTAAACATTCAACAAAAACATGCCTTTTTAGGCTGATTTTCGCTAACAAGGTAGTTTACGAAAATATAACTTTTGTTGGATAATAGCTTTGTAGCAAGAAAATTTAGAGATTACTCAAGGAGCAAAGAATGCTAATTTTGACTCGCCGCGTAGGCGAAACACTGATGATTGGTGATGAAGTGACTGTAACTGTACTAGGTGTTAAAGGTAACCAAGTGCGTATCGGCGTTAACGCTCCGAAAGAGGTTTCAGTTCACCGTGAAGAAATCTACATGCGCATTCAAGCTGAAAAAGGCAATGGCAACGTTGCTTCAGGTAACTACTAAGTCGCTCCTGTTTACAGAGCTTAGTTTGAATGAAAAAGGCTAACCGAAGGGTTGGCCTTTTTAGTTTTTACTTTTTTTGAAAATTTGCAGAAACTATTGTGTTGAGTATGGCTGTGAATTCATCAATAATGTTGATTCGAACTTCAGAAAGTTATTTGAAAATAAATGTCTTTTTTTCAGAGAAGACTCTCTTTTTTTCATCATAATAGAGTGATAAAGTTCGTTTAATAGTCACTTTGATTAAATCAGCAACGGTTAAGCCAGTTTCGTAGATTTTTTCAAAGAAAGTGTTTGACATATTTTCGGTAAAACGTAATATGTGCCTCCGCAAGACGGTGAGGTGGCCGAGAGGCTGAAGGCGCTCCCCTGCTAAGGGAGTATACGGTTTATCCCGTATCGAGGGTTCGAATCCCTCCTTCACCGCCATTCTTGCAACGTTGATTTATCAACAAAAAGTGCGTCCTTAGCTCAGCTGGATAGAGTACCTGGCTACGAACCAGGCGGTCGGAGGTTCGAATCCTCCAGGACGCGCCATATCTCTTTTGAGATATAACAATGAAAACGGTGAGGTGGCCGAGAGGCTGAAGGCGCTCCCCTGCTAAGGGAGTATACGGTTTATCCCGTATCGAGGGTTCGAATCCCTCCTTCACCGCCATTC